>DUPM01000005.1 GCA_012838315.1 Clostridiaceae bacterium
GTGGAAGATCGCTTCGGCTTGAGGGCATAAAAATTTTGTTGACCGGAGATATGGCTAATCATTTTGATGTATATTACAGGGTTCATATTCAAGATTATGGATGGTTGGGATGGGCTAAGAATGGCGAAGAATCGGGTTCGCAGGGTCATTCCAAACGATTAGAAGGCATCGAAATCGTACTGGTAGAAAAGGACGGATCAGCTCCGGGTTCAACCAATAATTGCTTTATTCGTTAACTCAGACGCCGTTCCTGAATAAGCCCGTAACAATACCCAATATATGACATTCTTCGGTGCAAAAAGGGATAGGATCAAATGCATCGTTCTGAGGCATAAGGTATGGTAAACCATCAAGTTCGGATAGTGTCTTGACGGTTGCTTCCTCACCGATTAACGCTACAATAATCTGGCCGAGTCGAGCCGTCGGCTGTCGCTTAACGATGACATAATCGCCGTCCATGATATGAGCATCAATCATACTATCGCCTCGAACCTTGAGAACAAAATGTTCACCTGAAGAAAGGAAATCTGACGAGAAGGGGAGGGTTCGCTCAATATTCTGCTCTGCTAAGATTGGCACTCCGGCCGTTACTGCACCGAGTAAAGGTAATCGAGTAATATCTAGACTATCGTTCTGAAACTCAGGAACCATAATGGCTCTTCGCTTGCCGGGCGTGTATTCGATTCGGCCCTGATCCTGAAGACGCTTTAAATGGGCGTGTATAGTCGAAGTTGACTTAATGCCAACACCATTACAAATTTCTCGAACAGACGGGGGGTAAGAATTCTCTCTAAGATAGCGAACAATGAACTGGTATACAGACTCTACCGTCTGTTCGACGTTGCTTCTGGTAAACTTATTCTTAGTCGTATCCATGAGCGACCTCCTGATTAATATCTTATAAAAATACTAGCATTACCTATGTTCAATGTCAAACGATTGTTCGTTTCCGTGGATTTTGATTTTGTTTACGTAGCGATAATTGTGCTATAATTTCATAAGTAGAAACGCAAAGAGGAATCGTACGGATGAAGAAGGACCAACATCGACTAATTGAATCCGGACAAGTGATGGGAAGCATTCGTCACTTGGGATTAACCATATCTGATGTTATTACGTCAATGGGACGTAGCACGGTTCGATTCATTAAGAATATCCCACATCAGATTTCTAACGAGTATAAGAGACGTATTAATGAGTATAGAAGGCGACCGAGACGCAAGACGCCCAATCGCGTCTATAGCTTGGTGGGATACACGACGAAGGCCTATGTAGATTCTAAGTACCGTATGGCTAGAGTCCTACGTCTAATCCGAACGTCTCTTGCATTAGCAATAATTCTTGTTGTATTAATTATGATCGTCAAGAGTATTTTGCCTGTTCTAGATCCTAAGAACTATAAACAAATATTTGGAATCAATGATTTTACACAACTAACAGAGAACGATCCTTTTACAGATCATCGGGACGATGACATTGTCATGTTCTCGGACGGGGAGAGTATTATTACTTCTACAACGGAGTCTGATGCTACAGATGATTCAATGACTTCAACAACGATAGCCGGCGAAGAGATCGAATAGTATTTTTATGTACACTGGTGCATATACGAACTTAGTTTTCTCACTCATGGATAGAATTGTTCGATGATTATGTGTGTTTTGTCGCGTTGATGATTATGACCTTTTGTAATATCCCTTGTCATCATTTTTTCTGCATAAATATTGAGAGGAGCAATAAATAATCCCTCGTGAATAATACTTCCAATTAAACAAAATGTATGTTTTGTTTAATTGGAAGGAGGAAATTTCCTTGATTTCAGGCGCGCATTCATTCTGATTATATTCTGACAGTACATCGTCTGATGTTGATCAATCTATATTAAGCCAACTGGATGTCTTTCATTATACTTTTATATCTCAGCCTCATCACTACAAAAAATCAGCGCATCGACTTATGATGCGCTGATTTCTATTTCTGCTCTTGATTTGAATCTTTCTATATTGTTTCCGTTGTACGTTTCATCATTTGAAAGATTTTAAATAGATTCTATTTTGGCATTATTAAGCAATTGACATGCCATTTGCGAATCATGTGATCAATTTATTTCTCGAGTATGGATCATCATATTGATTGCACTAATCACAGCTCGTAACGATGATTTCGTCACTGAACTTGAAATTCCCGCACCCAAATGTTTTTGCCTACCGGAATCTTCAATTTCGACATATGTGATAGCTGCTGAATCCGATCCGCTTTTCATCGCATGCTCGTTGTACATCGTTATGCTGACTTTATCTCCAGAATACTTGTGAAAGCCGTCACAGAATGCATCTAACAGACCGTTTCCGGCGCCAATGACTTCTATGCGTTTGCCATTGTGCATCAAAGTCACATGGACATTAACATGACTTTCGCTTATAGACTCTTCTTTATACCCTGCCAATTCATAAGGGGATTTGATATTAACAAATGTGTCATCAAACAGGTCGAAAATTTGTTTCCCGTTTAATTCACACTGCATTTGATCGGATACTGAGGTACACAAGGCACCTATTGCCTTCTGGAATGGTTTGGGTAAGTGCAATCCAAACTGATTCTCCAATATGTAAGAAACGCCACCTTTTCCGGACTGGCTGTTGATTCTAATAATCGGATCGTAACTACGCCCAACATCCATAGGATCGATGGGCAGATAAGGTACTTCCCAATGATCCGCGTGTTTTTGCATTGCCTTCATGCCTTTGTTAATAGCGTCTTGATGAGAACCCGAGAATGCTGTAAACACTAACTTGCCGGCCCATGGATGACGAATATGGACATCTAAATTTGTCGCTTCTTCATATGCTTCCACGACACGATTCATATCAGAAAAATCCAGCTCGGGGTCAATGCCATGCATGTACATATTCATTGCAATTGTGACAATATCCGCGTTTCCGGTTCGTTCGCCGTTGCCAAACAAAGTGCCTTCAACTCGGTCAGCACCGGCCATCAGTCCCAATTCGGTCGCTGCTACGGCGGTCCCGCGATCGTTATGTGGGTGAATGGAAACAATAATATGATCACGCCATTTCGTATTTTTACAGAAATATTCAACTTGGTCTGCAAAGATGTTTGGCGTAGACATTTCAACGGTCCCAGGTAAATTGATAATGGCTTTCTTTTCGGAAGTTGGTTGCCATACATCTAAAACTCGATCACAAATCTCAACGGCAAATTCCGGCTCTGTGCCCGAAAAACTTTCCGGAGAATACTCGAAAAACCATTCGGTACGACTGTCGTCTTTTTCAACCGCATCTTTGATCATTTTCGCACCGGTAACCGCCAAATCAATGCATTCGGCCTTGCCAAAACGAAATACGACTTCACGCTGTAACGTTGAAGTTGAGTTATATAAGTGCACGACAGCCTTTGGCGCGCCTCTTAATGCCTCAATGGTTTTAGCGATGATATGTTCTCTTGACTGCGTCAGGACTTGAATAGCAACGTCATCCGGAATCATGCCATTATCGATCAAATATCGACAGAACTCATACTCAGTATCTGAGGCGGCAGGAAAACCAATTTCTATTGTTTTAAATCCGATATCAACCAAAAATTTGAAATAATTCAATTTTTGCTCCAAGTTCATTGGAATTTCCAAAGCTTGATTACCATCGCGCAAATCAACACTACACCAAATTGGAGCTTTCGTAATTTCTTTTGTCGGCCATTCACGATTATTTATTTGAACGCCCGGCATTTTCTTGTATCTGTCTGCATTTTTCATTTTCGTATCCTCCAATAAATTTATTCGCTGGTTTTCAGAATCAGTAGTCAAAAGCAAAGCAAACTCATAGGCACGATATCACCGATCCAAAATGATTAAAAAGTATGTTTGTCATATTTACCTCCAAAAAAACAAAAAACCTTTCGTCTCAATAATAGAGACGAAAGGTATAAATATACTTCCGCGGTACCACTCCAATTCGCCAAATAAGGCGCTCTTACAGATACGAGGTCACCCTGATATCTTGCCACTGTAACGGTTGGCCTCCGACTCCATCTAATTGTGATTATCACGTTCAACGAGCGCACTCCAAGGTGAGTTCAAAAGATTCTCTGACATTGCCTTGCACCAGCCGGCAACTCTCTGATGTCGAAAATTCCTTCTACTATTCCTAATCATCGTGTTTGGTATCGAATATTCAGTTGTCTAATTACGAATTGATACGTTTGAATCAATTTGTCTCAAGATATCATAGTTTATTTTCTCTCGTCAAGCCCCAATCGAAAATCTTCATTGAAGTTCCTTCGCAAAACGCCTTACCAAATCTTTATAGAGATTACCTCTCTCCTCAAAATGCCGAAAATAATCATAACTTGTACCGGTCGGAGACAATATAATCACATCGCCTTCCCTGCTCATTTGATATGCAATGCGGATAGCCTCATCATAGTTGGCTGCATCGGAAATCTGCACAAGATTTTCCCCGCATTCCTTAAAAACAGTATCACGAATCAAGTCCGAATTATCACCATACAGAACGACGCTATGACAAACGCTAGCGATGGCCGTCCCGAGACCTGTATAATCGCATTTTTTATCCTGGCCACCGGCAATCAAGACGCCGCGCTCAGATCGAAGTGCAAGCGCTTCCATTGTATTAATTGTTCGAGTCGGGCTGGTGTCGATGGAACTATTGTAAAAGCGACGATTATTTACGGATTCAACAAATTCAATTCGATGCTCAACGCCGGGAAATTGCTTCGCAACCTGAACAATCGCGTTGTTCCGGACAAAAGGGTGTGTAGCACCGATGGCGGCAAGCATGTTGTCGATATTGTGACGACCGGGTATGAGAATATCGTCAGCATTCATAATCACTTCAGTCTGATCTTGGGTTTGAAGGAAAATATGATTATCCTTCAAGAAAACAACGGATTCTGATGATGGTACATTCTCAAAATGCAAAGTGTTTTCGAGTGAAAAACAAGATAGCGAACCCTTTTGTTGACCTATAAATTCCTTGGTAATGTCATTATCCGCATTGATAACCAAACGATCAAAAAGGGTCTGACTTCGAAATATATTCATTTTAGAACTAATATACTCTTCATAATCTGAGTGAAAATCAAGGTGATTCGGAGAAATATTGGTGATTACGGCGACATTGCATCTTTGGGAAATTGTCATCAACTGGAAGGACGAGAGTTCGAGAACGACAAAATCTGATGATTCAATGGTCTCAATACGATCTAGTAGCGGGGTTCCAATATTTCCACCGAGATGAACATTATAGCCTTCAGCCTTTAAGATTTCGGATATCAGTGTGGTGGTGGTCGTTTTTCCGTCACTACCGGTAACGGCAATGATTCGGGCCGGGCATAACGTCATAAATACTTCCATCTCCGAAGTTAGAATGGATCCTTTTTGACGCAAGGTCTTTAACACAGGTGAATCATCTCGAAACTTAGGGGTCTTAAATACAAAGTCGTAGTCACCCGAGGACAATGATTGAAGATAGTGTTCTCCAGTGTGCCACTGCAAGGAAATGCCCTGAGCCTTAAATTCGGATTTAGTAGTCATTAACACGGCATCATCAGAATCTAATCGATCAAAAGCCGATATCTTTGCACCGAGTGCGTGCAAAAAACGAATAAGTGGTCGATTCGAAATACCGACGCCGATGACAGCGACAGATTTATTTTTGATCAAAGCCTTAAATTCAGAATAATTTTGATTGTTCATAATTCACCTGATTCGTATGATTTTGAGAGTCGTTTAAACGAAGAACCTTGTCTATTTTGAACTCTTGCAATTTGCTTGTCAATCTAGTATTATAACATCTGTTCTGCGGGAATGGCGGAATTGGCAGACGCGCTAGCTTCAGGTGCTAGTGATCGCAAGGTCGTGCAGGTTCAAGTCCTGTTTCCCGCACCAAAAAGCTCGGTGATAAACCGAGCTTTTTTCATATAATAAATATAAGTAAATTGAATCGATTAAGCCAGGACGTTGAAATCGATGTTGTCTCCCATTTCGCCGGCTGCTCCGAACATTTCTTTTCCGAGAACACGCTTTTCATCTCGCTCTTTTTCGACAATTGCGCTGATTGCTTTGCGAACACGCTCAGAATCCTTTATGTTTTTGAGCGTAATTTGGTTGTGTGTCTTATCTGCCGTATCAAGAATAATCGACCCAACCCTGAAAATCTTCTGAGAGAGACGCCTGGCAAGCTTAATGTCAAGCACGCGATATAGTAGCAACTCGTCAACTGTAGTGTGGATTAATCCCTTTTTAATGTAGAGACGATTGCAGTCAAAGCTGTAAACCGTGAATGAAATCGGCAATCCGAAATATCTCTTGCGATCTTTCCAGAGGATTTCATCCTCTACGATTAAACTGTCTAAAGAATTCTTTTGCTTTGACATAATACCCTCCGATTTTTACATATTCCGTTCAAACCATTATTCACTCTAAGTCTCGAAAATACCCAAACAAATAATGAGATTATTATACTACTAAAGCAAAAATACTTATATATATATTTCTATCCGATAAGAACCGTTTATAAAAATCGAATAAAGCACCACTTATCAAAAAGTGGTGCTTATGCTTGAGTTCTTACACTTTTATTAAAGATACTTCTTGATAACTTCTTCCCTACCTTCAACAAGTAAATCAATCGGAGCAATATCGAATGGTGTGTATCCACCCTTTTTACCCGCACGATTCATTCTCACCGCGGCGCGTGCATAAGCAACTAAAACGCCGGCGGTAAACTCTGGATTCGAATCCAAAGAAAGAGAGTACTCTATTCGATGATTGTTTTCTAGTTTTTCACCGGTACGACCGGTGCGAATAACAAACCCTCCATGAGGAATGCCGGAATGATTCGCATCAAGTTCCTCTTGAGTAATGAAATGAACGATTGTGTCGTAATCGGCGAAGTAATTCGGCATAGTTATTATATCATTCTCTATTGCTGCAAGATCGGCATGATCACTTGCAATAACATAACATTCTCTCATATGCTTTTGTCGAGTCGATAAGTCCGGGCTGGATCCGGATCTGACGGCATCCAGTGCTTCCTGCTTAGGAATTGTATACTGCTTAGCATCGATAACGCCGTCGATTCTACGGATCGCATCGGAATGGCCTTGACTGACACCTTTTCCCCAGAATGTATATGTATCACCAACCGGTAATACCGCTGTTGAATAGATGCGATTGAGTGAAAACATGCCCGGGTCCCACCCTACCGAGATGACGGCAGTCTTGCGTCCAACCAAAGCGCGATCGCTTACTGCCGCTAAATGTTCGGGAATCTTGGCATGCGTATCAAAACTGTCAACAACATTAAAGTATTTCGCAAGCATCGGTGTTTGCTTGGGCAAATCGGTTGCGCTACCGCCACACAGGATCATGACATCAATGTCTTTCTCCATAGAAATGGCCTCTTCTGTCTTATAAACCGGAACGCTTTTGGATAGAATTTCTACATGTTCTGGCTCACGACGAGTAAACACCGCCTTAAGCTCCATATCGTTATTATTCATAATGGCGCACTCTACGCCTCTTCCGAGATTGCCGTAACCATAAATACCGACACGAATTTTCATATTCTGCTCTCCTTTGATATGCCGTTCATTTCAATACTATTATTATATCCGAATGAGAAAAATTCACAACCCTAAATGAAAGATAGGATTATCGAAGTTGCAAAAAATGTTTAGTTCTTATCTTTAATCAATAGGGGATGAGAATTCGATTAACAGTCGATACAGTTGTATAATTAAGACTAATAGTTATATATCAAGGATGCAGGAAAGTAGATAGAGATGAATAAAGATAATAATTCACTGCATGTCGCAGTCAGAGCTCTGGTTGAATTCATTTATCAATCCGGAGATTTGACATCAGCGATTTTTTCAAATCTTTCGGGTGCCGAAGGTACCCGATTGCATCAGAAAGTGATTTCACTGCTTGAGAAAGAGTATCCGGATAATATTGTACAATCAGAGCTCCAACATCATACTATTGTCGAATTTGAAGAATTTTCACTTTCGGTTTCCGGACGGTCTGATGCGATTTTATTCCCGAGAACTCCTGAGGACGAAGATGCCTACACCATCGTCGAGATAAAGACTCACAATCGACTCTACGACAAATACGAAGAACTATATCACGAAGTTCATATGGCACAAGCCAAAGCTTATGCGCATCTGTTTCTATTAGAAAATGAAGCGTTGAATCAAATTCGCGTTCAACTTCGATATTATTCAGCGAATACATTGAAAAGTTGTCACGAGACTATTGTTTTATCCAGAGTGGAACTTGAAAGTTTTTTCAACACCACTTGCAAACTTTATCTTGAAACCGTCAAACGGCGTTTTGATTATATTCATGCCAGAAATCGTTCAATTCGCGGCCTTGAATTTCCACATCTGGATATGCGCGACGGACAAAAGCAGTTTATGTCTGAGACGCTATCTGCAGCGAAACAGAAAAACATTTTATTAGTTCAGGCGCCAACCGGTATCGGTAAGACTATAGGCGTCCTCTACCCTGCAGTTAAGTCATTACCACATCAGTGGTTTGATAAAGTACTTTATCTCACCGCCAAAATTTCTACTCGCGCATCTGCTTCAAAGGCCTTAAATCAGATGCGTGAAAGTGGTCTATTTATACGCTCTATCGTTCTTTCTGCAAAAGAATCAATGTGTCCGTGCCCCGATATTTATTGCGAACCTTCGAAGTGTAAGTATGCGTTAGGTTACTATGACAGGCAGAAAGAGGCATTGGCGGAATTGCTGCTTACAGACGCACTCGACGCTGGAATTGTGAAAGTAGTCGCTGACAAGCACGTTGTCTGCCCTCACGAGTTATCGCTTGATGCATCCGAATCTACCGATATCATTATCGGAGATTACAGCCATGCATTCCATCCAAGAATTCGTCTGGATAGGTACATGACCGAGGCTGAATTTCCTCATTTTATTCTGGTCGACGAAGCGCACAATCTGGTGGATCGATCGCGCGAGATGTATTCGGCCTCTTTGAGCCGAAATCATTTCATCGCATTCAAGTTTATCGTATCAGGATTAAATCCGAGGGTTGAAGGACACGTATCGGATATTATTGAATATTTTTCGTGCCTGGAAGCACATTTAATCGATAATGACCCGGCTTTTCCTTATATCGAGCCCGCGGTTGACAACAAAAACGTCATGATTACGGATAATTTTCGTGCGACTACTACACCTCCAAAGATTCTATATGCATCGCTTTGGCGGATGTGTTTTCATCTCGCGCCTCTTCTTGATCGATTGCCTGAAACATATGACGCCAAGGCAATCCGGAATCTATTCTTTGAGGCCAGATTCTTTCTTACCATTCTGGAGTACCACTATGATTCTTCGTACATATACACAGCCAAACGATTAATCTCGGCAAAAAAGGATGATGCCCCAGATGACTTTATTTTAACTTTAGCATGCCTTGATGCATCTTCAAAAATCGCAAAGACAATTCTTGATCGTCATTCGGCAGTGTTTTTTTCGGCGACACTTTCACCGATGCAATATTATCGATTTATGTTTGTTGGAAATGACCATGATTACACGAATGAACTGATTTTGCACAGTCCGTTTCCCGCTGAAAACTTTGCGGTGGGTGTTTACACAAAATTGAGCACAGCATTCAAGGAGCGCGAGTGGACAAAATCCGCAATTGCTGACATTATTGAAGCCCTGAGCCACAAAAACGGGCATTATCTTGTATTTTTTCCGTCTTTTCGTTATATGGACATGGTTCATCGCATCGTGGAATCACGTACAAGGCCCTCAGAAGCTCGAATCATTGTTCAGACGCCCGAGATGTCAGCGGACGGCAAGGCGTCCTTTATGGGGGAATTTGAACGGTTTGACGACCGGCCATTGATAGCGTTTGCAATAATGGGCGGGCATTTCGGCGAGGGTATTGATTTGATTGGAGATCGACTGAACGGTGTCATAATTGTCGGCGCAGGATTGCCGCAAATTTCTCCCGAACGTCAAATCTTATTGCAGTACTTCCAAGAAAAATTCAGTGATGGTTTTGCATTCGCCTACCGCTTTCCCGGCTGGGAAAAAGTTCTTCAGGCTTCGGGACGCGTTATTCGAGACGAGAGTGATGTGGGTTTTGCCTTGTTGATTGATCACCGGTATGATAAAAACGAATATCGATCACTTTTCCCGGAGCATTGGCAATTTCAGACACTGGATTCTACTCAGGATGTCCTAGACTTTATTGAGAAGCAGTAATGATCTGCAATTGAGTATGGAAGTACAACTAAAATGGTTTTTGGTTCAATAAGTCGAGTTTGCAATATTTTTTATCGAGACGTTCGCATAAATATTTTCGTGATATGTAAATCAATTGTTCAAGAATATCTTCAGTGACATCAAAAGAAAACATATGTTCAGGGGACGCATTGCGAATAAACAAGAGAGCCTGATATGTTCCCGGCAAAAGCGCTACCTCTTCTCTGTTGGAATTTTGACAACGGGCGGATCGAATGGAGCAAGAAGAAAACGAAAACACATAGCTAGTATTTTCAGGTATTTTTGGAGGAATGATATCGACTGAAAAGCCGACTGTATCCATAATTTTCCATTCGAAAACGGCAACGACCAGGCGATAGTCTTTACGTCTTGCCGACAAAGCATGTAGCGTATAGATGACATACGGAAAAATATCATTTGCATTCTCAGGACTGATTGCGATGTCAGAAGATATTTCAAGGACATGTGCCATAGCCGTCAATGCTTCGATGTTTTCGTAAATGCCCATGAACGATTCAATTATTTGGGATTCGGACACATAATGAAAAGATCTAGATAGCGTTAACGTCAAAGAGGCATAAACACCCGGTCTGGCGCATGCTGCATTACGACTGTTCATCTTCCCTGCGCCCGGAACGATCGCGCTGATTACGCCTCGGCGGCGTGAGAGAATGCGAATCATTCGGTCGCTCTCCTTAAACGGAGTCGCAGAAAGTACGAGCCCTTTTTCAGTGAAAGAACTCACTAATGATCATCCTTTCCATATCCGAGTTCTTTGAGGTGTACCGGCATATTCTGCCAATTCTGACGCACTTTGACATGTATTTCCAGATAGACTTTGTGTCCGGTCATCATTTCGATATCCGAACGCGCGGATGACCCTATCCGCTTAATCATAAGTCCGCCTTTGCCTAATAATATGGCTTTGTGCGAATCACGTTCACACATCACAGATGCGTAAATTCGGATAATTTGCTTGTCTGGTGGCAGTGTCTCGTCTGCCTCTTCGAATTTATCGATCATGACCGCGGTGCCGTAAGGTATTTCTTGGTGCGTGAATCGAAGAATCTGCTCTCTGATAAGCTCGGCAGAAAGTTCACGCTCAGTTTGATCGGTGAAAATTTCGTCCGGGTAATATTTCGGACCCGGCGGCAGTAAAGCCATAATTTCTCGAATCAAAACATCAACACCATCTCCAGTTTTTGCAGATATTGGAATGATTGCCGAAAAAGGATGAAGCGCGGCATAGTTTTTGATGGCAGGAAGAAGCTGTTCTTTATCGACAAAGTCGCTTTTATTAATTGCAAGAATGATATTTTTCTTGTGTTTCTGAGCAAATTCAACAGTATCTCTTTCAACCTGAGACGGACGCTCAAAACGACCATCAGCAATCAACAAAATAACGTCTGCTTCTTGTGTTGATCTTAATGCAGCGTCCATCATGAATTTTGAAAGCTCGTTTTTGGGTCTGTGAATGCCCGGAGTGTCAATAAAAACCATTTGTCCATCATCATTATTAACAATCGCTCGAATACTGTTACGCGTTGTTTGGGGCTTGTGTGATGTAATTGCGAGCTTAACACCGGCAAGATGGTTGAGCAGTGTCGATTTGCCGACATTTGGTCGGCCGATTATTGCAACAAAACCGGAATGGCTTAACAAATCATGTGTTGTAGAAGGATTTTGATCGGGAAATTCTGAAACTAAATCTCCGTCGCCTTCATTGGTCTCCAAATGCCCGTCTTGTCGGTCCGGGGTCTGATATTTCTTCATAATTCTCCTCTGCTCAGAAGTCATCTTTTTTTCGTCGTTTGCATCAATGTGGTCAAACCCTAGCAAATGCAAGACCGAGTGTACGGTCAGAAAATATAGCTCTTGCTGCATGTCATGCTCAAGCTCGTCGGCTTGTGTCCGAACCTTGTCCAAAGAAATAAATATGTCTCCGAGCATGATTTCGCCAGTCTGGTCCTTGTGCCAAAAAACGTCCTCGGAGCCCAACGGTTCTGTTAATTTGCCATTTTTCATGTTTAGCATAGGAAACGACAAAACATCGGTGGATGCATTGATGTTGCGGAACTGTTGGTTTGTTTTTTTCATAAATTCAGAACTGACATAATACACAGTCAATGACAGTTTAATTTTAGAGTCTCGAAGTTTTCGGTCAAGAAATGGTGAAACCTCAACATCATCACAAGCTCTCTGGCAAACATCTTGAAATTGGGATACAGACATCGCGTTATATTTGCGTT
The DNA here is from genome assembly GCA_012838315.1 of Clostridiaceae bacterium. Classification (GTDB taxonomy): domain Bacteria; phylum Bacillota; class Clostridia; order Saccharofermentanales; family Saccharofermentanaceae; genus DUPM01. The sequence goes on from DUPM01000005.1 coordinate 12,558, forward strand.
GACGGTTAACGAACATTACTATCATCTGGGTACTTAATCCTTTCATGGAAGTATCCGGCATATACTTGTAAGAATGCGCGAATAATGGTTTCGATATCGTTGAAAGACAAACCGGAGTGGATCAACTGATCTTGGTCTATCTTGTTCTTGATTAGTTTTCGAAAAAGAACCTCGGCATCTTGTATATTATTGATGCCGTTGGATCTTAACGCTGCTTCGCAAGTATCTGCGAGCATGACAACAGCGGATTCTTTCGAAGATGGTATTTCACCCTTATATTGATAATCTCGAATAGACGGCTCCAGTTGTCCGGCCTGCGCGGCATTTGTTTTTGCCTTGTGATAGAAGTATGTCTGAACGGTTGAACCATGATGTTCGTTAATGATACGGATAATACTGTTTGGCAAACGGCTCTTTCGAGCGAGACGCACACCATAGTCCGGATGGGCAGTAATGATAGCAACACTATCTTCAGGCGGGATTGTATCGTGAGGATTCTGGCCGACTTGCTGGTTTTCTGTAAAAAAGGTCGGATTATCCAATTTCCCGATATCATGATAATAAGCGCCGACTTTGGCTAACAAAGCATCTGCGCCAATGGCTTCGGCGGCGGAGTCAGCTAGATTTGCGACCATCATGCTGTGTTGTGACGTGCCGGGTGCTTCAAGGAAAAGGCGTTTCAATAACGGATTGCCGGGTTGCGACAGATCAATCAACCTCACCGGTGAAACCGTGTTGGAAATCAATTCGAACATCGGCATTGATCCGACAGCGGCAACAACGGAAACAGAAGCAGAAATAATGGCCCATAATACCGCGGAAAACATATCAAATCGAGTCGCTTTTGTCACGAGACTATAAGCGAAAGAAGCCATAAAACAAGACATTGCAGTGAATAGAATCAATGACGACGAATTGAATTTTCTTCTCTTTTGTCCGGCGATAACTGCACAAACAAAAATGCCGATGACTGAAACGAAAATTGATTCTACCGAAAAGTTCTGAATCGGCAAAACAATTAGAACCTGAATCAGACTAATGACAATTCCCGATTGAATGCCCAAATAAGTCGCAATGATTACTGTCGTAAAAAAAACAGTGTTAATCAACGGAGAAATATCTGAAAGATATAAAGTTGCAATAATCGGAATTAAAAACGCGATAATTATAGCAACCATGTCTCTGGGATGACTAAGTGCTTCGGATTCGAATCGAACAAAATACAGCGAAATTGCAACAAAAATTGTCAGCATATAGAAGAAAATACCAGCAAACATCGGAAGGTCAAATGTGTTATCTTCAAGCAAATCTAAATCTTCAAGCATTTGGAATTGATGTTCGTTAATGACATCTCCGAGACTGATAATTCTTGTCCCCTTTTCAATCAGAATAGGATTTCGAATCGCATGATCGTACGCCTGATCTTCAGCGAATGTCGTCGCATCGGTATCTACGACAACATTCGGCAGAATCAAATCTGTCAGCAACGATAAAATAAGCTCTTGATTGGAGACATAAAATGATAATTCGCTATCTTCGACAGAACTCATGTAATTATTGATTTCTTCTTTCAGGTTCTGAGAAGTAAGACTCTCCATGATAACAAGGTTAGCAATGCTTATTGATTGTGAACGGATATATCGGAGAAGCGAAGCATCTGCAGTTACCAATTGAAACGCTTCGTCATCTGTCAGTTCAATAGCATAGGTCGACAAGGCTTGCTCCTGAAGTTGAGTTGCCAGAGAGCGGTGTGAGTCGAGATATTGACCGTCTGAAGTCATATTTTCATCTCGAATCTTCTGGCACAAATCAAAAAACGAATTGACTCTATTCTTCGAGGTATCAGATAATTCATTGGATCTGACAAATATGGGTTTCACCGATATTTTGGATTCAAGGGCGGCTTTATTTGTTTCATAGCTATCAACAATAGTTCTGGGCGCACTGATGTCGATATCGCTCACTTGACCGATATTCAAGTCAAATCTTTGCGGAGATGAGCCGATATACACAACGATAACTAATGCCACAAGTAACGCTGAAAGCATCAAGAGTTTGATCGATTTTATCAGGTTCTTGTTCATAATTGCGCTCCCCCCCTGCTTCTGTTGTTATATGCGAGAATGATTTCTCCAACCAAAGGATTGCGCACAATATCAGACTCAGATAATGCGACCACAGAAATGTCGTCAATCTTTGATAATATTCTAACCGCGTCTTCAAGACCGCTTTGCGTACCAAACGGCAGATCCACTTGTGTTATGTCGCCGCAAACACAAACTTTAGAATTCATACCTATTCGCGTCAAAAACATCAGCATCTGTTCCCGAGTCGTATTTTGAGCTTCATCTAAAATGATGAAAGAATCATCAAGCGTTCTGCCTCGCATAAATGCTAACGGTGATACTTCAATCAGGCCGCGTTCGTGGTAACGCTCAAAGGCTTCATTACCCATCAATTCGGACAAGGCATCATAAATAGGACGCATATAAGGATCGACTTTTTCTTGCAGATCTCCCGGCAAAAAACCAAGCCTTTCTCCGGCCTCAACCGCAGGACGCGTCAAAATAATTCGCGAGACTTTCTTTTGTTGGAAAGCGCGTACCGCCATCGCAACACTCAAGAAGGTTTTCCCTGATCCGGCAGGGCCGATACAAAATGTAATCGAGTGATGATCAATTGCGTCAATCAATGTCGATTGGCCGAGCGTCTTTGATCGAATCGAGCGACCTTTGGGCGTCAGTAATACAGGCGTTTTTGATTGCTCTAGAAAAGCCTCGAAACGTTGACCTCGGCAGAGCGAGATATAGTATGAAATGTTGTTGAAATCCGGATCAAATTCAATAATTTCAGGCCGGTCAAGATGTTCAATAACAAATTGTGCAACGGTTAAGTCTGTGTGCTCAGAATACAGATTCACAATGCCGTGCTCCGGCTCTAAGCGAACAGACAGAGCCGATTCTAGTCGACGTTTCGCTACATCTGAATGCATCAGATGTTGATCAATGTGTTTGGCCTTGATTTGCAATGTAAGTGGTTCCAACCGATCACATACTCCTCTCATCAGTCGTATTTTCTATAAGTCATACTGTATTCAGAAAGTCGAGGTATATCGACTTGGTCAAAACCATTTAAAGTCACAATGCCGTATGATGAAAGCTGTGTGACAACATCATTCATTAACGATGTCGCGCGGCTCAAGTCATCTTCTCTAAAAATTGCCTTAATTGAAAACTCAGAATTTGCAGAGTATGAATTTCCATTGATGATAATTCGGGGTTGTTCAGAACCGACATCGCGAATCTCCGTCAAAGCAACAACTCTTTCGTCAGATACGGAGATGGCAAGTGCACCGGCCGTCCGTAATTCGTTGATGACGACAAGAAGGGTGCCTGACGAAACAGGCGTATCTTCACCATATTGCAATAGAATTTCTAAACCCGCACCGCTAACATCGGTCAGGCCGGCAAATATCTCAGCTTGAACTTTCTGTTGCAGTATCTCATTGAGGTGCGTATCATCACCGGCAATATCATCGCTAAGTGTATTTAACTCAACAGATAAACGCTCGTTTTGCTCAGTCAAAATGCTGTTCTCGCGCATCAAATTCATAACTTCTTCTTGGAGCATATAGAACTCCGCATTATCGTTCGTTGACAGAAGCTTTCTCGGGTTCAAAGATCTGATCTGCATCGAGATAAGAAAACCGAGCATGAGCAACACAACGGATAATGCGATGGTCTTGCTAAGTTTGTTCATGCTTCTGAACTCGCCCCCAGTTCTTCGAAAATACGACGGACATACTCTGAATTAGTAAAAGCCGATATTGTCAAACGGGTAGATTTCTCAATCTGAATCAGCTCATAATCTTCAAATCGATTGATGACAACGGCATCATTAATGAGTATATCATATGTCGAATCTGGATCGCAGATGGCTTTAATGATAAACGGTGCCGGATATCGACGATCATTAATCCTAATTGCCGGACCGACACATGTCACACAGCTTAAATTTGTAATTCGCTCACCATTTACTTCTATTGCAGAGGCTCCTGAATTGACCAATGTTTGAATGACATAATGAATATCTTGAGAATGAATCAAGATTGTCTCGGGATCTTCTGTGACATCGGATGCATTGCTTTGATCATCCAGAACAATAGTGACTCCCGAGCCGACTTCTTCTGTTAATCCAGCAAATCTTTGTGTTTTCTCAAAGCTACTCATTAGTTCTGCGCTAATCAATTCTGTTTCGCGTTGGTTTTGAAGCGCAAGCAACGATTCGGACAATAGCAAACTACGAGAACGAAGCAATGTTTGCTCATCCAAAAGAATATCCTTCTTGTCTTTTAGTTCTGCAATTTTTTCGTTACGGATTTTTTTGGCATCGCTGGTTTGAATCAATTGATTCACTCGATTAGTAATCATAAAACCCAAAAAAATCAGCAACGCGAAAATCACTACTTGGTAGGATATTGGCATACGGACTTTTTTAAACTTCAGACCCACGGATAGCACCTCGATAAATTCAGTTTATTCAGCATCAAGGTCATCGAGCAACTTAAGATAGTAATCTGGCAAAGGACACGACAAGCTAATTGTTTCTCCGCTATGAGGATGAACGAAAGCCAAAGACGAACTGTGCAAAGCCTGACCGGATAAATTGTATGTTTTACGCTTATGCGCATAAAGCGGATCGCCAATGACAGGATGACCGATATAATGCATGTGCACTCGAATTTGATGCGTTCGCCCCGTTTCGAGTCGAACGGAAAGATCCGTCGCCTTTCTATATCGTTTAACGACCTCAAATCTTGAAATAGCATGCTTGCCACCGCTCACCACTGCCATTTTTTTGCGGTCTGAGGGCGAGCGAGATATCGGTGCATCAATCAGACCTTTGTCTGAATCAACCACCCCATATACACAAGCTCTGTATGTTCGTTCAATATCATGAGCGGCAATAGACTCAGCCATTTTTCGATGCGTATCATTATCTTTTACGGCAATGATTAAACCCGATGTATCTTTGTCAATTCGATGAATAATTCCGGGACGAATAACCCCGTTTATATCGGATAAAGAGCCTTCACAATGATGCAAAAGCGCATGCGCCAATGTCCCGCTGTGATGGCCGGGTGCCGGATGTACAACCATGCCTTGAGGCTTATTAATTACAATCAAGTAATCATCTTCGTACACGACATCTAAAGCAATAGATTCAGGTGACATCGATGTAACAATCGGTTCAGGCACAGACACGGTTATTTTATCGTTAAGCTTAATCTTATAGGACGGCTTGACCACAGAGCCGTTGACGAGAATGTGGCCCTTTCCGAGCAATTCATTAATGTATGATCTTGAGTGCGACGCAAGAGCATTCGACAAGTATAAATCAATGCGCATATCTTTTTGATCACAGATAATAGTTTTATTCATCACTTGTAGATTCCTTTTCTTCCTGCTCGTCGGAAACACGCTTATGGCTTTTGGGTTTGGGTTTTTCTTGAGACATTGCATCAATCAGTTTACGATCGAAAAAGAGAATAAATATTAGCGAGATACATGAAACGACAATACACATATCAGCAAAGTTAAAAATCGGAAATGTATAGCTGCCAAAATCAAACATAAGAAAATCAACAACGGCACCGGACCATATACGATCAATCATATTTCCAATTGCACCACCTGCCAGCACCGTAAGCGCGAGTCGAACCCTACTATAATAACTCTGCTTAAAGTAGCGTATCAGAATAAGTGTAATAATTGAAACCACTACTGAAAGAGCAGTCAAAATAAATATGCCCCAAGTCGTATCAGAGAGAAAACTAAAGGCGCCGCCAGTATTCTTTACAAAAGTGATTGAGAAAAAACCATCAATAATCGGAACGACTTGATGGAGCTCGACACGACTAATGACAAGCATCTTAGTTATTTGGTCGATAACGACCAACAGAGCGACGATAAGATATAACATATTCACCTCATATACTAGTTATTCTTTAATATTAATTCTTTCTATAGAAAGGCATTTTCCAGATTGTTCATCAACCACAGAAAAGACTGCGTTAATCATTGCGGGGCCTGTGGCTGACTCATAAGGCGCGGGCAGTTGATCGACTAAGCGACGGAGAGAAGCTTCTGTCTTCATTCCCAAAACACCATGAACAGCGCCGGTCATTCCGACGTCAGAAATATGCCCCGTGCCTCTGGGCAAAATGGATTCATCGGCAGTCTGAACATGAGTGTGTGTACCGAGGACCAAAGAAACACGGCCATCTAAATAATGGCCCATGGCCACCTTTTCAGATGTTGCCTCCGCATGAAAATCGACAATAACAATCTTTGTTCCTAAAGATTCTTTGTTGTCAATGATTTGATCGACACACGCATAAGGCGAGTCACAGGGATTCATGCCGACACGCCCCAAGACGTTAATCACAAGAACCTTTCCTTTCTCGCCTGCATCAAATACAGCTGATCCGAATCCCGGCCAGTGCTTAGATACATTCGCCGGTCGAATGATTCTTTTCTCCGAATCAACGATTCGGAAAAAATCGGGACGAGCAAAGGTATGATTCCCCATAGTCAGTATATGAATGCCTGAATCAAACAAAGACTTAGCTATCTTCTGATTAATACCAAATCCTGCCGCAGAATTCTCAGCATTTGCGATACACAAATCAGGTTGATATCGTTCCTTCAATGAAGGTAACTGCTCAAGCAAAAAGTTACGGCCGGGATGTCCAACGATATCCCCGAAAAATAATATATTCAATAGAGTCAATCTCCGATGCAAATTATTCTTATATTCTACCATAAAAAAACCCCGTCTCAGTATATGAGACGGGGTAAATGGATCGAACTTTATAAAACTATTTTGCAATGTCTGAAGCACGGGTTTCTCGGATGATGTTTACCTTGATTTGACCCGGATAATCAAGTTCTTGTTCAATTCTCTGGCAAATTTGTCTTGCCTTGAGAATCATCTCAGGATCACTTACAATCTCCGGCTTAACCATAACCCGAATTTCTCTACCTGCTTGAATAGCGTATGATTTTTCAACACCTTCAAAACTAGTAGCAATCTCTTCGAGCTTTTTGATTCGCTTGATATAAGTTTCTAAGTTTTCTCTTCTTGCGCCCGGTCTTGCGGCAGAAATAGCATCTGCAGCAGCAACCAAAACTGAAATCGGTGTATCCGGTTCAACATCACCGTGATGCGACATAATCGCATTGATGACCTGATCCGATTCCTTGTATCTTCTCGCAATATCTCCGCCAAGCTCAATATGCGATCCTTCCATTTCGAAATCCGCAGCTTTACCGATATCATGCAACAAACCGCAACGCTTAGCGGTAGTGACATCAAGACCAAGTTCAGCTGCCATCATGCCCGCTATCCAACATACCTCAATTGAGTGTTGGAGAACATTCTGACCGTAGCTTGTCCGATAACGAAGTTTGCCCAAGTACTTAACAATTTCAGGATGAAGGCCGATGATGCCGGTATCAAAAGCGGCACGCTCGCCTTCTTGCTTAATGGTCTGAGCGACTTCTTTCTGGGCCTTACTTGCCATCTCTTCAATTCTTGCAGGATGGATACGTCCATCTACAATCAACTTCTCGATGGTAAGTCTTGCTATCTCTCTCCGAATCGGATCGAAACTGGAAAGAATAACCGCCTCAGGAGTATCATCAATGATTAAATCTACGCCTGTGATGGTTTCAATCGCTCTGATGTTGCGTCCCTCGCGTCCGATAATTCTCCCCTTCATTTCATCATTAGGGAGAGAAACGACGGAAACGGTGACTTCGGAAACGTAGTCTGAAGCATAACGTTGAATAGAACTGACAATAATGTCTTTGGCCTTTCGATCCGCTTCTTCCTTCGTCTTTTCTTCCATGTTCTTCAAAAGTGCAGCCATTTCATGGCTGAATTCCTGACGAGCTTGGTCCAGTACCAGATGTTTGGCATCTTCAACGGATAGCTCCGAAATTCGCTCTAGTTCAAAGACCTTCTGCTTTTCAAGTTCACGTGCTCGTTCTTCCATAGCCAAAACATCACTGACGCGCGTTTCAAGTGCGCTTTCCTTCTGGTCAATAACGTCTAGCTTTTTGTCAAGAACCTCTTCTTTTTGCTCGAATCTGTGTCTCTCTTTTGCAAGCTCAGCCTTTCTGTCGCGAACATCACGCTCTAACTCGACTTTGGCCTTAGTGATTTCTTCTTTTGCCTGCAACAAGAGCTCTCTTTTTCTGTTTTCTGCTGCTTTCTGGGCTTCACCGACAATTTTTTCGGATTCTGACTCTGCTTTTAAAATGTCTTCTTGCATCTTTTTCTGCCGCGATGAAAAACCTTTGCTATAGAAAAAAACGACCGAAATCCAAGTTAAAGCTGAGCCAACCAGTAGACCAGCAACTCCAATGAGCCACTCCACTATGTACTCACCTCCAATATTTAGTTTTCAAGTTACAAATATAGAGAATTATTCATATATATGCACTTCGTTTATTTTAATGATATAAGGCAAGTTATGTCAACTGTTTTGGCATTCAAACTAATAAATAATGTCAAAACAGAAACCTTTTTGAGTAATTAGCATAAAAAAACGGGAATCACATTCGATTCCCGTTAAAATGTTGATTGACCAGCAGAAATTACTCGCTAACTAAATTGTCAGGATAAATCTCTTTTGCCGAGTAATGCGTGTGCAATAACTCGTGTGCAAGATGTCCGTTGGGCTCGCCCAAGAACTCTTTATAGAGCTTCATGACATCGTGATTTTTGTGACTCTTACGCTCAGGCATGATGACGTCTTCTTCATATAGCGCCTTGGCACGCTCTGTGCGTAAATCAATATCCATCAGTGTTTGCGAAGGAACGATCGGCTGCCCGCCACCACATACGCAACCGCCGGAACAACCCATGATCTCAATGAAAGAGTAATTCGGTGCGGAACCGTCCTTAATGGCATCTAAAAGCTTTCTTGCACCTGCCGTACTGTGCGCAATTGCAACTTTGTGCTTGGTTCCGGCTATCTCTACTTCGGCTTCCTTGACATCATATGCAACTCCGCGAACGGTCTCGTACTCAAAGTCCGGGAGATCCTTATCTTCGAGGATATCGGCAACCGTACGAAGAGCGGCTTCCATAACACCACCGGTTGCACCAAAGATGACGCCTGCGCCGGTATATTCGCCCAATAAATCCATGTCAGGCGTTTCATCCGGAAGTGCCGTAAAATTAATACCGGCCTCTCGAATCATTCGAGCAAATTCGCGTGTCGTCAATACAACATCAACATCTCTCAATCCTTGCGGATTACGATGCTCTTCTCTTGAGGACTCAGTCTTCTTAGAGGTACATGGCATAACGGATACGACAAAAATCTTCTCCGGTGCGATGTTAAATTTTTCGGCATAGTAAGTCTTAATGATTGCGCCCTCCATCTGGTGCGGCGACTTACAACTGGAAAGATTCGGTATGAACTCCGGATAATAGAACTCACAGAAACGAACCCATCCCGGGGAGCAAGAAGTAATCATCGGGAGAACGCCACCGTCTTTGATTCTGGAAATTAATTCGTGACCTTCTTCAATAATTGTCAAGTCGGCACCAAAATTGGTGTCATAAACTTTGTCTGCACCCAAACGACGAATCGCAGCAAACATCTTACCGGTGGTACGTGTACCGATTGGCAATCCAAATTCTTCACCAATTGCGGCTCGAACTGCAGGTGCAGTCTGGAATACAACATGCTTATCCGGATCCGCAATCGCAGCCCAGACGTCCTCGGTCTCTTCTTTTTCGAATAAAGCCCCGACTGGGCAAGCAACGATACACTGTCCACAATAAACGCAGGGTGCATCTGCCATGGAAACATCAAAAGCCGGCCCAATAGAAGTCTCAAACCCTCTGTTAAGAAAAGAAAGGACGCCGATACTTTGCTTATTACAAGCTGCAACACATCGGCCGCACTTGATACATTTGCTTCCGTCACGAACAATAGAGAACGATTTATCGTCGTAAACTGATTTTGCTTTTTCGCCCTTAAATGTTATGTCTCTGATTGCATACTCATCGGCTAACGTCTGAAGCTCGCAATTGCGATTGCGAACACAAGTTAAGCACTCTCGATTGTGATCTGACAACATCATTTCAAGAACGGATTTGCGTGTCTCTCGAACAAGCGGGCTATTGGTATGAACTACCATGCCCTCACTGACCGGCATAACACATGCTGCAGCCAGCGAACGCGCCTTCTCAACCTCTACAAGGCAAACGCGACATGATCCGGAAACACTGATACCGCGAAGATAACACAGGGTCGGAATCTTGATGCCGGCACGACGTGCGGCCTCCAAAACTGTGAGCTGCGGCGGTACGGAGACTTTGACTCCGTCTATAGTAAGGTTAACTTTATCCACGATTTCACACTCCTTTAAATCTGGCACATATTTTGTCTCAAGCAACCATCACTGTTTGATGATCGCTTTAAATTTACAAGCTTCCATACATGCGCCACACTTGATACATTGTGAAGCATCAATAACATACGGTTCTTTGCCCAGAACGCCGCTGATACAGTTGACCGGGCACTTCTTGGCACAAAGTCCACACTTCTTACACATTTCTGGAATGATGTAATACTCTGTGAGACCTTTGCAGACGTGGCAACGGCACTTCTTGTCAACGACATGCTCAATGTATTCTTCACGAAAATGCTTGAGCGTTGATAAAACCGGATTCGCTGCAGTCTGACCAAGTGCACACAAAGAGCCGTTCTTCATCGAAAGTGCAACTTTCTCAAGTGCGTACAGATCGTCTAATGTCGCTTGTCCTTCTACAATCTTTGTCAGAATCTCATACATCCGCTTCGTGCCGATTCGACAAGGCGTACACTTTCCACAGGATTCATCCACTGTAAACTCAAGGAAGAAACGTGCGATGTCGACCATACAAGTGTCTTCGTCCATAACAATCATACCACCGGAGCCCATCATAGAGCCGGCAGCTACAAGGTTATCGTAATCAATCGGTGTATCTAACAAAGAAGCAGGAATACAGCCACCGGAAGGTCCGCCAGTCTGAACTGATTTAAATTCTTTACCACCGGGAATACCACCGCCGATATCAAAAACAACTTCTCGAACGGTTGTCCCCATCGGGATCTCAACAAGTCCAACATTCTGAACTTTACCGCCTAATGCAAAAACCTTGGTGCCCTTAGATCTCTCAGTGCCCATAGAGGCAAACCACTCAGCGCCCTTGGTCAAGATGACGGGGATATTCGCATATGTCTCAACATTATTTAGAATCGTAGGCTTATTAAACAAACCGCGAACGGCCGGGAATGGTGGACGGGGTGTCGGATTGCCGCGCTTGCCTTCGATTGAACGCATAAGTGCGGTTTCTTCACCACACACAAATGCACCTGCACCGAGACGAATGTCAAGATCAAAGGAAAAGTCGGAACCAAAAATATTTTTGCCGATTAAGCCGTACTCTTTTGCCTGCTTCATCGCATGCTTCAGACGCTGAACAGCAATCGGATACTCAGCACGAACATAAACATAGCCTTGGCTTGCACCGATACAATAACCGGCAATAGTCATGGCCTCAATAACACTATGTGGATCACCCTCAAGAATAGAACGATCCATAAATGCGCCCGGATCACCTTCGTCAGCGTTACAGCAGACGTACTTGACATCGTTCTCAACTTTTGCGGCAAACTCCCACTTCATTCCGGTTGGGAAACCGCCGCCGCCACGACCGCGCAAGCCGGAACGTTTGATTTCGTCGATAATGTCGAGCGGATCACGTTTCTCTGACAAAATCTTGCCAAGAGCCAAGTAACCGTCATGAGCGATATATTCATCAATCTCTTCCGGATTGATTGCGCCACAGTTGCGCAAAGCGATACGAAGTTGCTTTTTGAAAAAATCACTCTCTGTAGATGAATGCATATCTGTCTTAGTAGATTCAGGATGAGGTATCATCAGTCTTTCGACATGACGACCCTTCACTAAATGCTCGCTGACAATTTCAGCGACATCCTTAGGATCAACGCGATAGTACATCACGCCTTCGGGATAAACGACAACAATCGGCCCCTCTGCGCATAGCCCGAAGCAACCGGTCTTGACGACCTTGACTTCTTTATCGATGTTGTTAGCCGGTAGTAATTGATCAAACTGATCAATGATCTGCTGGGAGTTAGAAGAAGTACAACCCGTTCCGCAACAGACCAGGACATGTGCTCTAAACAGTTCCATCTATGTTACGCCTCCTTATACTTTGCAATAATTCCGGGAATTTCTTCCGGCGTAAGACGTCCGTAAACATCATCATTGACCAAGATAACGGGAGCCAAACCGCAAGCGCCGACACAACGACACGCTGAAATCGAGAATTTCCGGTCAGCAGTCACATCGCCCGCCTTGATACCTAAATTGTCTTCAATTCTCTCCAAAATCTTCTGGGCACCTTTGACATAGCAAGCAGTGCCGAGGCAAACATTGAATATATATTCGCCCTTTGGTTTTAACGAGAAGAATGAATAAAATGATACTACACCATAAACTTCCGCAACGGAAATATTCAGTGTCTTCGCTACCCGTTTCTGAACAGGCAACGGCAAATACCCATAAATTTCTTGTGCTTCCTGTAAAGCGGACATCAGCGCCTTCTGGCCTTGGCCCTCATAATGAGTTAGCGCCTCATCTAATTTCGTAGACATTTCCTCAGGAGTCAATTTCGTTTTTCCCACAGTTGACTCACCTCCCACAGCGTAGGATAACATGAAAAATAATCCTGCTCAACGCAAAAACCAAAAAATATAGAATCTTTTCATTATTTTGCATTTTCCTGTGTGTATATTTGTTAAATGAAAATCATTTTTCGAAATAGACTTATTACGATATAATATCGAAACAATAGATAAACGACACATGATGATGACTGTGAGGCTTATATGAGGATTGATTTTACCGTTCCTTCGGAATTTGACGGCATGCCCGTTCATGAAATACTAAAGTCCTATAAGTCTATGTCTTCTACACTAATAAAACGCATACGTTTATACGGCAAACTAAATGTCAACGGTGCGCATCACCGGATGATCGACTCAGTAAGAAGTGGCGACTTGATTCACGCATCATTCGGTCACGAGGATGGAGTTCCTACCATAAGAACAGATCAAGGCATTCGAATTTATTATCAAGATCAATATCTTGTCGTATGCGAAAAGCCGGCCGATTTAGTGACACATCCGTCATGGCAGCATATGGATGACTCATTAATTCAGAGATTATCGTTTCAAACACTTCACCCTGTTATGAGACTGGATCGCGAAACATCCGGTTTAATAGTTGTCGCACTTGACGGGTATACGCACCATCTTCTCAATCAAACAAGTATTGAGAAGATTTACCTAGGAGTTGTTTACGGACAGTTTGAACCTCGAGCCGGACTTATCGACTTGCCGATCGGCCGTGCAGATAATTCAATCATGATACGCGAGGTCCGAGAAGACGGACGAGTGGCAAAAACAGAATATTCAACCAGCGAATACAACGATGCCCGTGACATATCTCTGATTCGCTATCGATTATTGACCGGAAGATGTCATCAAATTCGCGTTCATTCAAAGCACCTCGGCCACCCCTTGGTCGGAGACGGTCTTTATGGACCGGCATCGGACGACTATGCTAATCCCAATTGGCCGGGGATAGAACTGGAAGATATCATGACTCGACAAGCTTTGCATGCGCATGAACTTGCATTTGAACACCCAATCTCGCATGAAAAATTGAAATTTGCCAGTCCGCTACCAGACGATATGAGCTTCTTATTCTATGGTTGAGGTTTTTGTGCTTCTTTCAATCATTTGTCGAGACAGATCAATCGACTTTTCGTCATCGCTCTGACCCGACAACAACCTGGCAATCTCAGCCGTTTTTTTCTCGTCGTCTAATACACAGAGAGACGTAACGGTTCGTTGATCGCGAACATTCTTGCTAATGAAGAAGTTAAAATCAGCAGCAGCGGCTATTTGTGCCATATGCGTGACACATAGCACTTGTTTGCACGCGGAAAGAGCTCTCATCTTCTCTGCAACAATCGTTGCTGTTTTTCCGGAAATACCGGTATCAACTTCATCAAAAATCAATGTCTGCGTGCTGTCTGCATCGGCTAGGATGGTTTTGATGGCTAGCATGATTCGCGATGCCTCGCCGCCCGATGCAATCTTTTGGAGCGGAAGAGGCTTCTCTCCTATATTTGCCGAAAACATGAACATGACTTCATCGTACCCTTTAATCGAAAAGAATTTATCTTTGGGTCGTTTTGATAGTCGAACAGCAAAAATTGCATTTTGCATGCCAAGGTCTGTTAATTCGCGAGATATGAGGTTGGAGAGCAATTCTCCGGAACGTTCTCGCATGTCGTGAATGGCATCTGCAATGCTCATGAGTTCATGTTCAATCTCGAGTCTTTCCTTATGTAATAATTTCAGCCGATAGTCAGAAGTTCTCAGTTGTTCCAGCTCTGACTCTGCTTGATGCAGGTGCATATTTAGGGATTCAACGGAATCTCCGTATTTATCTTTGAGCCGATTAAGCAAATCGAGTCGTTGTCGAACATCTTCAAGTGTTTCATTATCAGAAATTGAATCCTGCCGCTGAGAGAACAAGTCGTTTTCAATTTGACTTAAGTTCACTTGGAGCTGATCAACTTGATCAATAAGGTTTGAAAAATCAGGATCTGTCTTATTTAAGATAGAAATGTGGCTACGAAGAGTTCCAATTTGGTTGTAAAGCGACTGAGGCTCCTCAATCGATAATAATGTGCTTATTTTTTCAAAAACCTCAGCCTGCCTCTCAACTAGCGTCAGTTGCTTGAATTTTACTTCAAGAGACTCTTCGTCCCCGACTTCAAACCCGGCACGGCGAATTTCTTCAATCTGATACTCTAATATCTCCGATCTTCTTTTGCGAAGCTCAGGATCAGTACCCAGCGAGCGAATTTGGACAATTACATCTTTATATGAATTGAGAATGCGCCTATATATTGCTTGTTGAGATAACATCTCGTCGCCACAAAAGCGATCCAACAAATCGATGTGCTTCGTCGCATCGAAAATGGTCTGCTGATCGTTTTGCCCGTGAATATCCAGAAAACGACTTCCAATTTCTTTTAAAACGGATAACGTGACGCTTCGCCCGTTTATTCGAGCAAGATTTCTGCCCTCGGAAAAAATCTCGCGAGATATGATCAAGGTATCATCTTCTTGTCGCTCAAAACCGTAGTTATCATAATCTTCATCGGACAGAACATCGGAAGCGTCTGAAAACGTCGCGTCAACGCTTGCCTTTGCTGTGCCTGAGCGAATGGCTTCCTTTGATATTCGCTTTCCCGTGATTGCACCAAGTGCGTCTACGAGAAGAGATTTACCGGCACCGGTTTCGCCAGTGATGACGTTGAGTCGTCCTTGAGGTTCAAACTCAAGTTCATCAATAAGTGCAAAATTAGCAATTAATAATCGTATCAGCATTCAAATCCCTTAATAATCCATGCCGGGGCGGCTGATCATATCTTTAATCGTCCGATCCAAAGCAATGGCGTCTTCAGGACCCGGCGTAGCGATAAAAACTGTATCATCCCCTGCGATGCTTCCGACGACACCGCTCAAGTGAATCGAATCTAGTGCAGATGCTGCGGCTTGAGCCATGCCCGGTAATGTCTTTAAAACAACAAGATGCATCGCGCAGGTACTGCTCAATAACGAATTTGAGAAAACGGCAAGAAGCCTTCCGGGAGCAACATCTCCTGTCCTATCCAAGACAGTGTACTTTGTCATTCCATTCGGGAGCGTCACCTTGATAATCCCCAAATCCTTGATATCTCTTGAAACCGTGGCTTGAGTAACGACTAAGCCCTTTTCAAGAAGCGCACTGACCAGTTCTTCCTGCGTCGCAACTTCCTGAGCCTTAATGATTCTTATAATGTGCTCTTGGCGATCATTCTTGGCTATCTTCATAGAAACTCCCTCTCGCACGTATTTTCTGACGTACCGTCTGATAAAAATGCGTATATCCTAGTCTGGCCATCTTCATCGGGTGCGATGACTTCTTCACAATCACTCGATCTAGCGGAGAAAGCGGTATTTCGTTTCTGCCGTCAAGTGACAAAATGGGCTGCTCTTTAAAATTTTTGAGACGTATCTCCACAACACTATCTTGCGTAACGACATAACTTCGATTGTGCAAAGTATGAGGGCAAATCGGCGTGACTAAAAAAATATTCAGCTCTGGCTTAACTATTGGACCACCGGCTGCAAGTGAATATGCAGTTGATCCTGTTGGTGTTGAGATGATCACACCGTCTCCCGAAAGTCTTTCAACATAATCCCCGTCGATAAACAAATCAAGAGTCAGCACATGAAGTAAAAAACCACGTGCCACAACGACGTCATTCAAACAAATCCCGTCTCCTTTAACCGTGCCATCCTGTGCAATAACTGTGACTTCAAGCTGCATGCGATTTTCAATTTGAAAACGTCGATCCAGAATTCTATCCAGGGCATCATCAAACTGGTCCGGAGAAATCTCAGCAAGAAAACCGATGCTGCCTAAATTTATCCCGATGATCGGTACATCTTTTAGAAAATGATCGTGTACAGTTGACAAAAATGTCCCGTCTCCTCCAATGCAGAAAATCAAATCACAATCACTGTATTCAGAAATCTCAGTGAACTGGCTGTCTCCAAGAGGCGTCCCGGCATATGCTGAATCAACGACTGCTGTCGAAGCTCTAGCGGCAATTTTTTGAGCCACTTCAGATGCAAACTGATAATTCAGATCCTTTTCAATATTCGAAATGATACCTAAGCGCATAAACAATGCCTTTCATCTCATACATATTTATGAATAAATAATACCTGAAAAAGTTTAGAATATGAATCTGATTTTCGACATTTGGTACTATTTCGATCGATTAGTTCATGTTCAGAAGATTATCGATGACGAGACGACGAATTGAATCGGCATTCATTTGCTCGGACTCGAAAAGCTCTGAACGTTTTGCGGCAGGAACCGGATGATCTTGTGTTCCGACAGAAATAACCGGAACAGCTATTCCTTTTGAATCCAATAATAGGGCCAGTTGTGAGGAAAATCCGCAATGCTTTACGGCATCTTCACACGTAACAACGAGCTTTTTACTCTTACAAATTGATATGAGCTCGGATTCATCCATAGGTCTTAGTATACGCACATCCACCAGTTCGCAGGATATGCCAATCTCTTCAAGACTTTTAGCGGCTTTTACTGATTCATCAGCCATAGCGCCGACACTAAAAATCGCCACATCGGTGCCTCTTAAAATGTATTGCATCTTCATGACCGAAAGGTATTCCGAACCCATCAACACGCACTCAGAGGCGCGAGGATATCGAATGGCCACAGGTCCGTCCATATTTGCGACCGCGTAATTTAGCATAAACTCTAATTCGCGATAGTCCCTCGGAGCGAGAAGCTTCATATTGGGCATAGCAGTGAGCATCGAAATATCATATAAACCTTGATGTGTCGGACCGTCAGGGCCAACGATACCGGCACGATCTACAGCAAATATCACGTGCAAATTCTGAAGACATACGTCATGAAGAATCTGATCATAACTTCGTTGCAAGAAAGTGGAATACAAAGCAACAACAGGTATAAGTCCATTGACAGCCATTCCGGCAGCCATGGTAACAGCGTGTTCCTCAGCGATACCGACATCAATAAAACGATCAGGGTACTGATTTTTGAATGGTTCAAGACCGATACTTGACATCATGCCTGCGCAAACTGCAACAAGTTTAGGCTCTTCTTGAGCGACAGATATCATCGTCCGGCCGAAAGTTTCAGTAAAACTGTCGCCAGCAGACGCGTCAAATCCAGCTTCGATGTCAAACGGAGCAACACTGTGATAACGAGATGCTTTTTGTTCTGCAAACTCATAACCTTTGCCCTTCTGGGTGCAAACGTGGACAATCACAGGTTCCGTGATTTGCTCCAACGACTTGAATTTTTTCATTAGCAAGGGCAAATTGTGACCGTCAATCGGTCCGTAATATCGAAAACCAAGACCTTCAAAAATAACGGTTCTTTTTCTGTGAATAATCAGCCTGACTACATCCTTGAAAAATATCAAAATTCTCGCGATGAGTTTTCCAACCAAGGGCGTATGCTTCAATATAATTTCTGCTCGATTTTTAACACTTAGATACCCGGATGAAAAGCGAAGTCGATCGAGATGCTTCGAAATGGCACCAACATTCTGATCAATAGACATTTGGTTGTCGTTGATAACCACTATGAGGTTTTCGCCAAGATGACCCGTATCGTTAAGGGCTTCATAGACCATACCGCCGGATAACGCTCCGTCTCCAATGACAGCAATAACACGACCTTTCTGATTGAGAATTTTCTTAGCGCGAAGTAGGCCGAGAGCGGCAGAAATTGATGTGCTGCTATGACCGGTGCCAAAACAATCGTATTCGCTCTCTTCTCTTTTCGGAAAGCCGGCCATGCCGTCTTTTTGTCGCAGAGTGCAAAATTGATTGAAACGTCCGGTTAGCAACTTGTATGTATAACATTGATGTCCAACGTCAAATACTATCTGGTCATCCGGCGGAGAAAAAACAGCAAGCATCGCTATCGTTAATTCAACGACACCGAGATTAGAAGCAAGATGACCGCCGTTGACCGACACATTTTGAATAATGCTACTTCTCAGTTCAGACGCGAGTTGACTCATCTCTTGAGGAGATAGCTCAGATATTTCGGAAGGACAGGATATTTTGGATAGAATGTCACTCATGTATGCTTAGTTCGTCCTTCCTCTGAGATAATCCGTAAAAGACAGTAGTAATTCGTTATCAAATCCCAGATTTTTTATAGAATTAAGTGCATTGTAAGCAGCATCATACTCTTCAGAAAGTCTCTTTTGTGAAGATTCAATGCCGCAAACCGTCACAAAAGTCGCTTTGTCACATGCCGCATCTTTACCTATGCTTTTCCCTAGAACTTCCGGAGAAGATTCTACGTCCAGAATATCGTCTTTGATTTGAAACGACAGACCAAGATGAGACGCATAATCGGTTAAAGCAACGCAAAGTTCTTTGTTCGAATGGTGATTATCGGAAGCATAAAATGGCGTAAGAATAGCAGCGGTCAATAAGGCACCGGTCTTTTTACGCTGTATCTCTTCAAGTCGTTCCAGTGTAACAGAGCCCGAAAATGAACTGATATCCAGTGATTGACCACCAATCATGCCAACTCCACCTGCTGATTTTGCCATAAATCGTCCAGCAAGCGCTGCATAAGAACCATGTGTAATTGCTTGTTCAAGGAGGATTTCATACGCAGAGTTCAGCAACAAATCACCGGCAAGCAGCGCAGTAGCCTCTCCGTAACGAATATGACAAGTGGGCATTCCACGACGAAGCTCATCGTTATCCATACAGGGCAAGTCGTCATGTATGAGTGAATACGTGTGGATCATCTCAAGCGCAGCAGCAAAGGGCATGATGAATTCACGCTCCGCACCCAGCATGTCTGCCACCATGAGCATGAGCGCCGGACGAATACGTTTTCCTCCGACCATTAAACTATATCTTGCTGCACGAACGGTTGCATCTTCACTGTTTTCGGGGAAAACACCTTCTAGATAGGACTCAATCGCATCGCGATATTGGGACATCATTTGCTTGGTTTCAGAATTATTCAAAAGGCACCTCCAAAGCATCGCTACCGGGAGAAAATGGTCTCTCGGTTCGTGATTCTCCGGTGGTCTCTGTAAGAATAGAGACTTTGTTCTCTGCGTCAGCAAGAAGCTCCGCGCATCGATTCGACAGGTTGACACCTAATTGATAAAGTTTAACGGAATCATCAAGGCTGACCGTCCCGGCCTCAAGAGCCTTCACAGTCTTTTCGAGCTCAAGCACAGCTTGCTCGTAAGTCATTTCGTTGATATCAAAATCCATAGTTGCTACACCTCGTCAATAAGCTTCGTTGAAACATTTTCAACACGCACCTTAATCGCTCCGTCTTTCATGTGAACATCCCAAATCGATTCTTCAAGTGCCTTTGTAGTCGTGTCAATAATCTTCATGTCCGGATTCATTAAATATGCATAACCCCGATTGAGAATTGCGTCTGGATTAAGAGTGCTGAGTATCTCAACCAGTATACTATATTTGTCGGTACGGCTCTTAATGAATCGCTCAAAAGATGACGATAAGCGTTGTGAGATATAGTCAACGCGCTGCATTTGCATATCAACATAAGATTTTGGAGTACTAAGAGCTCGATGATGCATCAGCTGAGTAAGTCGATTATGTTTATCTCTAAACAGTTGATTTTGTACGGATATCAATGCGGATTCCAATCGTTCAACTTCTGAAATGAGCGTGGCTTTGTCCGGCATGACAATTTCGGCCGCTGCCGAGGGCGTCGGCGCTCGATAATCGGCCACAAAATCACAAATTGTGAAGTCTGTTTCGTGACCCACTGCGGAAATAACCGGAATTTCGGAATCTGAAACAGCAAGGGCCAGGCGTTCGTCATTGAAGCACCACAAATCTTCAATAGATCCACCGCCTCTCGCAACTATAATCACATCCACAGCACGAGTGACATTGAAATAGTTAATGCCGTTGATAATTTCAGAGGCAGCACTGGCGCCCTGCACTGCGGATGGATAAAGTAGCAAATTAAACCCTGGAAATCTTCTCGTTAGCACGTGAATAATGTCTGAAATGACCGCGCCTTTAGAAGAAGTAATCACGCCAATACGGTTTGGAAGAAACGGTATTGGCCTTTTTCGCTCGTCGTCAAACAGTCCCTGTTCTCTAAGTTTAACCTTAAGATGTTCGAAACGCTTGTATAAATCACCGACGCCGTCTTGCTGCATCGTATATACAACAAGTTGAAAACGACCATCTTGTTCATATATTCCGGCGCGAGCTTGCAAAATTACATTTTGACCGTCGGAGGGTTGAAAATCGACAGAAGAAAAATGCCCTTTGAACATGACACAGCTGACCTGAGCACGTGCATCCTTGAGCTGGAAATAAGCATGGCCTGAAGGATACCTTTTGTAGTTGGAAATTTCACCGCGCACGCGAACAATTCTGAGTTCAGAATCATTGTTTAAGAGTTGATTGACATATCTGTTGAGTTCTTCGACAGATACTACGGCGTTCATTGACTCTCTCCGACTGCCAGTTTGCCGAGTACGGCATTAATGTATGATTTAGACTCCTCCGAACCATACCTTTTGGCTAAAATAACAGCTTCGCTTATTGCAACGCTGTCTGGAACTTCTTCCAAATGGCGCATTTCAAAAACAGCAATTCTCAGGATTGTCAAATCCACTCGGGGTAAACGATCGATTTTCCACCCTTTTAGCAATGGCGATATGAGCGCGTCCATTTCAGACCTATCTTGAACGACACCATCTACAACCTGCCTGAAATATTGCTCTTCAGCGATATCAAATGCGTGAATCTCTAAAAAAAGAGATTTTTGTTCTTCAACGTTCTGGGGACGGAACTCTACTTGGTATAAAAACTTAAAAGCGAGCTCTCGCGCTTCTCTTCTGCTCATCGAAACCTCCCGGGTGGCAAAATTTTGTCTAGCAAATCTTTTAGTTTATCTTTATCCGAGAGTAATTTTGCGCCGATGTAAAAACCGGTGAATGTCATAATCAAAATAAAGAATGTCTTAAGAAATCCAAAAACAACAATCAGCACTGCAAGCACAAATCCCGTGCCTGCACCGATAGCTGCAGTATTTTTGTCTTTTATCAAATCGAAGAATTTGGCTAAAAACGCTTTCATGGCGGTTATCTTTCAACTTTAGCCACAACGGGCTCAACGCGACCGACTTTGACTGAAACTGTCGCAACAGTGATTCCTGTATACTTCTCGAAATCTTTCTTCACTCGCTCCTGGACTTTTGACATCATTGCGGGAATCTCAACATTAGAATATAACACAGCAGTAATTTTGACGTTTACTCGGCCGTTCTTTGCTGAAGACACATGAGCTTTGGCCGATTTGATGCCCACTTGAGCGCTTTTCGCAGCATTAAGTGCGATGCTCTCCATTGCATCGACATCAATATCTACAAATCCAACATCCGTCTGACGAATTCGAGTTCTACTCAACCGTCCCGATAAAACAGCGTATGAGACTGCCCAGACGGCAGAAGACAAAATCAACATCAACACCGCGAAATATATAAATTTGTTAATCGGGTGAGTCACTATAACGGAAAGAGACGATAACATATTGGCAAAAATACTCTCGTCAAATAAGCCGTAAAGCAACAAAATTGATAAAATGGCCAGAATAAAGGAATATGCTACAACCAAAATTCGAACGGCTCGATTCATCCCTTATTCTCCTCTCTAAGTACTATACCGCAAACATGAACGTCGACAGACTCGACATTGAGACCAGTATACCTCTCGACATCAGCCTTAACGCGCTCCTGTATGGCCCAAGCCACTTCAGGTATAATCATACCATAATACACTACTGGGTATACGGTGATGGACACAAAGCCATCATCATTTTCGTGGAATACTACATTAACGCCCTTGCCTTCGTGCAGAACTCCGAGAGACTCTTTCAAAAAGACGCCCATTGAAGGAGAAAGATTTGCAACCCCTGCGGTCTGAAGCGCTGCCTCAGCGGCGTATTGCGCAACAAACCCTCGAGACATGGATCTCTCGCCTTTGATTGATTCTATTGCAGTTTGTTCGTCCATGACTGTGACGCTCCCACCGTAAAAAGAAACACTGAAAACATACTGTTATGCGCGTTCTATATACTCTCCGGTTCTTGTATCCACTCGAATAATCTCATTCTGATTGACAAATAACGGCACCTTGACCGAAGCACCGGTTTCGAGAACCGCAATTTTGCTTGCGTTATTTGCCGTATCACCACGGACGCCGGGCTCGCACTCGGTAATCTCAAGCTCTACGATAATCGGTAGTTCTACGCCAAACACCTCGCCTTTATAAGACAATACTTTGCAAATCATTTCTTCTTTCAAGAACTTGATGCCGTCACCGATGTCACTCTTGGCTATCGGGCGTTGCTCGTAGGTATTTTGATCCATAAAGAAGTAAAGGTCTCCGTCAGAATAAATGTACTGCATATCATTTCGATCAAGCTGGGCTTGTTCAAACTTTTCAGAAGGGTTGAACGAACGCTCAACGACGGAACCATTACGAACATTTCTATACTTTGTACGTACAAAAGCCGCACCTTTACCCGGCTTCACATGTTGAAACTCTACTACCTGAAAAACCTGGTTGTCCATTTCAAAGCAAAGGCCATTTCTGAAATCACCTGCACTAATCATAACTGTCTCCTCTCGACACTATATAAGTAATTACTTTTATTCATGCGAAGATATTTTACTTGACAGAGGAATGTTCCGCAAGCAAAAGATTAAAACCCATACAACTTGCGTATGATGAATTCAAGAGGCCTTTTAAATCGAACATAAAAAACCTCTCGACTTTCATACGGTTTCACCCATATTGTGTGAATTTTTGCGCGCTTGCCTGCAATGATATCTGTGAAAAACTGATCTCCAACCATCATAGTATTTGTGGTATCAGCACCCAAGTCCCTCATTGCGCGAATAATACCTTTTGGAGAAGGCTTAGCCGCATAGGAAACAAAAGGGATATCGAGTTTTTTCGCAAAGATTTCGGACCGGTTTGACTTAGCGTTAGATACTAGGCAACACTTCATTCCAAGATCAGAAACGATTTTGACAATTTCAAAAGAATACGGGACCGGAACATGAGAGTGATCCGGTGCTATTGTATTATCGAGATCAAATAAGACATATTTGTATCCTTTGGCAACATAATCTGCAAAAGGAATGTCAATTGTTTTGCTGTAATATGCATCCGGCATATATTTTTTCATTGATCAATTACCTTTCATCTCTTTACATCTTAGTATAGTATTTAGCATTCATTTTCTCTAGTAGAGAATACAAGTAATGATTCATATATGCAAATCCAAATCAATAATGCCGTCACATAAACCAAAAACGAAGAATTTATGGTCGACTTCTTGGCATTTTCTCCAATAGTCAGGATATCGCTTGAATAATGCAGTCGTGATATTTATAATTGTTTCATTGTTGAAGTTTATGAAAAGGAGCAGGTAAATCCTGATGTGACAATATGAAGGTAGCAAAATTTGGCGGTTCTTCTTTAGCGGATTCCACGCAGATTAAAAAAGTCTGTGATATTATCATCAGCGATGAGGACAGGCGAATCATCGTTGTGTCTGCACCCGGTAAAAGGTCTGCTTCAGACACGAAAATTACAGATATGCTCATCAATATCGGCAATCTTCGATTGACCGGCGCAGAAGCCAATGCCGAATTCGATGCAATTGCAAAGCGTTTTGAAGACATTTGTGCTGAGCTAAATATTTCCTTTCTCTTCCCTTCAATCAAAGAGCACATGAAGGATATAATCTACTCGAATATTAACGACAAAGATCGTTTTATGGATGCAGTAAAGTCTCTCGGTGAAGATTGCTCTGCCCGTGTCGTAGCAGGTTATCTCAATACAATCGGACATAAGGCGAGTTACTGCAATCCGAAATTAGCAGGGCTATTGCTTAGCGTCTCTTTTGGACGTGCTAAGGTTCTTCCTGATTCTTACGACCGGCTCTCCATACTCAGAGAGTCTGACGAGATATGTGTCTTCCCCGGATTTTATGGTTATTCTCCGGAGGGCGAAATCATCACCTTTTCACGTGGAGGTTCTGATATCAGCGGCTCTATTCTTGCTGCTGCCGTCAATGCTGATATTTATGAAAACTGGACGGACGTCGATTGCGTCTATGCCGTTAATCCTTGTCTGGTTGAAAGACCCTTCCCCATCCGCGAAATAACGTACGATGAAATGAGAGAGCTTGCTTACGCTGGTTTTTCCGTTCTTCACGAGGAAGCACTATATCCGGCTTTCCGCAAGGGCATTCCTGTGCACATCCTCAATACCAACAACCCTTGTTGCCAAGGCACAAAGATCGTCGCTAAACGCAAGAATTACGATTCATTGGTGACCGGTATCGCCGGAGAGAAAGGTTTTTGTACGCTTAACATCAAGAAATATTTGATGAATCGAGAAGTCGGCTTTGCCGTCAAAGTTTTTCAAATTCTTGCAGATGAAGGGGTATCTATTGAGCATATGCCTTCGGGTATCGACTCTATCTCGATTGTTCTTCGTTCTTCGGACTTTTCTGCGGAAAAGGAGCGTCGCGTTATTGAGCGTATCAGCCTAGAACTGGAAGTTGATGAAGTTGTCGTCAATCGCAATTTGTCGATTGTTATGATTGTCGGAGAAGCAATGGCAAATACGGTCGGCACAACTGCCCGGGCTGCCACAGCGCTCAGTAAAGCTGGCATAAACCTTGAGATTATCAACCAAGGCGCATCAGAGATCTCCGTCATGTTCGGTGTCAAAGACGAGTATTGTGATTATGCCGTTCGTGTGCTCTATAGAGAATTTTTCTAGTTATCTGACACTAAGTATATTAAAACGCATAGTGAAGCCCCTTGTTATAGGAACCAACGGTTCAATAACGAGGGGCTTTAATATGCAAATATTCATAATTTCTATGGCCGAATTAGCGATTTACGCTCAAAGACACAGAAACAAATAACCAAACAGTCGAACTCAAAATTGCGAGGCGCTCTTAGGCAAAA
>DUPM01000058.1 GCA_012838315.1 Clostridiaceae bacterium
TCGTACTCGCTTGGGAGAGACGGTGGGTCAACAGGTATCCGATACTTAGGTTAGACTTCTGTGCCTCTCTCAAGTATCGCAACATATTCAGTAAAGATGTACCTCTTGTTTCGCAGAATGGAATCATCAATACAACGAATGATTTTCGCTTCACGAAAATGCTCCGTAAGAGCTTTCGCCGTAGGATAGGAAACCTTCAGCTCATCCTTAACTAAATTTATAGTAATTATAGGCATTCGAAAAAGGAGGTCAAGCAGTAACACCGAGTTGGCTTTCCCGCTCGTTTCTTTTTGAATCTTTTCCATAATCATTTCCTTCAATTTCATGATTTCACTTGCCGATTGAGTTGCTTCATCTGCAACTTGTGCCACACCTTCCAGAAAAAACTTCACCCAGCCTTCCCAATCTCCTTTCGTGCGAATATTCATCAATCGATCGTAGTATTCTGTCCGGTTCTTTTTAAAATAGTAGCTGATATATAGGAGGGGATATTTTAGAATTTGTTGTTGATATAGCCAAAAAGCAATCAGCAACCTTCCCATTCTTCCATTTCCATCCAAAAAGGGGTGAATCGTTTCAAATTGAGCATGAATCAGCGCAATTCGAATAAGATGCGGAATATCACTTTCTGAATACATATAATTTTCAAGATGCCCCAGTGCAGATGTCATTTCAGCAACCGGCGGCGGAACAAATGATGCCGTTGCTAGGCTACATCCCGAAGAGCCTATCCAGTTCTGGGATGTTCGAAAATCGCCTGGATTTCGCTGGCTTCCTCTCACCCCGCTCAACAAAATACCGTGTATTTCTCTCAGCAGACGAAGACTTAAGGGTAGCGTCTCAAGTCTATTCATCCCGTATTTCATTGCCTTAACATAGTTTACAACTTCTTCAACATCCTGCCTCTTCGCAGCCGTATCCGCATCAACCTGAAGAACGTCAACAAATGAAGCCTGCGTCCCTTCAATTTGCGAGCTCAATACCGCTTCCTTTTGCACATACATTCCAACGAACAGATCTGGGTTTGGCAAAATCTGTGTGACTCCATCAAGCCGTCCCAATTTTCGATCCGCCAAGGATAGAAGGCGAATCATTTCTGCATCCATATTCACTGGAGGATCCGGCGGAAGATCCGTTGGAATGAATGCATCATAGCCCGTTAGCTGATGAACATATTTACCGGCACGATTATGAGTCATAGCCATTTCCTCCCTTGAACGCGTCCCTTATTAAAATTTTATGGTATTTTTTTAAACAAGGCAAGCGAATGACCGCCCTTATTAAAGTTTTTGGCACTTTTCTTTAATAAGGAGTTGCTTGAGAGCGCCTTATTAAAGAAACCTTTAATAAGGAATCTTCTCGTGCTCGCGTCAAAACGCAACTTTTTCCCGGTCCCACCCCACGCTCAGTCTATTCGGTATAAAGAACGAGCGAGCTTTCTATTCGTTTTAGATAGATCAAACGGCTCGTACCGCTGATAGATTCCCCAAGCCGTCATTTCCCGATGCTCCGGATGCTTGGGATTCCGAATGGCCTCAAGAAAATCATCGTATCCGCTTTCGCCTCCAACGTCCTCCGGCGGACAATCGCCTTCGCCTCCGATGCATACCGGGCGGACGTCCTCATAGTCTTCGATAATCTTTTCGATTTTGAGCTTGTGGATCCATCCATCGCCGAAATCATATTCATAGGTACATTCCCGAAATTTCGGGAAATACCGGGTGACCATAACTTGATCATCCGCTTCGCTCGGAGCATTTTCATTTTCGAACAGAAAATCCGAATATGGATCCAGGCAAACCGAAGCGACGATTTTGCCCTTTTCAAAAAAATCAAATCGATACAAGTGATAGCTTCGCCAGCCAAAGGCATCCTGTATCACGAAATGAAGTCGACGGAAGTTAATGTTCGCCGGAACAATGACTCTTCGCCACACTTTATGCTTATCCAGCTCCAGCTTCATCATGAATTGAAAAGCGACCACAGAATAAATGGATCGCGGGCTTCCGTCCGGACCGACGCCATACTTTTCGGTCAGTACCTCCCGAAGCACTTCTCTAGGGCTACGATATACACCGTCATGCCGAAATATCCACTCGCCCATATAGTGGCATACTTCCTCCTGAAAAATGTCCTCCGAATTCATCTCCTTATTCTCTGAGTACTTGATGCCTTGTATCATCTGATTCATCGCAGACAGAACCGACCGGTCATTTGTCTTTGTGAAAACAACCTCCCCGGCGTCCCGCATAAAGGCTTGGATGACTTCCGGTCGGATGCCTTCGTTCTCAAGCGCACGCAAGATCGCTTTCTCGATGATGCTGTCGATTTGTTTCCAATGAGAGGCTTTGAGGCCGAACAAAAGAATCGGAAACCGCGACGCATCATGGGCGAGAAGAACGGCTTTTTTTCTATGAAGCGTAAAAAAATTGGCGTGCCACGCATACAATGGCGCCTTATCTCTCAAGGCTTGCGGGATCACTTTAAGCTGTTGGCAAAGATTTTTCGTACAACCGATTTGCATAATGCGGTTCCTCCGTTTCATCAAATGACTGAGCTAGCTCGTCCTATCCCAGTCCCACTTTTTAATCAGAGAAGAAAGTATCCTTTCTGATGGGCAGTCATAAGCATACCATCAATCGTTGAACTATAAATACTTTGAATCATTGAATCTCTCGTCAGCGTTCTCATCTTTTTTGAACTCCAAAATATCCCCAGGTTGGCAGTCTAGAGCGTCGCACAGCTTTTCGAGCGTAGACATCTTGAGCGCCTTCACTTTGCCGGTCTTGATCAACGACACATTAGCCAGTGTAAATCCGACACGTTCAGCCAGTTCCGTGACGCTCATTTTGCGCTTCGCGAGCATAACATCCACATTAATGATTATCATAATGTTCCTTCACTTTCCTCTTGAAGAACAGCGGCTTTGGTCAGATAGCGAGAAAGAACCGCCGCAAAAATGGCGAGCGTGACAACAAACATGCTCCCCACAACGGAAAAAAGAAGCATACCCGGATGGTTCTTTTCCAGAAATAGGAGCACGACATTTCCAACAAGCAGAAGCGCTGCGTCGAATAATAGCAACTCCGCCCCTTGCTTGACCCATTTTGCGGCCAAGGCCGTAAACACTTTATCTTGCCTAACCGAGCCCGATACTTTCCATGCCAAAAAGAGCACCGCATAACACGGAAGGGCGAACAACCATGCAAAAATCCACCACGGCCAGAACCACCCTGAAAATTCGGGATTATCATAAACAATGCTTTTACCCAAAGATGGAATGATATAGCCAAAGAGGTATATTCCACATACAGCGATGGTGATAACAGCGATGCGCATGAGTTTGCCCAGTGTTCCTGACGACATATTATTTTCCTCCATTACTTGATGGCTATTACTCACAGCATATCACCAAACTGAATAAATTCAACAAATATTTATTGTATTGCAATAAATATTTGTTCCGTTTTGAGCCGAGAGCCTACAGTTTGACAAGAATGCAGATCAGCAATGCGGAGATCTCTATGCTGGATTCTCCGCGACCGGAGAATCCCCGCCGATTTTCTTTGGCGCCGCAATCTCGGGAAAACTCTTTTTCAAGCGAATAATACCGTATAACATGGCCGCTGACATAATGAAAAGAATCCCCTCAACCAGCCAAATATTCAGCTCGAACACCTGTGCGAAAACGGCCGGCACGTTTACCAACGTATGAAGCAGAATAGAAATTATCAAGAGAATCGGCTTTTTCTTGATAATCGCCAAGCACACCAAAACAGAGAGACAGATATGAACCGGCATAACTAATATTCGCTCCAATCCGGAAGCAAAAAACAAAGCCGGAGCCGTATCCAGATACACCGCTTTGATTTCACCTGCTTTCTCACCCAAGCTCGAGGCAACCATCGAATCAAATGTACCGGTCTGAATCAAAATCGACGTAACCACATTACTGATCTGAGAAAGACCGACCAAAAGAATAGACTCCACCCCTCCGTGCCCGATACCAAAAGCAACCGCGTCCGCCCATGTCAATCCATTCTTTTTGAGCAACGAAAAACCGCCATACCTTGCACTCTCCTCGAAAAGCCCTGCCGAAAAAGCACCAACAATCACGAGATATACGAGATTTTCCACCATTCTTTTATGAAAAGACGTCAACGCTAACAAATTTAATATCGTGGACCGAAGGATAATCTGACTGATAAAAAACGCCACGGCCCCCATAAAAAGAAACGAAATGCGGAACCGATGGCTTCGATAGAAAACAATCGCCAGTACGACCGGTAGCAAAATCGCAATTGCTCCGGAAACGGTCATGCCAATGATAGATAGTGTTGGAATCATCTGTATACTCCTTTCAACCTATGCCTTTGATCGATTTGTTAAGAGAAGATGGTTTAGCGAGTTCGAACGCTGATACTCGTCAACCGAATACCCCTCCGCCCGATCCCAAGCGCTTGGTGGGCGAGCCTTGACGGCTGTTGAGTATCGCAGCGTGGCCGTTGAGCGACGCGAACGGCTGTTCTATGTCATATATAACATACGGGACAGTTTTCGTCAAATCAATAATTTGTTGCTCTTTCATTTTTCGGCCGACGCGTAGCCTTCGCTATAAGCTTTAGTGATTACGCTGAGCGCGCGGATACCGACTAAATCTCACGAAGTGCGCCATTTAGTCGGTATTTTTCGATTTGCGAGGGTGACGCCAATCTTATCCCGGCAAATGGGTCTTTCCCATCAGGAACGCATCACATCTTGCGGCGGCGGCGCGACCTTCGTAGATGGCCCAAACGACTAGGCTCTGGCCGCGGCGTGCATCGCCGGCAGCAAATATTTTCGGATTGTCGGATTGATAAATACCGTCTTTTCCGATGAAGTTGCCTCGGGCGTCTCTCTCAATACGAATATCTCCCAACACGTGATCCTCCGGCCCGAGAAATCCCATGGCCAAGAGCACCAGATCGGCAGGCAAGGTTTTTTCGGTGCCCTCGATGGGCTTCGGAATCATGGCGCCGTTTTCTGCTTTTTGCCATTGAACCTCGACCGTCTCAACGCTCTTAATGCGCCCCTTCTTATCTGCATGAATGGCACGAACTGTGGTTTCCCAGACGCGTGGATCTTTTCCGGTAATGGCGATGGCTTCTTGCTGACCATAATCGGTCTTGAGGGTCATCGGCCATTGCGGCCAGGGATTATCGGATGGGCGGGTCTCGGACGGACGAGGCATTATCTCAATTTGTGTAACGCTCTTTGCACCGTGGCGAAGCGCTGTGCCGACACAGTCCGTTCCCGTGTCGCCGCCACCGATGATGATGACATTTTTACCCTTGGCCGACAGCGCACCTTCCGGCACGCCCGCACAATCTGACTGCGCATCCTCCCGGGCAACGGCGCAACTCGAAACCGCGCCACTTGGCGAATCTTCGCAGCCTTCGACTTTTGCTTCCATGTCTTTTTCGGACAAGAGTGCCCGAGTGTTTTGCGTCAAAAAATCCACCGCAAAGTAGATGCCCTTGGCATCGCGTCCCGGCACATTCAAATCACGTGCGCGGGTTGCACCGCAACATAAAATAACTGCGTCATGAGTGTTCGTCAGTTGCTCGAGTCCTATATCTTTGCCAATTTCCTTATTCATTTGAAAACGTATACCGGATTGCTCCATCAGCTCAACGCGTCGCATGACGACACTTTTTTCAAGTTTCATGTTTGGGATGCCGTACATCAGAAGACCTCCGGGTCGATCGCTTCGCTCATAGACGGTCACTTCGTGCCCGGCTTTGTTGAGTTGATCGGCGCATGCCAGTCCGGCCGGACCGGATCCGATGACGGCGATTTTCTTTCCGCTGCGAAAAGCCGGAATGAACGGTGCAACCACACCCTCTTCAAATGCCCGGTCGATGATGCGGCACTCGTTTTGCTTGATGGTCACGGCCGTATCATTGAGCCCAACTGTGCACGCCCCTTCACAAGGAGCAGGACATACTCTTCCCGTAAATTCCGGGAAGTTGTTGGTTTTTGAAAGTCGTCGATACGCCTCGTCCCAAAGTCCTTTATAAATTAGCTCGTTCCATTCCGGTATGAGGTTGTTGATCGGGCAACCCGAAGCAGCTCGGTTAATCAGTATACCGGTGTGACAGAAAGGTATGCCGCAATCCATGCATCGCGCGGCTTGCTCACGTCGCTTCTTTTCGTCGAAGTGCTCGTGGAATTCGTTATAATCGCATATTCTCTCTATCGGAAGACGATCATTCGGATCCTCCCGTTGATATTCCATAAATCCTGTTGGTTTTGCCATTTCTCTACCTCTCTAAACTGCACTGCCGCTTGCTCGCTTAACTTCTTCCCTCACCGGCGAGTTGGAATGTTGCATTGCCATTGTCGACGGCTCCTGCTTGATATCTGGACGTCCTCCCTCAGCTGCCGGTGACTCGAGCGACGTCTTTGTAGTTGGCTTCAAATGCCGCCATCAGAGCCTCGTCACCGGTAAGGCCTTTCGCCTCAACGTCTTTAACGGCTTGGAGCATGCGCTCGTAATCTTTGGGCATGATCTTCACGAAATCCGGAAGATACGTTTCGAAGTTTTCGAGAATCTCCGCCGCAAAAGTACTCTCCGTGTAGTGAACATGTTTTTCAAGAAGAGCTCTAACTTCTTCGATCTCTTTTTCATCCGTCAGCGGATAGAGTGAGACCATTTCGGTATTGCAGCGCTTCTCGAAAAGCCCTTTTCTGCGCAGTACATATGCGACGCCTCCGGACATGCCGGCTGCGAAGTTTCTGCCGGTCGGGCCAAGGACCAATACCTTGCCGCCTGTCATGTATTCACAGCCGTGATCGCCACATCCCTCCACCACGGCCGTTGCTCCGCTGTTGCGCACGGCAAATCGCTCGCCGGCCACGCCGCGAATATAGACTTCACCGGATGTCGCCCCATAGAGCACGGTGTTTCCGACTGATATATTCGAGCTAACGTCATAGTCGGCATCCCCTCGATCGCGCACGATTATTTTGCCTCCGGATAGTCCTTTGCCCAGATAGTCGTTGGCATCTCCCATCAGGGTCATGGTCAGCCCCTTCGGTGTAAACGCACCAAAACTTTGTCCGGCTGAACCGGTAAAGGTCAGACGAATCGTATCTTCCGGAAGACCCTTTGCGCCATAGCGAGAGGTAATCATCGAGCCAAGCTGTGTGCCGACAACGCGATTGACGTTTCGAATCGGCAAGGATGCTTCAACGGCTTTGCCTTCGGCGATTGCTTTTTCGCAAAGCGGAATCAGTATGCGGTGATCCATCGTTTGCTCGAGTTTGTGGTCTTGTTTATCTGTGCAGTACTTCGACTCAACGGGACCGCAGCCCGGTCGATACAGGAGCGAGGACAAGTCGATTTGACGGGTTTTCCAAAAATCAACGGCTCGATCCGCAACCAACAGATCGGTTCGGCCGACCATTTCGTTGATGGTTCTGACGCCGAGTTCTGCCATGATCTCGCGAAGTTCTTGTGCGACGAATCGCATAAAGTTGACGACATGCTCGGGCTTACCCGCGAATTTTGATCGGAGTGCCGGATTCTGAGTCGCTACGCCAACAGGGCAAGTGTCAAGGTTACAGACACGCATCATGACGCATCCGAGTGCGACCAACGGCGCCGTTGCAAATCCGAATTCCTCTGCACCGAGTAGTGCGGCCACGGCGACATCGCGTCCGGTCATCAACTTACCGTCCGTCTCAACGACGATCCGGCTTCTTAAGTCATTGAGAATCAGTGTCTGATGCGTCTCGGCCAGACCGAGCTCCCACGGGAGTCCGGCGTGACGAATACTCGTACGCGGCGACGCACCGGTGCCACCGTCATAACCACTGATCAGCACCACGTCCGCACGGCCTTTAGCAACACCTGCGGCAACCGTTCCGACGCCGACTTCTGAGACCAATTTGACGCTCACGCGAGCATACTTATTTGCGTTTTTCAGGTCGAAAATCAGTTCGGCCAAATCCTCAATTGAATAGATATCATGGTGCGGCGGCGGTGAAATTAATCCGACACCGGGTGTGCTGTGACGGGTCTTGGCAATCCAAGGATAAACTTTTCTTCCGGGGAGCTGTCCGCCCTCGCCGGGCTTTGCGCCTTGGGCCATCTTGATTTGCAGTTCTCTGGCATTAACGAGGTAGTGTGATGTCACGCCAAAGCGGCCGGATGCGATTTGCTTGATTGCGCTATTGGCCGAATCGCCGTTTGGCATCACGGTAAAGCGCTCGGGGTCTTCCCCGCCCTCGCCGGTATTGCTCTTACCACCCAAGCGGTTCATCGCAATCGCCAAGGCTTCGTGCGCTTCCTTGCTGATTGAACCGTAAGACATCGCGCCCGTCTTGAAGCGCCGGACAATCGTTTCGACCGGTTCAACCTCCTCAATCGCAATGGATCGTCGACTCGGTGCGAACCTCAATAAACCTCGGATAGTACAGGCTTTTTGTGTATCATCGTTCATCTCGCGACTATACGCTTTATACAACTCATAATTACCGCTTCTGACGGCACGTTGCAACATTTGCACGGTCATCGGGTTGTACATATGGACTTCGCCATCGTTGCGCCACTGAAATTGACCGCCGACATCGAGCTCGGGATCCGGATTGTTCACCGCAAATGCGCGCTCGTGGCGCGTATTCGTTTCTCTCGCAATCTCCTTGAGACCGATGCCACCGACGCGACTCGGCGTCGAGGTGAAATACTTATCCATTACTTTCTGACCCAAGCCGATGGCCTCGAAAATCTGCGAGCCCTTGTAGCTCTGAATCGTTGAAATTCCCATTTTTGAGAGGACCTTAATCATCCCTTTCACGGCGGCATGAATGTAGTTTGCCTCCGCCTTATCGTATGACATATCCAAAAATCCGGTCTCGGTCTCATGCTTGATGCTCTCGTACGCCAAATACGGATAAATGGCTGACGCACCAAAAGCGACAAGCATACAGAAATGATGGACTTCTCTGGGTTCTCCGGACTCAATGACGAGTGAAAAATCTTTGCGACGACGTTCGCGAGTCATGTGTTGATGTAGCGCAGATACCGCTAACAGCGCCGGTATTGCGGCTTTTTTCTCGCTGACGCCCACGTCTGAAAGAATGATCACATTGGCACCCGCGTTAAGCGCTCGCTCCGCGGCGAGACACAAACGATCCAGATGCGTCTGAAGCACCTCTCCGTCACCGCCCGCCGGATATAGAATCGACAATGTTGCAGATTTGAAGTCGCAAACCAGCGATTTAATCGCGTCCATGTCGCGCTTTTTTAGTATCGGATGATCGAGAATAATCTTCCGACAATCTGTCGGTTTCGAATTCATCAGGTCCCCTTCGGCGCCCAGAGCCAAGCGGCTCATGACGACGATTTTTTCACGAAGCGCGTCGATCGGTGGGTTGGTCACCTGCGCGAAAAGTTGTTTGAAATAGTTGTATAGCAGTTGCGGTTGCTCGGAAAGCACAGCAATCGGTGTATCAACACCCATTGCACCCAATGGGTCAAGGGCTTCTCTAGCCATCGGAACCAAGGTCATACGAAGATCCTCATAGGAATATCCGAAAGCCTTCTGCAATTGTTGAAGCGGCGCCTTTTCGAGTTCGACCTCCGGCCTCAGGTTGAAGGGCCTGAAGAACATGCTCTTTTTCGACTCCGCACAGGCATCACACGGCAAGTCTTCCAGAGATACCGTATGGGCATTGAGCCACTCGCGATAGGGTTGCGCTGAAGAGAGCCGGTCTTTGATTTCTTCGTCTTCGATAATGACGCCTTTTTCGGTATCGATTAACAAGACACGGCCGGGACGAAGTCGCTCACGCTGGACAATCTGATCATTAGGT
Organism: Clostridiaceae bacterium; assembly: GCA_012838315.1. Taxonomy (GTDB): domain Bacteria; phylum Bacillota; class Clostridia; order Saccharofermentanales; family Saccharofermentanaceae; genus DUPM01. Next base: position 9,859 of record DUPM01000058.1, read on the forward strand.
ATATCCAATACCCCTGTCTCCGAAGACAAGATGACCCGACCATCCTTGGTCACAGTATAACGCGACGGTCGAAGACCGTTTCTATCGAGGATAGCGCATACTTTGCGCCCGTCCGTAAATGCCATTGCCGCGGGCCCGTCCCACGGTTCCATAATCATGCTGTGATATTCGTAAAATGCTTTTCGCGCGTCACTCATCTCTTCGTGGTAATACCACGGCTCAGGAACCATCATCAGCGCCGCGTGCTCAAGCGAGCGCCCGGACAATAGCAGGAATTCCAGAGCGTTATCGAACATCGCGGAGTCACTGCCGTCCGGGTTAATGATCGGGAAAATATCGTCGACCTTTCGGCCAAAAATCTCTGTGCGAATATGCGACTCCCGGGCACGCATCGAATTGACGTTGCCGCGAAGGGTGTTGATCTCGCCGTTGTGAATCAAAAAACGATATGGATGCGCACGTTCCCAGCTGGGAAACGTATTGGTACTATAACGCGAGTGAACCAGCGCGATGCCCGACTCAAAATCGAGGTCTGCCAAGTCCATGTAAAACGCATCCATCTGTTCCGCGGTCAACATGCCTTTATAAACGACAGTGCGATTCGAAAAACTTGCAAAATAGAAGCTCTCCTCGAAACGCTTTTCGAAATCCTCAGTTTGCCGCTCGCACAGTTTGCGCGCTCGGTACAGGCGCCGAATGAGGTCTGTTTCCGACGCTTCCGAAATGGATGCACTCGATTCTTTTGATGCCGACGACTTTGTGACTGAATCCGACGCTGCAGTCGCCATTTTGACAAAAATTTGCGCAAAATGCGGACGACAATCTCTGGCCTTCGCACCGAGAATGGTCTCATTGACCGATACATCACGCCAACAAATCGTCTCCAGCCCCGCTGCTCTTGTATTTTTCTCAATTAAGTTGCGGCACGCCTCACGGTTTTCCGGAATCATCGGCATAAAGACCATGCCCACCGCGTACTGTCCGGATGCCGGCAACACGATCGGGCCAAGCGCCTTTCGAAAAAAACGATCCGGGATCTGCAGCAATATGCCGGCGCCATCTCCGGTGTTCTCCTCGCTGCCCGCGCCCCCGCGATGCGCCAAGTTCGCCAGTATCGTCAACCCTTGGCGGACGATTGAATGCGACTTGCGTCCTTTTATATCAACAACAAAGCCGATACCACAAGCATCATGCTCATTATCCGGTGAATATAGACCTTGTGCCTCGGGCAGTGTGTTCTTGTAAACTCTCATCCTACGCCTCCTTGTGTATGATAAAAAGAATAGGCCCGAAAACAAAAAATGCCCGAGCGATTCATCCTTGAATCACCGAGCGAGATTCCGAGCCGACCCGCTAACGGAAAATCGTCGGCAAGGGTGGTGTCATACAACATCTGAATTATATCATTTTGCAAGTGTCGAATCAAGCACTTTCATATTTCTCGATCGTTTTTATGTTTATTCTTTAATCGTGCATAATATTTGCAATTATGTGTTATGAATCATTCATTATTGGTCACTGTCAATTGTTTTCTTCCGCCCGGCATTCACACTTCTCTTTTGTCGCCCCGGCAAGCGCTGCAGCGACAAATCCGGCGAACAGCGGATGCGGCCGATTGGGCCTCGACTTAAACTCCGGATGAAACTGACACGCCACGTACCACGGATGCGTCGGTAGCTCGACCATCTCCACAATTCGACCGTCCGGTGAGGTACCGGCAAACATCAATCCCGCTTTCTCGAAGGCATCTCGGAAATCATTATTTACTTCGTAGCGGTGACGGTGTCGCTCGAAAATATTCAATTCGCCGTAACTTCTAAACGCCTTGGATTCCGGATTTAGGCAACAGGGATATTGACCCAGACGCATCGTGCCGCCAAGATCTTCGACCTCTTCTTGCTCCGGCATCAGGTCAACGACCGGATACAGCGTATTCGGTTCAAGCTCCGCGCTGTTAGCGCCCTCTAAACCGACAACATTGCGCGCAAACTCAATCAACGCAATCTGAAGCCCCAGACAAATCCCGAAATACGGAATGCCTTGGGTTCTGGCATATCTAGCCGCTTCGATCTTGCCCTCAGTGCCACGATTACCGAACCCACCGGGTACAAGTATGCCGTCGACATCACCGAAAATATGCGGCGCCGTCTCCGGGGTGACGTCCTGAGATTCCACCCATTTGATTTTGACCTTGGTGTGATTGGCCGCACCGGCATGCACCAGAGACTCGGCCACCGACAGATATGCATCATGCAGACCGACGTATTTACCGACGATCGCAATCACAGTCGCACTTTTCGGGCAGGTCAAATTGTGAACAAGCGCGTTCCATTCCGAGAGATCCGGCACACGAATCGGAAAACCGAAACGCTCACAGACGATGTCCGCAAACTCTTGTGCTTCGAGCGCCAGCGGGACCTCATACAGCAGCGCCATATCTTTATTCTCAATAACACAGCGAGGCGGCACATTACAGAAAAGCGCAATTTTATCCTTAAGCTCTTTGGTCAATCCAACCTCCGTCCGGCACACAACGATATCCGGTTGAATGCCGTGAGAGAGAACCTCTTTGACCGAATGCTGGGTCGGCTTGGTTTTCTGTTCCTGAGACGCTGAAAGATAAGGCACCAAGGTGACATGAATAAACAGACAATTTTCTCGTCCGACATCAATCGAAAATTGTCTGGCTGCTTCGATAAATGGCAATGACTCGATATCTCCAATGGTCCCACCGATCTCAATAATGGAGATGTCATAGCCCGTTTTTCCACTTCTGAAACGCTCCTTGATTTCATTGGTCACGTGTGGAATAACCTGGACTGTTCCCCCCGCATAATCCCCATGCCGCTCTTTACTAAGCACGGTGTGATAAATGCGTCCGGACGTCACATTAGAATTCTGAGATAGATTCTCATCTATGAATCTTTCATAATGGCCAAGGTCCAAATCCGTCTCTGCACCGTCGTCCGTTACAAATACTTCTCCATGCTGAAACGGATTCATTGTCCCCGGGTCCATATTCAAATACGGATCAAATTTCTGCATTGTCACGCGAATCCCGCGGCACTTCAAAAGACGCCCGAGCGACGCCGCCGTAATGCCCTTCCCCAGACCGGAAACCACCCCGCCGGTTACGAATATATATTTCATCGGTCTGCCGGCCACGCCGTTATCGCCAAGATCTTCCGCTCTCATCATCGTTTCCTCCCGTATTGTTGCACGTGAAACTTATGTCGTCAGCCCAGAAGAGGACGACACGTGTCCACATTTCTCACTCAGCCGCCGTATCGCTTCCAGAGTGCTTTCCTCGCTGCCAAAGGCTGTCATTCTGAAAAAGCCTTCACCCGCATCGCCAAATCCCGAGCCCGGTGTAACGACAATTCCCTTTTCGTTGAGTAAGTAATCGAAATACGCCCACGAATCTTCACCGCTCGGCGTTTTGACCCAAACATAGGGTGCATTCACCCCACCAAAAACCTCGTATCCGACAGCAATCAGGCCTTCGCGAAGGCGCGCCGCATTTCTCATATAAAAATCAATATTGGCGCGAACTTGCCCTTTTCCCTCCGTGGAATAAATCGCTTCTGCACCGCGCTGAGTGATGTATGAAACACCGTTAAATTTTGTGGCCTGCCGACGTATCCACATGTCACGAATCGAAATACCGTCGACCATCAGTTCTTTGCAAATGACGGTATATCCGCAACGCATTCCCGTAAACCCTGCTGTTTTGGAAAAACTACGCATCTCGATGGCGCACTTTTTCGCGCCTTCAATTTCAAAGATGGAATGCGGCAATTCCTCAGTGATAAAAGCTTCATACGCTGAATCAAAAAGAATAATACTGCCTGTCTGAAGCGCATAATCGACCCATGCGGTAAGTTGCGCTTTGTTGATTGAAGCACCGGTCGGATTATTGGGAAAACAAAGATAAATCAGACATGCCTCGTCACCGCTCGGAACATCCGGTACAAAGTCGTTTTCCGGCCCGCAATAAAGCGTATCAATACCCGGCCATTTGCCCTTTGAATCGTCGAAGACACCCGATCGTCCGTCCATCACATTCGCATCAATATAAACCGGATACACCGGGTCACAAACGGCGACACGCGTATCTTCTGAAAACAGATCCCCGATGCTACCGCAATCACTTTTGCACCCATCGCTGACAAAAACTTCGTCGGCCCCGACTTCTATCCCGCGGCCCCGGTAATCGTTCTCCGCGATGGCCTCCCGCAAAAAATTATAACCATAATACGGCCCATAGCCCCGAAAAGACTCTTTTCTCCCCATTTCTGCCGTCGCGTGATGCATCGCATCCACCACCGCTGAGGGCAACGGCAACGTCACGTCTCCGATGCCGAGATCGACCAACGCATCGTCTGGGTGCGTATTCTTATACTCACCAACTCGCCGAGCAATCTCTGCAAATAAGTAATTGCTTTTCAACCTTGAAAAGCCGCTGTTAACCTTGATCATACCGTCTCCTTGTTCTGAAAATGAACGACGCCTTCATAAACAATCTCGGCCGGGCCAACCATGATGATATCGCCGCTGTCACGGTCCCAGTTAATCTCCAGCTCTCCTCGATTGAGCTCCACCGTCACATTGCGATCTGCAAGCCCATTCTCAACCGCCGCGGCAGCCGTTGCACACGCGCCGGTCCCGCACGCCATCGTCTCCTGAGATCCTCGTTCCCACACGCGCATTCGTATCCGATTGCGAGATAAAATCTCCGCGAACTCCACATTCACACCCTCCGGAAACAAGCGATGCTTTTCCATCATCTTGCCAATCGGCTCAATATCCATCGTAAGTACATCCCGCGTGAAAATGACCGCATGGGGATTGCCCATCGAGACTGCCGTGACATTATAAAGTGCGCCCCCGACCGCAACCGCCTCATTGAGCATAATGTCATCGCTCCACTGCACCGGAATGTCTTCGGTGCGAAATGATGGCTGTCCCATATTCACTGTTGCGATATATAGATGGCCTTTAATCTTTTCGAGTTTAATATGTTTGACGCCCGAAAGCGTGTCAATATCGAGTTCTGTTTTATCCGTTAATTTTTTCGCATGGACAAATGCCGCCAAACAACGAATTCCATTCCCACACATTTTGCCTTGTGAGCCGTCGGCGTTATACATTTCCATGAAAAAATCTGCTTTTCGCGATTTCTTAATCAGTATCACACCGTCCGATCCGATACCGCAGTGACGATCACAATAGCGACGCGCAAAGACTTCAACCTCTTGCTTTCCGAACGGATTCTTACCTGTGCAATCGATATAAATATAATCATTTCCTATACCGTGCATTTTGGTAAAAGCAATTTGTGTCATCCGGCGCCCTCCTTCTGTTGTTGATCTATATCGAGAATCTGCCTGGCCAATGTGGCCATTCTCAGTCCGCGTTGCATACTTTCTTTTTGGAGATACCGATGCGCTTCCTCTTCAGAAAAATGCCTTCTATCGATCAGCACCATTTTTGCCATCTGTATATCTCTTTCCTCCTCGGGGCTCCTTTTCGTCTTTTGTTCGAAAACATCTTTTTTAGGGCGGCTGTCCCGTTTATATCCCGCTATTGGCATTTGTCTTGTATTCAGTAGCGTTCTTGAATAGAACGCCAATTCTTCGGAAAAAACCGGCGCGCTCAGGTAAAAAAGACCCATCGCTTCTTCCGGAAAAAAGCCGGTCGGCGGCATGGCTGACAACACAAGTACATCAAAATCCTCCGAAAGCTGCGTGAACAATTGGTAGGCGGTCATGTCCTTCAACTCGGAGCCGCAAATAACCAATCCTCCGCCATCTTCGAGCAGTGTGAGGCGAAGCAATGCAGAGCCGTTGTGTGCAATCCCGCGGACGTTGATTCCGTATCGAATCATGATATCTCGCACTTTTGATGCCATCTGCTGATCAGAAAAGCCAATTATGACGCCCCTCATCTTCTGCCTCCCATCCTCTCTCATTACAACGTTCCGGTTGCTCTTCTCACCTCGAGTCGGCCCGACACATTCGTGCATCAAGGCCGGCTCGAAGGTCATCCGGAAGAGATACGAATGTCCCCTCGTATCAATACTTTAAGAGGTACGAGTCCAGTTCCCACTGACTGATGCGCATACGGTACTCGTCCCATTCCTTGTTCTTGGCTTCAATGTACTTCCCGTAAATATGATCGCCGAGCACCGCTTTGGGCAATTCATTTTCCTGCATACAGACGAGTGCTTCCTCGAGACTTCCCGGGAGACTGTCAATCTGATGATCTTTTCTTTCTTCGGCACTCATTTCGAAAATTGAACTAACGATTTGCTTCGGTGGTGTTAACTTATTCTTGATACCGTCCAAGCCGGCAGCCAGGCACATTGCCAAAGATAGGTACGGATTACATGCCGGATCCGGACAGCGAAGCTCGACGCGCGTACCCTTGCCGCGAGTTGCCGGTATACGAATGAGCGCGGAACGATTGGCTGCAGACCACGCGAGATAGCACGGTGCCTCATAACCCGGAACCAATCGCTTGTAGGAATTGACCAATGGATTGCTGATTGCCGTAAATCCCTTGATATGCTTGAGCAACCCGGCAATAAACTGCATCGCCGTCTCCGAGAGACCGAGCTCTGTATCCGGATCATAAAACGCATTCTTTCCATCCTTCATCAAAGACATATTGGTGTGCATACCGGAACCATTGATGCCGTATATGGGCTTCGGCATAAAGGTCGCATGCATACCGTACTTCTTGGCAATCGAGCGAACCGTCAACTTAAAGGTCATGATATCGTCCGCTATACGGAGCGCATCACCGAACTTAAAATCGATCTCGTGCTGAGCCTGAGCCACCTCGTGGTGAGTCGCTTCAATTTCAAAACCCATTTGCTCAAGAGCAAAAGTAATCTCTCTTCTAATATCTTCGCCTTGTCCAATCGGTTCTAAGTCAAAGTACCCACCCTGATCGTGTGCAAAAGTCGTCGGCTTGCCATCCTCGTCATAGTGAAACAAGAAGAACTCCAGCTCCGGACCCACATTAAACGAGTAACCCATCGACTCCGCCTCGGCCAAAACACGCTTAAGCGCATAGCGCGGGTCGCCAACGAACGGCTTTCCTTCCGGTGTGTATACATCACAAATCAAACGCGCCACTTTGCCGATCTGCGGGCGCCAAGGGAAAATCACAAAAGAGTCCAGATCCGGATAAAGGTACATATCCGATTCTTGAATCCGTGCAAAACCATCAATCGACGAACCATCAAACATGCACTCATTACTTAGCGCCTTATCGAGTTGACTCGGTGTGATAGCCACATTCTTAAGCATGCCGAAAATATCCGTAAATTGAAGACGAATAAAACGCACATCCTCTTTCTCAACAATTTCTAAAATATCTTGTCGCGTATACTTAGCCATAATGTCCTCCTTGAATTCTCCGGTCGATGACTCGACCCATCATCATAATTTCAAAAACTCTCCCGAAAAAGCAAAAGGAGACAGGTCTTCCCCATCTCCTCCATCGGTCGTTGTCATTGTAAACGCAGAATGGATTAATTGTCAACTACTTTTTGCAAGATTTCATTTCTTTTCTTGCAATTTCTTCAAAAGTCTTGTCTGCTGGCTCTAGGACAAAGTCTTCACCGTATTTGCGCCCTAGCGCCAGCGTCAAGATGTGGTCTGTTAATTCGGGGTTCTTAGGCAGAAGGCTCCCGTGCGAATACGATGCGATCACATTTTTGTAGACGGCGCCCTCGGTTCCGTCCTCGCCGTTGTTGCCTTTTCCGGACACGACTTTTGCAAGCGGTCGAACACTATCTCCCAAATACGTTCTTCCGCTGTGATTTTCAAAACCATATATTACCGGGTCATTGACAAGCAAGTCGCAGTGATATTCCGTATTTCCGATAAAGCGGTCTTTCTTGCCCTCTGTGTAAATATCCAACGCGCCGAGGCAGTCAATCTTATTGCCGTTCTGCTCTTGGTAATAATGCCCCATCATCTGGTATCCACCGCAAATACAAAGAAACACTCTGCCCTCTTCGACGGCCTCGCGTACGGCCGGTCCTTTGACGCTGACAAGATCTCTTCTTACCATATTCTGTTCCGCGTCCTGCCCTCCGCCGAAAAAAACAATATCGTATTGGTCCTTTTCGAATGGCTGACCCATGCTGAGCGCCACAACCTCCGTCTCAATATCGCGAAGTCCGGCACGAAAAGTAAATGCCAGAATATTGCCCCGATCTCCATAGAGATTCAGCAAATCCGGATATAAATGACAAATTCTGAGAGAATACTTGCTCATTGGAATCACCGCCAAAAATCTTTGAGCCGGTATTTGCGCACCAAAAACTCGCGCAACGCCAGCATCGACGTATAGTTCGGAAGAATATAAAGACACTTGCCCGGCGCACACGCATCCAGTGCGTCCTCAAACATCTTGAACGCCTCGGGCATCGCCGCGTAGCGAATACGATCCGTACCGGCGCCGGAGTATACAAGTCGCAATAACATATCCGCATATCTCTCTCCGGAGCAATATAACTGATCCGGCAATGTCTTACTTTCAAAATCTACATCCCAGATCCAAGACACATCCGTACCGTCCGCTATATTGCTGTTCAGCAACAGGTAAATGCCGCCCGCATCGGAGGCCGAAGCGACCATCGATAAAGCGCGGTCGAGCCCGACCGGATTCTTGACCAGCAAAATACAAAAACTCTTATCACCGACCTGAATCTTCTCCATGCGACCGAAAGCCGGTTGCACTTGACTTAACGCCAAAGCGACATGCTCCGGAGATAAATCGGAATCTCCGACAATATCACCGAACGTCGAACAAGCCGCAAACGCCGAGACCGCGTTGTAAATATTATGCGAACCCGGAATCGGAAGAACACCCTCAACTGAGAAGCCCTTACCTTGAAACGTGAGCGGCAATCCCGGATCCGAAGAACTCATCGACGGATCAAAATACACAGAAATCTGCGGATTCTGTCTGGAATCCCCACAAGTTTCACAGGAATACGTGCCAAAATGGCCAAAACTTCTTGCTCCATAATCGTATTTGCGTTTGCAAGATAGACAATATTCTGCATCGGATGACGCCGGCAATGCCTTAGCCATTGCAACGTTTGTAACATTGTTCTGCGTCATTGATTGCTCATCTACGCCATAAAACAACGTACGCGCTTCACGATTTTTTCTCAAGGCGGCGATCATGGAGTCATCAGCGTTCAGTAAAATCTTCGCATCGGTCAAATCGAGGCCTTTTTCTATGCAATCTCGTGTGTAAAGGAGTTCTCCGAAACGGTCCAATTGGTCCCTGAAGAGATTGGTTACCACACAAACCTTCGGCGACAAATCGCCCGCAACCTTCGCAAATGCTGCTTCATCGATTTCCAGTACATAGACAAGCTTCAATCCTTTGCGCTTAGCACGCTTGATATGTCGCCGTTCCTGCGCAAAAGTCGTCGCAATTCCAGACGCTAAATTTGCTCCGGACACATTCGTCGCGACGTAGTATCCGCTGTTGCGAAGTATCTCGGAAATCATATGTGTTGTCGTCGTCTTCCCGTTGGTGCCGGTGATTGTGATTATGTCCCGGCCGTCGGCCATCTCCCAAATAAATCGCGGTGCGATCTTAATCGCCACCTTACCCGGTAAGGCCGTCGCGCCCTTGCCGAGTAGCCTCAGCGAAAACCGAATACCACCCGCTACTACAAAAGCAAAACCGACACGAAAGGAACCCATACCCTTAACCTCTGTCCTTTGAATCGCGCATCAGCGCAATAAAGCGATCAAATAAATAGTTATTATCCTGCGGCCCGGGAGCGCCTTCGGGATGATATTGCACGGTAAATACCGGCTTATCTGTCATCTTAATCCCCTCAACCGTCCCATCATTCACATTCACATGGCTCACCACACAGCGATTCGCCGGCAAAGAATCATCCTCGACGACAAAGCCGTGATTTTGGGACGTAATATAAATACGATTGCTATCGAGTTCTTTGACCGGATGGTTGGCACCGCGATGGCCGTATTTAAGCTTATGCGTTTTTGCGCCGAGTGCGAGCGAAATCAGTTGATGACCGAGGCAAATTCCCATTATCGGGATACCCGACTCTATTAATATCTTCACCTGCTCGATTGCCGAACCGCAATGCTGAGGGTTCCCGGGCCCGTTAGATAAAAATATGCCGTCCGGTTTCTGCTCGAAAATCTTGTTCGCATCGGTATCCCACGGAAACGCCACCACTTCGCAACCGCGCATGGTCAGGTTCCATATAATATTCTTCTTAGCGCCAAAATCCAAGAATGCCACTTTAAAAAGCTTTTCTTTTAGGCCATCTGTCTGTGGCAACTCAATATCCGACTTCTTGCTCATGATCCGCGCATCCGAGATTTTCTTCTCATCCCAACCTTGACGCCACGCCGGATAAACGATCACTTCTCTCGGGCTGACCTCAGGCACCAAATGTCTCGCGTCATAAGCACGAATCATCGCCATCGCCGCATCCATGTCCACCTCTTTGGCCCCGCCACTGAGGATTGCGCCAACCTTCGTGCCCTCTTCTCGAATTTTCAATACTATCTCTCGTGTATCCACACCATATAGGCCGGGCACATCGTTGCGCTTCAGATATGTATCAAAATCCTCCGCACCTCGCTCGTCCCCTTGAACCTCGGTCAAGTCGCGAATAATCAACGCACCGACCCACAGCCGCTCTGACTCCGAAACATCTTCAAAAACGCCGTAATTCCCTACAATCGGGTGCGTTAGTGTCACCGCCTGTCCACAGAAAGACGGATCCGTCAGCAATTCCACATAGCCCGTCGATCCTGTCGCAAAGACGACTTCGCAGACCGCACCTCGATCCGCACCGAACCTTGTGCCCTCATAAATACTGCCGTCACTGAAAATTAAACACGCTTTACTCATAATCCCTCCGTGTCATTATGAATCACACCGAAACTTTTGGTGTGAATTTTACCATCTGTTCCTTCACTTGTCGCTAAAAAAATACGACAATCCCTTGAAAAAGAGAAAAATCATTCCGCAAGATGACCAATAACGATCAATCGATGTGATCCGACGCCGGTCGGCGTGCACGTTACCAATGTCACTCGTTTACCGTCATCTATGTCCGGTTCGATAACCGTGGGCAATTCCGATGGGTTGAGTTTCTCTAAGATTTCGTCGACCACATAGATATACGAAGTACCGTCTTCAACGATAATCTTGATCTCATCCCCGAGCTTCATCTCGCCCAAGCGATTAAAAAGACTGCCATATGCCTTCATACGATGCCCCAAAATGACCAGATTTCCATCCTGTCCCGGTGCCGACAACTCCTTGTTCAAAATACCGGCGCCATATCTCAATGAGACAACCGAAGCCTCGTCCCACAACGGCAACAAACAATCAATGCTCTCAATACCGATTGTCCCAACCGCTCGAAGCTCAACCTCATCCGGTAAAGAAAATAATTCGTGTTCAAAATCAATCGGTTCGCCGTATTCATCGACCACCTCGTAAACATCTTCGTAAGCTTCACCTTCGACCTCAAAATCATCTGTTTTCACTTTTACGACGACGCTTCCAACTTGAATCGATTCAACAATATCCATTGCCTTTTCGACGCGTTTTTTCTCTATATACGGCCGTCTTGCCAAGAGAAAAACACCTGTCGCGAGACAAGAAACACCAACGAAAGCAATAAAAAATCGGAAGAATTGCTGCTTGCGATTCTTATTAGTATTACGATCTGCCTCTTGATGATGATTCATATCTGAAGGTTCTCTCCGTTGAGAAATTTTTCTCATCCACTTCTCCCTGTTCGCACCGATTTATTCTGTCGAAAGCCCGAGACCACATTGTCCGGGCATCGAAAACAACACCTCTATTTTTACGCGCAGAACCTCATTGTCTTCTGTGCGCTGCATTTCGAAACACTGTTATTATAGGACACTTTCTGCTATTATAGGAAATACTTTTAAGCAAGTCATTCAAATCGAATGAAGAACAGGAAATGGAATCATCAGATATGCAAGACACCGAAATGCAAGCACTTTGGTATAAGGTCAAGGCCATTTTGTCTAAAGAATTGACCGAAGTCAGTATGAAGACTTGGATTGACCCTCTCGCTCCCGTTTACGCGGATGATCGACAATTTATCCTTTCGGTGCCGAATGATTTTTCTCAATCCTATGTGACTCAACTAAAGCCACTGATTGATAATTCCTTTGCGGCCGCCCTTCATCATCCTATAGAAGTCAAAATATCCGTCAACGGTTCCCAAGAACTGCTTGATGCTGTTCGCTCTATCGAAAGAGAAGCCTCTGCGCCGACAACCAGCCGGACAAAGTCTTCAACAGCGTCTTCTGCCTCACAGCTGAACCCCCAATACTCTTTTGATTCTTTTGTTGTCGGTTCTGGCAATCGTTTTGCCCATGCCGCTTGTGTCGCTGTCGCTGAAAAACTAGGTGGTCGCAATTACAATCCTCTGTTTCTATACGGCGGATCCGGATTAGGTAAGACGCACCTCATGCATTCTATCGGAAATTACGTGACGCGTCGTCGCACGGATAAAAAAGTCATTTACGTGCAGTGCGAGCAATTCGTTAATGAATTTATCTCTGCTATTAAAGAAGCTTCTTATGATGGTTTTCGTGAAAAATACCGTAGCGCCGACTTGCTACTGATTGATGATATCCAATTCATCGAAGGCAAAGAACAGATGCAAATCGAGTTTTTCCACACCTTCAATGCGCTTCACGAATCCGGAAAACATATTGTAATGACCTGTGATAAACCGCCCCAAAGCCTGGCTTCTCTGGAAGAACGCCTGAGGACTCGTTTTTCATCCGGATTAATTGTTGATATTCAGCCTCCGGATTACGAAACTCGCTACGCCATACTTCAAAAGCGTGCCGGCCAGAACAACCTCATCGTCCCGGAAGACGTTTTAGATTATTTGGCCGCTAATATCGCGACAAACATCCGTGAGCTTGATGGTGCGTTTAACACCGTCGTCGCATATAGTTTATTGGCCGGTGGCATCGACTTAGATGCTGCAGTAGAGGCCTTAAAAGATATTATTCAGCCCAAACCGGCTAAAACCGTCACGCCACAAATGATCATGGAAGTGACTTCTAGATATTACAATATTTCCGTCAGCGACATTCTTTCAAATCGTCGCAGCAAGGACGTTATCGTCCCGAGACAAATCGCCATGTATCTGTGTCGCTATCTTCTTAGCATGACTTTTCCGAAGATTGGAGAGGCGTTTAGCGGCAAAGACCACACGACCGTTATTCATGCGTGCAATAAAGTCAGCTCTGAAATCTCATCAGACACCTCAGAAATCGGACGTGAAATTGACGAGATTAAGAAACGCCTTGCTAATTAGTTTCCACTGTTTTTTGTCAATATGTGGATAACTTCCACTGATTTTAGTGTGGATAAATTGTGGATATTTTCACACTGTTAAAGAGTCTGATAAGTCCCTCTTTTATCCCCCCGTTTCTCCCCTTCTTATTAACAGCACAAGCGTCCTCCTTGTCGTGTTAATCCCCAGTTTTTCACAACTTAAACAGACCATAAGAATAAGGCGAAGAATTAAACTTAGTTATTAGTAAAGGGCCATCCCAAAAAAATTATTGTTTTTATCGAAATGCGCGAAAAACCTCGTCGTTCAGGGCGAGATGAATAGCGCAAAAATTATCTTTCCTATGAGACCCAGGAACAAAAGTTCGGTATAATAAGTGCATGAAGATCTTGCAAGCCTATAAATTCGAATTAATGCCCAACGGAGAGCAGCGCAGACAAA
>DUPM01000059.1 GCA_012838315.1 Clostridiaceae bacterium
CGGCATGTCATTGAACAGGAACTCGTTTAATGAGGGAAGGCGATCTCAGGGTCGCTTTCTTCATGCTATACTATGGACAATCCTATCGGCTGATGAAGGACATTTTCTGTCGGCTATTGTAGGACAAAATCCGTCGGCACAAGCACTAAGCTTTTAACAAAAATCAAAACTATATTTTATCCATTTCCGGAATGGATTGGTTGGTTTAGTGTGTATGAAAGATTTATTAATATAATTAGAAGTCCTTTTAAATTCTATATTAATAGATAAAAATAAAAAGGTGCACTTCAAAAATATGTCGTTCCCTATATTCCGGTACTGAAATGGTACTTTTTTCGAAAATCCAAATTCGGATTTGATATTTTTATAAACTTTCATGATTTTGCCTTGGTGTCAAGTTGGGCTCTTCACTTATTTCCGTGAAAAGCTGAAAGTGATGGAGCGCAAAATACAGGAATTTACCTTTCTACAATTTTTCAGTCATTGCGGATATATTCTGGGATACTCACTTTTCCGCACATACCCGCCTGCGCCCGACAACTTCAGATTTTTGCTATTTCGCGAGGCAATGCAATTTATTCGCGATTTTTGCATAAATACACAACGCTTATGCATGCAATAATAGGCATTACCGCCAAAACAGAACATTTCCCGAAATTTGGCGGTAAATGAAGCAACTCATGGCTTCGTATCGCCTCGCGAAAGTCGTAGATTACCGCCAAAACAAACGATTCCCCGAAATTTGGCGGTAAATGAAGCACCTCATGACTTCGTATCGCCTCGCGAAAGTCACAGATTACCGCCAAAACAAACGATTCCCCGAAATTTGGCGGTAATCATTGATAATGATTAAGTGCTCGACGACATGTTGGAAGAGCAATGTCCATATAATGGTGTAAATTCAAAAAAAGAGATGAGCCACATCTCAGACCCTATACCTGTATACTGTTTGTTGCAACACAAAAACAAAACATGCGGAAAGAGAAATGGCTCAGGTCAATCTTCCGTTATTGTTCACCCTCCGTCTAGATGAACAAATAATGTGCCCTTTTTCACGGAAATAGATAAAGAGTCTCTGCGGCTTAGCCTTTTTGCTGGGGCAAGCGCACAGCGACATCACTGTCGACAAGCAACGGTTAGTAGTTTACATTCATTACGATGCGTAATAAAATAAATTATGAGTACGCATCTTCTGAAAGGAAATCGTAGAAAGGAATAATAAATGCAAAAAATAACCGAGTCGGAAATGATTATCATGGACATCATCTGGAGTGCCAATGATAAAGTGACGTCATCATATGTTCTTGACCATTTACCGCAAGAGGTGCGTTGGAAAACAACGACCGTGACGACATTCTTGTCAAGATTAACCGGAAGGGGTATCCTGACCATTGTCGAAAAACACGGCCGTTCCAATTATTATTTGCCGACAATGACCAAGGAAGAATATGCACTTCTGGTCACACGCGACGCAATGCTCGAGACGGGCATCGGCGCAATAAAGCGTTTGATTTCCTCCCTTTATAAATCGAGCGATATTTCGAAAAAGAACATATCAAGCCTCAAGGAATGGCTCTCCGAAGAGGGATATAAGAAGTAAACAGGGTCAAGAAATGAAGGTACCGACATAAATGAAGGGATTTTATAGACACAATTACCGTTTGATTAAGACCAACATGTCGGCATTGATTGTTTTTGAATTGCTCTATAAGTTGGTTTCGGTCTTGGTCATGTATCCTTTAATTCTGGCGGTGCTCGACTTATCGATTGAAAAGGCGGGATTGTCTTTTCTGACGAATAAGAATCTCGGCACATTTATTCGAAGCCCAATATCCATCGGCATGATGGGTTTAGCGGGCATTTTTATTGTCATTTTCGCAATTTACGAGCTGGTCGTCATCACACTTTGTTTTGAGCTGAGTTACCGCGGTGAAAAGGCAAATGCGTTGGAACTTGCATGGGCCGGGTTTGTTCGACTCAAGTCCTTTCTTCACCCGAGCGGCTTTATTTATTTTTTCGCGCTATTGGTCATCGTCACCCTGCTCGATTTTCCTTTTGCGTCGTCGCTGGTGTCCGTAACCGGTATTCCGGATTATTTGCACAACTACTTCGAACGGCATCCGGTATTTTTGGCTGTGGGCGTCGGTTTTGCAGTTCTCGTTTTATGGTGGTTTGGCGCTTATGTTTTTAGTCTGCATTACATTATTGTTGGAAAAACCACCGCGAGACAGGCGATGCGAAAAACCAAAGCGATTATCAAAGGCAGGCGAATCCTGATTAATTTGCGCATTTTTCTGTGGTATATCCTTGTATTTGCTGCGCTGTTAGTTGCATATGGATTAGTCTTGTTGCTTTTTGCAGGAGCGTATCGGGTCTTCCTCTCAGATCGGTTGCAGTTGACGGCTTACTTGTCGACGGCTCGATTCCTAGGCAATATCTTGAGTCTTGTAATTTATAGCTTTTTCACACCGGTGTTTCTTTCCGTCATCACGACCTTCTTTTATTATTTTAAGGAAAAAAACTTGATTGATGAGCCGGATCAATCCTTCAAAATCAAAAAGATAAAGAGTCATCGCATCATAGTAGGTGGCGTTGCTGTGATTCTTCTGATCAGCAATTTTGGACTTCTATCGCAATCATTTTCCGAAAACGTGCTGCGACAGATTATTTTCGTCCGGACGCCAATCATCACCGCTCATCGCGGCGGGACGCTTCGCGCACCCGAAAACACATTGGCAGCGGTTCGACAAGCCATCGAGGAAAATGCGGATTTTGCAGAAATTGATGTGCGAATGACTGAGGATGGTGTCGTCGTACTCATGCACGATGTGAATTTGAAGCGGACGACCGGCATCGACAAAAACATATGGGAAGTGAATTTCTACGACCTTGAGGCGATGGAGGCCGGATCCTTTTTTTCGAATGAGTTCAGCGGCGAAAAAATACCGACACTCGAAGAAGTCTTGCGGGAGGCGGATGGAAAAATCAATTTTAATATTGAAATCAAAACATCAAAACACACGCCGGAATTGCCGAAAAAAGTTGGCGAAATCATTCTTGAGTATGGGCTTGAGAAGGATTGTGTTGTATCCAGTTTCAGTCACAGTGCGCTCAAAACCATCAAGAGCGTGTCGGCGGATATCAAGACGGGATTAATTATCACCATGCCGCTCGGCAGTTACACCAATCTGCCTGCTGTAGATTTTTACAGTCTAAATGCGGTCTTTGTGTCGAGGCGTCAAATTGAAATGATCCATCGATTGGGGTATGAAGTCCATGTGTGGGGCGCAAAAGATCGCAATATTGTGTCGCGAATGTACGACTATGGCGCGGATAATATTATTGCGGCAGATCCGATTATGGCGCGTGAGGTCATCTTGTCATACTATGCGGATCCGATTGTTACAGTTGTCGGCAAAACAGTTTTTGGAGATCAATCTATAAACGCCAAAAGTGTGCCGTTTTTTCCGTTCCGATACTAATTTTCGCAGTGCGGTCTGAGTGTTGTTGAGACGGATAAATTTATATAAAAAATAAACAGAACATATTTTCAAAAGCGCCATTTATGGGACACATGTTTTGGGATAATAACCCCGTAATCGCAATCGCTTCGGCTCTCTATTTGCTCTGAGAGCCGCATTGTCAAAGCAACAGGGGGAATTATTATGATGTGGGTCACGCTTTCTTTGGTCTTTGGTGTTCTATTCTTTTTTGCATGGTTTATGTTCGCGACGATTGAGTCGTTTTTTTCGGACGATGTCGAGATTGTCTATGTAGCCAATGTTGTCAATCCGCCATTGGCTGCTTTCTGTGGATACGATTATATTGCGGGCGAAGACTAATCTCGGTCACGCACATGTTGCTTCGGGATTTGATGACGTACTTGACCGCATCAGCGACTTGCTCCGGATTAATGTAAGCCCCTTCGACCGATTCCGGTTCGAATGAGAGTGCGTCATAGAAATCGGTTCGAGTCAGATCCGGCTGAATCAGAGAGACTGCGATGCCTTGTCGACGCGTCTCCTCAAAAAGACTTTTCGTAAAATGCGACAAACCCGATTTTCCGGCAGCATAGGCACAGCCGTGTGGAGCAATGCCCGTCGCGCTGATGGATGAGATATTGATAATGTGCCCTTGAACGGCGCGAATGGCACGAAGAAAATACCCGGTCATAATCATCGGCGCTTCAAGATTAAGCTGCAACATGTGTTGCAATTGGGCGGCATCAATGGTCTCGTGTGGCCCAAACCGGCCTTCTCCTGCACAATTGATCAGAAGATCAATATGCGACTCGGCGTCCAGAATCGTTTTCGCTGCACGAGATCGATCGTCCGTGCTGGTTAAATCACAGGGGATGTGTATCATATTCTGATTACCGTCGAGTGGCGGCGCGCTTCGTGAGAGAGTATAGAGCTTATAATCTTCATTCAGAAGCACGCGTGCGATGCAAAGTCCGATACCGGAAGAGGCTCCGCTCAATACTGCTATTTTCATAGGACAAATACCCTCTCTTTCGGAATGTGCGCATATATCTTTTCGAGATGACGAGAAGATACCGATTCGCGCAAGTCGGATTGGACGCCGACAACATGGTCTGTTATTTCATAATCATCAAGATAGAGCAAGCTGTTGGGACGGTAGCGAGCGATTCGCTTGAAAAATGCGTCATTCATGCGAAAAAAACCGTAGCTGACGTCGCGAATTTTATCGGCAGGTAAGCGCTTGAAAATGTGCTCAAAAAACAAATCGTAATCTTCTCGAAAAGTGTCGTCGGTGAATACCGGGTCAAAACAGAGACGAACCGGATGGCCGGCGGATAAAGCGGCTTTGACAGTGCGAATTCGAGCTTCAAGACCGGGAGTGTGTCGCTCGTATCGATCAATGACGGATTGCGGGGAGAGTGAAAAAGCGAATATCAAGGAAGAAGAGGGACGAAGGTTTTGAATCAAAGCGGTGTTTGCGCTTTTGGTTCGAATTTCAATTGATAACCCGGGCATGTCATTGAGCCATCCCGATACCTCTCGTGTGTAGGAATACATACCGTCAAATGCCGCCAAGTCAGTATCGTAAGAAAGCGCCAACAGCATCCGCTCGTGCTTTCGGGAGGTGTCAAGGATCGATTTGCGGAAATCTTCAGTATTCACGAATGCCACGGTATGGGCCGAAGTGTACATTCCACCAAGATAGCAATACTCGCAGTCAAACGGACAGTTGAGTAAAAAATTCGAATAATAGAACGCGTCATAGCCGAAGTTTTGGCACACATCCGGTCCGAGATACAGGAAAGGCTCAGGTTTGACGGCCAAAATCAACGAGGGATGCTGCTTTTGATAAATAGGGTTCTGTCGCGACCGGTTGAAGACATCTTTATAGTTATGAATGCGAATAATGGTCGCGCCGGTGTTTTTCGCAAGGATGGCCTGCGATACCGGGTAGTCAAAGGCGTGATTTTCGACGTAAATCACATTATATCGGCCGTTGGTTTCGGAGCTCGGATATGAGGGCATCCAACATCACTCTCCTTTCTTGACGCGTTGCGGTCTCGGTATGGAGGTAGCGAGAGAGCACCTCTTCGGGTGATTTGTTCATGAGCGCGGATTTGCGAACTTCAAGGGCTAAACTTCGCTGCATTTGGTGTGTTAGGCGAAGTTTTTGAGATAATTCAAAAAGTATCGGCTCGAATTGTCTTTCTGCCGGTGCTTCGGGCTGAAAAGCATTGGCGACGAGCCTCTCTATCAAATCGAGCAAGGGCGTTTTGCCGGAGTGTAAGGCTTGGTCCAACACATCAAGAGAGAGGTCAGAACGTAGTCCATAATCTGTCACGACTTTCAGACAGAGATATTGATATGTATGCAGAAATTTACCGGCGGCGTGGCAGAAACCCGCCGACTCCATATCAAAGAGTAAGGGCACATCGGGGTGCTCCGTTATTGCAGGCGAATGTATAAACGTAGGTGCGTCGTCGGCGCCGCGAAAAGGGGAAGATAAACAGACCAGTTCGGAGAGTGGCACATGCGGGATCACATATGATGCCAAATCCGAAAAATAGTCGTGATGAGTATCGCTGTCGGTGACCTTAACCGCCGCAGACAAATATCCTATAGGTAACGTCGAGGACCACGAAGCGCAACAACCGTAATTAACAAGAATAACGTGGTCGCGATGGATATCAGGAAGACTCAGAAGATAAGTTGTAGCCATGGCGGCGTTGAGTTTTCCCACGCCGGACACCGTGAGAATCACGGACTCACCGCGGTAGATTGCAAAAGGATGCGGGTGCATATCTTTGCTGAGACCGAAATGGGCGATAAGCCCTTCGGCTTCGCGATGGATGGCAATGACAAAGGCGAGCATGAGCGCGTACTCCTTTGAAGGATGTCTTGTCAAACAGTTTATAGGAATACTATCTTCAATTGCAACCGCAGTGTTAATTCATTCAATACTAATTACACTCTTGATCCGGCGGAGACAGAAAAGGGACGAATGAGAGACAGAGCAACACGAAGATCAAGAAACACGATTGCGTCCGGCATTCTTGGAAAAATAAAGTTTTTCATCGGCGGAATGGACCATCTCATCGATGTCCATACCCTCTTCAAAAGTCGAAAGACCGATGCTGACGGTCAGCCGAACCAGTCGATTATTAAGGAAGATCGGGGTCCGAGAAATATGGTCGCGGATGCGCTCAGCTATCTTCTTGGCAACATCGACACTTGCACCGCCGAGAACGACCATGTACTCGTCACCGCCGATACGAAAAACCGTATCTTCCGGTCGACTCAGCATGAGAAGGATATCCGCGACATGTCGAATGACCTCGTCGCCCTTCGCGTGACCAAAGGTATCATTGATTGTCTTGAAGTGATCGACATCAAGAGAAATCAAAGAAAACGGTTTCCGGTAACGTGCGGCATCTGCGGCACAGCGATCCAAAACATCGTAAAAATGTCTGCGATTAAAGAGTCCCGAGAGTTCGTCCGTCCGAGACAAACGTCGAAACATATGATTCTTGCGCTCGAGTTCAGCCTCGGTCATCTTGAGCTCTGTAATATCTCGAGTTGTGCCCCAAGTGCCGATAATTTTGCCATCACGGTCATAAAGAGGGTACTTGTACGCCGAATACCAGCCCACGTTGCCCGAGGCATCCGTCCAGGACTCGATCTTGGCGATGAGTGGCACCCCGGTGCTCATAATAAGGTCTTCTTCAGCAGCCGTCATGTCTGCAAAAGATTGAGGGAAAAAATCGGCATCCGTCTTGCCGAGCATATCTCTGGGATCGTCAAGATTGAAAATTCTTGCGTGAGCCAGACTGGTCCAGACGAATCGATGCATGACGTCTTTAAAATAAATAGTATCCTGTGATGATTTCTGTATTGCCTGCATCAGAAAGGACTCGGGAAACGTCTGAAAAGGCACGTCAGCAAACGCTGCGGAGTCACTGGGTGTGGGTGTGGATGTGGAATATTGAGACAATCTAGAGCCCTCCTTTCAAGCGATGTGCTCTGACTATTATATTCGTCTACAAATTAACGTACAATCAACAAAGTATGAATTAATTTGTTCATATTAGATGATACAATGAATTTGTTCAAAAAAGAAGCGAAAACGGAGGCGTGCCATTGAGCTCAAAGAATACTCCTCGACGTCGTTCCGGCGGTCTCTTACTCGTCATTTTATTCGACGTTCTTTTGGTGGGGGCGATGTTATTGGCCAACATATCGTTGGAGGAAATATTGGCAAGCCTGGATGACAATTATTGGCTTGCTGCCATTGTGATTTTTCTCGTCTTATGCGTTAAGACGATTCTTCCGATCATCCCGCTGGTGGTTATCTACGTGGCAGCGGGCGTGCTATTGCCGACACCGGTAGCGATTATAGTAGTTACCTTAGGATTGGCGGTCGAGTCCACTCTGGGATACCTCATCGGAAAGCGATTCGGCATGAATTATGTCAAGCGCTTGGTCGGTCGGAGTAAACGCGCGGAAATGCTCATGCAGCGACAAGAGGACAATGCATTCTCGTTTGCCGTTATTGTTCGCATCTTGCCCGGACCACCTTCGGATGTGACGAGCATGTTTTTTGGAGCGACCGGTATGCATTACATGACATTTCTAGCATCATCGCTCCTTGGATTTTCGGCACGTATGGTACCGTTAATTATTGTTGGTGAAGCAGCCAAAGATCCCTTTTCACCGTATTTCGTCATTTCAGCGGCATTTGTAATCCTTGTTGCGGCGATTACTCTAGTGATTCATCGTAAAGTGACAAAAAAGGAGTCTGCCGAATCGGAGGTCAATAAAGATGATTCGTCTCAAGGGGAATAAAGCATTTATCATTTCGGCAATGGTGGCAATTCTTGGGATTGCTTCGGATTTTGTCTTAGGTTACGCGACGCCTGAGGCTATTGGGCATTACGGCATTATTCAAGTCGGTTGGGGAGAAGTAGCGCTCTGGCGACCGATGATATCGATGCTTATGGCAACGGTGGCATTTCCGATTTACCTGTTCGGTATCCAAGAAGTCGCCGAGCGAATCCGTCTCTCATTTCCGAAATTAAGTCGACTGTTCCTGACACTGTCTATTTTATCCTCATCAGGATGGTTGCTGACCCATGTTTTTTTCTGTGCGCCTCAATTCGTGTATTCGTACCTGTTTCAAAAAGGAATGCCCGAGCTTGCCCTTGAGATGGCCGACGAATTGACGCTCATGCTTTTCCCCGGATTGGCGGTTATGCTGGTGATCATGTCACTTGCACTCCTGTTGCTTTTTATCATGTTCATGTCCGGGCGTACGCCCTTTGCCCGATGGACTGCGCTTGGCTCGCCCTTTATTGTTTTTGCCATTCTTGCTGTCATCCAAAGCGTCTTTCCAGATTCGCGATTTGCTATGGGACTGTTAACCGGATTCATTCATTTTGGACTATTGGTCCAATTTTCCATGATATTGGCTCAAACTCGTCGAAACGCATCGAAAAATGCCGAAAACCCATCATAAATTATCGTTTTTTCGTCAAAATGCCGAAATTTTATGTTGTACCTGTACATGTTCTTATCAGAGCAGTATATTCATAATTCGGACGGCACTCAAAGGTGAGTGATCGCACAAAGACGGACGAGAGGCACGATATGAAACAGGAATCGCCGATATTTTCTCCGAAGATACGGTCTGCATTTAAAAAGTATAGTTTCGAGCAATTCATCAAAGATTTATCAGCAGGATTCATCGTTGCGATTATCGCATTGCCACTATCGATTGCTTTGGCAATCGCATCAAATGTACCTCCTGAACGTGGGATTTATACTGCTATTATTGCAGGCTTTCTGGCATCGGTTTTCGGTGGTAGCCGCGTCCTTATCTCCGGTCCTTCTGCATCGTTCATGGTTATCGTATTTGGGGTCGTGAATAGTCACGGCTTAGAGGGCATGTTTATTGTGACGGTTATGGCCGGTTTGTTTCTTGTCCTATTTGGATTGCTTCGCTTGGGCAACGTCATTAAGATTATTCCGTATCCGATTGTCACCGGATTTACTTCCGGCATCGCGGTCATTATTTTCACATCGCAGATCAAAGACTTTTTCGGCATGACGACCGGTGCGTTGCCACCGGAATTTATAGGAAAATGGACCGCTTATTTCAAAGGCATTCCGACAGTCGATGGGCCGACCTTGGCGGTTGGCGTTGTTGCATTGGCCATCATGCTGATATGGCCCCGAATCAACGCCAAAATCCCGGGTGCTTTTATGGCACTCATTATTACTTCGGTGGTCGTAAAACTATGGCTTAAGGATGTGCCAACTATCGGATCGGCTTTCAGCGACTTGCCATCGTCTTTTGCGCCGATCCATTTTCCGGTGATTACAGTCGATAAAATTCAGGCATTGGCAGCACCGGCATTGGCGATTGCTTTTCTCGCCTCAATGGAAACGCTTCTTTCAGCGGTGGTTTCCGACGGTATGATTGGTGATCGACATCATTCGAATACGGAATTGATCGCACAAGGCTTCGCAAATATCGGTGCCGGGCTGTTCGGAGGACTTCCGGCAACGGGCGCGATGGCACGCTCTGCTGCGAACATCAAGAACGGCGGACGCACGCCCTTGGCGGGCATTTTTCATGCCGTCGTTCTTCTTATCGTACTTCTGTTTTTGATGCCGCTGGCAAAATTGATTCCGTTAACCGCATTGGCGGCGGTGCTTATCATCGTGTCATACAATATGAGTGAGTGGCGCTCCTTTAGAAGTCTTTTGAAATCGCCGAAAAGTGATGTCATTGTTTTGCTATTAACCTTTCTGATGACGGTATTTGTCGACTTGGTCATGGCCATTCAGATCGGCATGCTGGTAGCGACACTTCTATTTATGAAGCGGATGTCAGATGTGTCAAATGTGCGTGTGCGAAAAATGAGCCTTGAGGCCGGTCTCGAAAATGCTTACGATGAGTCGGAAGAAGATTCCGATGTCATTGACGAGCAATGGCCGAGCGTCAAAAAGAAAGTCGATCACGTCGTGATATATGAGATTAGCGGACCGTTCTTTTTCGGCGCGGCCGATAAATTCCTAAGCGCGATGGAGAATATGGGCAAGAAAACGCGCGTGTTAATCATAAAGATGAAGCATGTACCATCAATGGATGCGACAGCATTGCACGCATTTTCGAAAATAGTTCGGCTGTGCAGGAAAAAATCCGTCCGGCTTCTACTGACCGGAGTGCAAGAACAACCGCTGGCTGCCATGAAGAACTCCGGGCTCCTTGAGCACATTGGCGAAGAAAATATTTTCGCGGGCTTAGGCGACGCCATAGACTATGTACAGGAGAATATTCCCGGATGCAAACCCAAAGATAAGAACGTATAATGAAATCACCTTTCATGGCAGAATTGTTGTGCATGTTTATACATTCACGCGCGAGATTTTTCGTGTTATTGTATGCATGCTGATACCCATGAATTTATTAAGAGGTAATCCAATGTATATGAGAAAAACCAAAATCATCTGTACGCTCGGTCCGTCGGCCGATTCCGACGAGGTCATTCGCGCGTTGATGCTCAACGGTATGAATGTTGCCAGACTCAATTTTTCCCACGGCAGCTACGAAGAGCACAAGGGCAGAATCACGCGACTGAAAAGGCTAAGACAAGAACTCAGTCTTCCGGTGGCCTTGCTGCTGGATACCAAGGGGCCTGAGATTCGTACCGGCGAGTTTAAAGACGGCAAAGTCATGCTCGAAGAAGGCACCGAGATTGTCATCAGTGAAAAGGATGTTCTTGGCACGTCTGAGATATTTTCAGTTTCTTACAAGGGATTGGTCGATGATGTGAAGGTTGGATCTCAGATTTTGATCGACGACGGTTTGATTGCCCTTGAAGTTTTGGGAATCGAAAATAGAGATATTCACTGCTTGGTTCAGAATGGTGGCCCGGTTTCCAATCGAAAGAGTATTAATGTCCCCGGCGCGGAACTTCATCTGCCCTCGCTGACCGCTAAAGATAAGGAAGATATTCTTTTTGCAATCGAAAATGATTTTGACTTTATCGCAGCTTCTTTTGTCAGAAAGCCGAAGGATATTTTGGATATTCGCCACTTGATGGAACAAAATGGCAAGCACGATATCAACATCATCGCCAAGATTGAAAATGGCGAAGGTGTGACAAATTTTGAAGATATCCTGAGAGTGTCCGACGGCATTATGATCGCTCGCGGTGACTTGGGTGTCGAAATTCCTGCGGCTCAAGTGCCTGCGGTACAGAAGAGATTTATTCATCAGTGCTATTCGGCGGGTAAAATATCCATTACGGCGACTCAGATGCTCGATTCGATGATTCGCAATCCGCGACCGACGCGCGCTGAGGTCAGTGACGTGGCTAATGCCATTTATGACGGCACGAGCGCAGTCATGCTTTCAGGAGAGACTGCAAACGGCAAGTATCCTATTGAGGCGTTGAGAATGATGGTAGATATCGCCAGACAGACCGAGGGAGCCATCGACTATTGGAAGATTCTTCAGGGCGCGAAGCCTTCGATGATGCCGTCTGTTGCAAACGCCATCAGTCATGCGACGTGTACGACCGCGATGGATCTGGACGCTAAAGCAATTATTACTATTACACATGCGGGTAAGACCGCCCGCTTGGTATCGCGTTTCAGGCCGGCTTGTCCAATCGTTGCAACCACTGTTTTTCCGAAGGTCCAGCGTCAACTCAACTTGAGTTGGGGGGTATGTCCGATATTGGTCGATGAAGTACAAACGACTGATGAGCTTTTCGAGGTCGGCGTGAGCGCTGCAAAACGCTGTGGTTTCTTGTTCGACGGAGATACCATCGTCATTACCGGTGGTACGCCGGTGGGCATGAGTGGCACAACGAATACGCTCAAAGTTCAGACTATTGGCAAGTCGATTGTGCATGGCAAGGGGCAGAAGGCCTCGGACGTGCATGCGGGTCCGGTCACGGGCACGGTCTTGGTCGTTCGTAATCCGGAGAATATTCAGCCTTTGGAAATCAGTGATCAGGATGAATTTATCTTGGTTGCGCCGTATACCAACAATCACATGATGAGTCTGATTCGTCGCGCAAAGGCGATTGTTGTTGAAGATGATGATCCTTCAAGTCATACGGCCGCAGTGGCCTTGGCTTTAGACATCCCGGCGGTTCTCTCATGTGAGGGCGCAACGGCTTTACTATTGACGGGACATACAGTGACCGTCGACGCAGAGCGCGGTACGGTGACCTGAGATCACGCCGATTGATAAACGCAAGTATAAATAGCCGTCGACTGCTCTAAATGAGAGGTTGGCGGCTATTCGTTATTCTATAGAGATTATTGGAAAAATCTATTCCTTTCCCGTCCAACAATAGGTACAAACCTTGCAGGGCTCAATTCCGATAGCATCCAGCATGTCGTGAATATTCTGATATTTAAAAGTGCTGAGGTTCAGGTGCTTGCCGACCCATTCGGTCATAAGCCGGTATTTTTCGGTAGTTGGGTCGCAGTATTCATCTATATTTTCGGGTGCATATCCCTCGATAGCGGAAATCGCCTGTCGTGCAACGAGGTCCATAATGGATCGAGAAGCCGAAAAATTCAGATATTTACAATCGAAGAGAATCGGCGGGCAAGCGGAACGTAGGTGAACTTCCTTGGCGTTACATCCGTAAAGCAGATCTGCGGTTTCGCGCATTTGCGTGCCGCGAACGACGGAATCGTCACACATCAAGAGACGCTTATTAGCCACCAGTTCCGGGATGGGCATGAGCTTCATGCGTGCGACCAAGTTGCGGACTTTTTGATCTTGAGGCATAAAGCTTCTCGACCAAGTCGGTGTGTATTTGATAAAGGGTCGGCCGAAGGGGATATGGGATGCGTTCGAATAACCAATGGCGTGTCCAATGCCGGAATCCGGCACACCGGCAACGAGGTCAATATCAAGTTTTTCACGCTTCGCCATGTTGGCACCGTTGCGGTAACGCATTAACTCGACGCTGACCCCTTCATAGGAAGAGGATGGATACCCGTAATACACCCAGAGAAACGCACAAATCTTCATCTCGTTTCTGCGAGGCACAATTGTCTTTATCTCGTCGGGAGTCAGCAAGACGATTTCGCCGGGACCGAGCTCATAGTCATGCTCATAACCTAAATTCGCAAATGTGCAGGATTCCGAAGATATACAATATCCGTCCGACTTGCGTCCGATAACCAGAGGCGTGCGACCGAATTTGTCACGAGCGGCATAGATGCCGTCCGGCGTCAGCAGAAGCATCGAACAAGAACCTTCGATACGCTCCTGAACAGTAAGAATGCCATCTTTAAAAGAATCCGAACTTTCAATCATGACGGAGACCAACTCGGTCGAATTAATTTTGCCTTTATTGGTTTCCAGAAAATGGACGTTTGGCCTCGAAAAGGCCTCCTCAATCAACGACTCTGAATTGGTAATTTTTCCTACCGTACAGATGGCATAGCGCCCTAAATGGGATTGCACTGTTAAGGGCTGAGGGTCTGTATCACTGATGCAACCGATGCCCATTTGGCCGTGCAGACCGGCAAGTTCAGACTCAAACTTGGCTCGGAACTGAATATTCTCAATATTGTGAATGGCTCGGTTAAACATCGAACCGTTCCAAATGGCCATGCCTCCACGTCGTGTACCAAGATGCGAGTGATAATCTGTTCCGAAATACACATCTGTAACACAGTCTTTTTGCGATACCGCACCGAATAATCCACCCATTTGTCTTTGCCCTCATTCATCTATGCTAATTTTCATACATAGATATTAAGACACGACTGGGCGATAATCGCAAGTGTTTAGGTATGGGAGAGTGCACAAAAATGAAGGGTTCTTACTTGTTTCATAGGGCTTGAGCGGTTTCTGTTCAGAGAATTATTTATAGTGAGCCCTTTCAAAATATCTTTTCGCGAAAAGAATAGTGAAATGCAAATACCGACTTAATTGAGCGTTTTGCTGATTTTGGCGGTAATTTCATCTTTTAGTTTATTTCAGAAGGGTTCGAGGTGGACTGTGTACTACACTCTAATACATACGAACTGCTTGAGTTTGAGCTGTTTCGTATGTATTTACCGCCAAATTCGGATATTTTGGAACTTTTGGCGGTAATCTGCAACTTTCACAAGGCGATACGAAGCCATGAGGTGCTTCATTTACCGCCAAATTTCTGAGAATCTTCTGTTTTGGCGGTAATTTCAAATTCTCACCTGTTCTCGATGCAATGATCTCTCAAGATTTACCGCCAAATTCGGATATTTTGGAACTTTTGGCGGTAATTGCCTAAGGCGAAACGTTTCGCGCACCCACACCCACCCACATGCGCACCTTGATGATCTTGGCTTGATACGATTTCGCGCACCCACACCCACCCACATGCGCACCTTGATGATCTTGGCTTGATACGATTTCGCGCACCCACACCCACATGCACATCCACATCCACACCACAGCCGCCGCCCACAAAACCGCCAGCACAGCTACCCATGCCCGCGAGCCATTCTCGGTTTTCTGTCGAATATTTTTCCGGCGCTGAGGCTAATATACGCGGGTCAATTTCCAACCCAATAACTCAATTGTGCGTCCCGAAGCATTTTCTATTACACATTTCGAGGTAATAGGTGAAGAGCGAAATTTCGGAGACTACCCGTCGCCCAATAAATAAATGCTGATATAGAGTGACTATTTACTTTTTGTGATTATTTTGTATAATGAACCCATATATAAAAACAATGACGGAGACAGTAAGGTTTATTTCGAAGCTCATAGCGAGTCGGGGCAGGTGAGAGCCCGATACAAGTAGATGAAGCCTGAATATCACTCCCGAGTTTCGGTCCGAACGTTTTTGACGAGTAGGCGCCGACGGTTTTCCCCCGTTATAGAGGAACGCATATGGTGGTATGTCGTACAGGTGGTATAGCGGAGTTGTATCCTTCGTCCTGTGACAGGACGAAGGTTTTTTTGTTTTTTATGGACAGGTGACAAGGAGGTCTGAAATGAAAGTTGAAATCATGGACACAACGCTTCGTGACGGCGAGCAAACGCCGGGTGTCTCATTTACCGAAAGCGAAAAATTCAACATCGCTAAGTTGTTGTTGGATGAAGCCAAGGTCGATCGTATTGAGGTGGGTTCTGCGCGCATTTCCGAAGGTGAGATGGGGGCGGTTAAGATGATTTCGGATTGGGCGGCTCGAAAAGGCTATACCGATCGCGTTGAAGTGCTTGGTTTTGTCGACAATGGCAAGTCTATTGACTGGATTAGTCGTGCCGGTGCAGGTGTCATGAATCTTCTCTGTAAAGGCTCGTTGAGGCATGTCACCAAGCAGCTTCATAAGACGCCTGAGGAACATATATCCGATATTAAGAGAGATGTTTTCGCTGCGGCGGATAAGAATCTGAAGGTCAACCTGTATCTTGAAGACTGGTCCAACGGCATGAAAGAATCCAAAGATTATGTTTTCATGTTGCTTGAAGCCCTTGAAGACATGCCGATCGAGCGGTTTATGCTTCCGGATACCTTGGGTATTTTGACGCCGCTTCAGACTTATGATTATGTCAAGCAGACTGTTGCGCATACAAAGAAGCCGGTCGATTTTCATGCGCATAATGACTATGATTTGGCGGTCGCCAATTCGCTGGCTGCAGTGGAAGCCGGAGCAAATGGTGTGCATACGACGGTCAACGGACTCGGAGAGCGGACCGGAAACGCAACGCTGTCATCCGTCGTTGGCGCGATTAACGACCACCTCGGTCAAGGGGAGAACCCGGTGACGATGAGTGTGGATGAAGCGTCTCTTAACAAAATCAGTAAGATTGTTGAGGCCTTTTCGGGCGTGCGTATTCCTGCGAACAAACCGATTATCGGAGAGAGTGTTTTTACGCAGACTTGCGGCGTTCATGCCGATGGTGACAGCAAAGATAATCTTTACTGTAACCGGTTGGCCCCGGAGCGCTTTGGCCGTCTGCGAAAATATGCACTTGGCAAGACTTCCGGAAAAGCGAGCGTTTTGAAGAATTTGGAAGAACTCGGCATTGAGCTCGATAAAGATTTGCTTCTTAAAGTGACCGATCGTATTGTGGCGCTCGGGGATCGCAAGGAGAATGTGACGACAGAGGAATTGCCGTATATCATTTCGGATGTATTGGGCAGCAATGACATGAAAGACAGCATCAAGGTTCGCAATTATTATCTGTGCCATGCGCGTGATTTGTCACCGGTGGCCACATTGAGTTTGGAAGTGGACGGAGAGGTTTATGAGGCAACATCCAATGGAGATGGCCAATATGACGCTTTTATGAAGGCGCTGTCTAAGGTGTACAAGAAAATCGGCAAAAAGCTTCCCGAGCTCATTGATTACGTGGTTACGATTCCCCCGGGCGGCAGAACCAACGCTTTAGTTGAGACAGTTATCACATGGCGTAATGGTAAGGAGTTCAAGACAAGGGGCCTGGATTCGGATCAGACGGCTTCAGCCATTAAGGCAACCGTCAAGATGCTGAACTATGTTGAGAGGACTTTGACGCATCAATAAGGCCGAAGACGAAGGATAATGAATTGACGACGCCGGGGTGCAACTTAGTTGGACTCCGGTGTTTTATCTAAATAGGCCATACATGACTTGCAATATCCCAAAATCTCTATTTGGTGGCTGACAACCATGAAGTCGTCGGTGTCAATTTGTAGCGATGACGCGCCCAAAGGGCAATCGTGTAGCGCGCGTTTTTCGTGACATCGCATGCAGACCATAAAGTGCGTGTGACGGTGAATGTTCATTCCGTAGAGGACATTCGAGTCACCGGTCGGCTTGCTTTGGATCGCCATACCGTGCGAGACAAAGGCGTCGAGGATCCGGTAGACCGTCGAAAAACTAATGTGATGATCTTTGGCATTGAGAAGCTCGAAAAGCTCGCGCGCCGAAATCGGAAACGGTTGAGCAGAAAGTTCATCGTAAACCGCCAGTCGCGTCCGCGTGCGCTTGAGTGCGGCCGGCCAATTCGTTTGCCTTGAAGTGCTCATGTCAGCACCTCACTGGTATCGGAGAGTTGACGAAACGCGCGCTTGGAGAAACGAGCACGTATGTTTTTCATGATAACGGCAGCGAAAAAGCAAAGCGAGGACAGAAGTGCGATGGTGCCGCCCGGCTTGAGACCGACGTAAAATGAGAGCGTCAGCCCGATGATACTTGAGACTTGTGCGAAGAAAATCGACCACAAAATGGTGGTTTTGAAACTGCGGGCAATTTGCATGGCGGCGGCGACGGGCACAACCAGAAGTGAAGAGATAACCAGAGCCCCGACCGTTCTCGCAGCAATGGAAACGGTTAAGGCGGTTAATACTGTGAATATGAAGTTGATGACGCGGACCGGAACACCGGATAAAGCCGCAGCTTCTTCGCTCAATGAAATGTAGAAGAGTTCTTTGTACATGAGCAAGAACACCCCGAGCACAATCAAGACCAGCGCGATGACTAAATACAGTTCAAAAGGCGTAATTGCAACGATGCTGCCGAAAAGGAAACTGTTAAAATCGGAGGCGTTTTTGACAAAGCCCGATAAGACACCCGCCAAGCCGATACCGATGGAAAGCGTAATGGCAACGGCCAGATCTTGAAATGCCGGTAGTTTTTTTCGAATCGCTTCAATCGCAAATGACGCGAAAAGACAGGCGCCTACCGCACCCAATATGGGGTTAAATCCGAACAACAAACCGATGGCGACACCGGACAGAGAAGAGTGTGATAGGGCTGAACCGATGAGCGACATTCGCTTATGAACGACGATGACTCCTAGGCAGGCGATGGCAAAAGAGAGAAGAATGCCAACGATGAATGCTTTTTGCATATATGAATATTGGAATAAAAGCGGCATTATGATTCCCTCCTTCCGGATGCGCTATGGGATTTATGATCTTGGCTACAGGCGGCGCACGATTCAGAATCGTGATTTTGCGGACAATTGGCGCAGTGAATGTGCTCGTATCGGTGATCGTCTTGAAGCGGATGCGCGTGCACAATGGTACCGGATGGCAAATCGGATTCTTGAAAATGCTTTTCGGACAGGCATAGTACGCGATTGGAATAGGAGGCGATCTTCGCGATGTCGTGCGTGACCATGACGATGGTAACCTTGTTTCGAATATTGATCTGGTGTAGCACGGTCAACAGTTGGTTGACCGCATCGTTGTCGATGCCGACGGTCGGCTCGTCGAGGATCAAGATGCGCGGTTGATTTGCAAG
>DUPM01000060.1 GCA_012838315.1 Clostridiaceae bacterium
ATAAAACCTTGATTCACTGTAATCGAGTAATTGATATATGTGATGGAAGGGTAATGTAGAAATGCTAATCAATAATGCTGATCTTCTTCATAACCAGAAAAAGCTGAGCAATTGCCGCATACAATCACTATGCGATCTTCTTGTTGTAAATAAGTATCATGTGAATCCAAGCTCAAGGTTAAGAAACCTGGCAGACGGGTTTAAAGAGAGTGCAAAGAACTACAGAAACATCGTACGGTATCTCAGTACAGTCGATAATTACATCACCAGAAAAGTAGAATTCATGGATAAAGTAATCGCCGACTTCTACCATGCATTCCAATATGAGAGCGAAATTTTGGAATCGTTCATGAAATAGTATTATATTTTCGATCCGATACTGTTAAAGATCTCTTGGCACGCTCATGTAAAGTCAATCACAAGTAAGAAACTCTGTTCATTTTCGCGAATCATTAAGCGCAACCAAACCCTTGATACCTCGGGGTGTTTGTCAAAATTTTTGAGATACTCACATCATTTGAATGAAATGAACTTGCCATTTGATTTTCTCCTTAGAGTTTATATAGTGTTTAATGCTTTATTTGTCTATAGCGAATCTGCCATCAAGTTGATTCATTAACTTGAACTAAAAGTGAATAAGTTCGTACAATTAGCGTAATCGCCATGGACCAGAAGGACTAACACGCTCAATTTTTCCTTCAGTCTCAAGGGTTCGAAGTAAAGCAACTACCCAATACTGTTGTTTTGTTGATTCCGCATTCTTTTGATCCCCACAATCGAGACCAGAATCTCTGAACAATGAAGCTTGCTTCATTCCTGCTTGTTTAGGATGGCACTTAGGGTTAGATTTCATATACTCAAGAATCAGATCCTTAGCATGTTCTCGCAATTCATTTCCCAGTTTCTCAAACTTTGTCAATTCAATCAGCCCCCTGTATTATCACAATGTTCGTCCTCTTGCCGATGATCTGGTCATCGCTGCCGTAAACAGCGGATATTGGACAACCCACCCGAAAAGGATCTTCACTTATTTCCGTGAAAAGCATGAATAATGTTATTACGTGACATGACACAAAAACTGCCGTTAACGGCTTGTGACGCCATGTTTATTGGCAATTCTTTCTCCTGAAATGCGCCGCCGAACATTGTTGATTTTTTGTGTCGGGCACGTTGAAGTCGTCAATATCGGAGGCTACTTACGAAGTGGTGCGTTTGAGTGATTATGTCGTACGGGATTTGCGCGAAAAGTTTAGCAAAGTGCAAATCCCGACTTAAAGGAGTGTTTTGCAATTTCTGGCGGTAAATATGGATGTGTTGCACATTACGCGGCGTTACTATCACCTTATAGTACATTTGAATAAAGGATGTAATGCATCCCAGAACGTCGGAACTGGAAATTAAGGCTGTACTTCCGCCGTATCGGACGCGAAGAAAGCGGAAAAATGCAGCCCAGAACACCGGAACTGGAAATCTGTATTTCTGCTGAGAATCAGCATGATTTTCGCACTCTAATACATACTTAATGGAGATGTTTGGTGATTTTGTCGGTAATTGCGGCTCAAGCTTGACTGTATATCGCGATCTAATACATGAGAAATAGAAGAACTTGAGCTGTTTCGTATGCATTTACCGCCAAATTCGGATGTTTTGAAACTATTGGCGGTAATTTCTAATTTTCTCGAGTCTTCGATGAAGTGATTTCTAAAGATTTACCGCCAAATTCGGATGTTTTGCAACTTTTGGCGGTAATCTGCAGCTTTCGCAAGTCGATACGAAGCCATGAGGTGCTTCATTTACCGCCAAATTTCTGAGAATCGTCTGTTTTGGCGGTAATTTCATATTTTCAACTGTTCCCGATGCAATGATCTCTCAAGATTTACCGCCAAATTCGGGTGTTTTGCAACTTTTGGCGGTAATTGCTTAAGGTTAAACGTTTCGCGTTAACGCCAGCACCATCGCCACAGCCAACGTCAGCACCTCCACCAGCACTAACGCCACATCTATTGCCAGCACCAACTCTACACCTAACGCCACAACCAACTCCAACACCACAGCCAGCACCAACTCTACACCTAGCGCCACAACCAACTCCAACACCACAGCCAGCACCAACTCCAACGCTAACGCCACCGCCCACGCCCACGAGCCATTCTCAATTTCCAGCCGAATATTTCCCGTCGCAGTGGCTAATACACGCTGGTCAATTTCCAACTCAATAACCCCGTTGTTTGCCCCGAGGCATTTTCTATGACACTTTTCACGGAAAATGATAAAGAGCCAAACTGAATGAATCCATTGAATATCAGTCAAAATTGCCTATACTGAAACTGATACGATCATCAACAGCGACAATTTCGGAGGCCTCAATATGATTCGATTTTTCAAGGACACGGATCTCGAAAACGTCATTGCGCTTTGGACTCAAGTGTTTGGGGACAGCGATGATTTTGTTCGTGCTTACATGCTTCATCCGACTCATGCCGAGAGCATGTTAGTCGATGTCGATAACGACAAAGTCACCGCAATGCTGTCGATGCTTCCGATTCAATTGATGGTTGATACACTATCTGTGCCCGGACGCTACATTTACGCCGTTGCAACCGACCCCGATTATCGCGGTCAAGGCAAGGCCCGGGCACTCGTCGACTACTGCCATCATGACATGTGTGCGCGCGAAGAGTACGTATCCGTCTTAGTTCCCTCGAACGCATCGCTTTTTGATTATTACGAAAAACTGGATTTTGCCACTGCATTTTCAATCCGACATGTGATGTTTGACCGCGCTGCTCTTCCGGTTTCTGCGCCGCCTTTTCATATTAATCCATTGAGTAGCGAGGATTTTTTTCGAATCAGAAATCGGTATTTCAGTGTCCGAAAACCATTTGTCATGTGGGACGAGATCGCCCTTGATTACGTAACCTCTTCGACATCGGCTTTTGAGATCGGAGCTTTTCATATTTCCGGCGAGGGTTTTGAAGGCTACGCCATCTGCTCGGGCCGAGAGCGTAGTGTTTTCATTGGAGAGATGGCTTATACGGGTATTTCTCGTGAATCGTTCCTTGGCATCATTCATTCTCATATTGGAGCTGATCGCTATACGCTACGAGTCGGAAGCCCGACTTCAACCATTCCGGGCGACCCAGATCATTTGCCGTTTGGGATGATTCACTATATTGAGACACCGGACTCTAACCCTGTCATTCGCATCATTGATAACGCTATCAAAGCCAATCAAGAAGTCGACGCGACTGCGCCGTACCTCGGTTTAGTTCTGGATTAATTTCCAAAATGCTTGGCAGTCTTCACTCTAGTCACAGAATCGTTCATTCTGAGATGTCATCCGGCTCAAATAGGATCTTTGCTTCGTCCCTCAGATATGTTTCACATTCACTGATGGGAATCAGAAAAGTCGGTGTTGCAGATGAATACGGCCCAATTGAATATTCTTGAAACACAACAACAATGCTCGGTTCTTCGGCGTTGGTGAAAAGAATGGCGGTATGTTCCATCTCATTGGGTATCGTTGTTTCAAAATCATTAAACACCGGACGCTCATCCTCCGGCATTTCAATAATTTGATTGATGATGTGCTCTTCAATGAAGTTCAAAAAGGCATCCGGCTGATCCGATATACTCTCGATGGTTACCGGCTCTCCGGTGGCCAAATCGAAACTTAAACCCTGAACGATACTGCCGCCGTGCGCGCCGCCCCAATATTGGTAATCCAAAACATAAAAACTGAGAAATGAATCGGAAATATATGTCGGCTCGGTATACGCAAGGTATTCGTAAGGCGCAACAATTAGCTCCATGCCCCCTTCAATATAGCCGCCTTGTGCCAAAACACACATGAACTCATAATCAGCGATTCGATCAGCACTGATTTGACTCAACGCATCATTGATCGTCTCCGTCACGGCCGGCTGACCCTCAATATCAATCGATATATTTTGAATCTGTGCATAAACCAGTTCCGTGCCGTCATTTTCATCCGCGTAGACATCTTCCATCATGTCGTAATAAAAACTGATATTTCCGTAAACCAAGGCTTCCGAATCCGGCAACGATTCATCTGATGTCTCTTCTGCGACACTCGATTCTGTCGGCGCCGGAGTTATTGAAGTTGTGTCTTCTGTATTCGTCGATACCGGAGATGTATCGGTGGTCAGGGCGGATTCAAAGGTCGTCTCATATTTGTCAAATAGAGATACACCATCACAAGCAGTCAGCAGAAGAGAAATGAGCAAGAGCAATAAGACTAAATAGCGTTTACCCATTACCGTTACCCCAAACTAATCTCTCAGAACCCGTTCGATCGTCTTTCGCGTAGAAGTGATACAGGCGGTGTATTGCATTTTTTGCGCATTCTGATAAATTAAGTCGCGATAATTTCTGTAAGAAACACCATCCAGTTCGCGGTCCGCAATCATACCGGCCAGCAACATCATCAAATAGTTCTGGCTGAGTGGCTTCATACGGCACAGATCGGCCATGACTTCTAACAAATCTTCGGAGTCATCCAGTTGAACATCGTTATAACGCCCCTGGGCATACAATAGTCGCATCGACAATCGAAAAAGCGCTGTTGCCTGTTTGAAAAAGGTATCCGGTTTCGGGAACGAATACACAAAACCCTTCCTCTTCACCTCAATGGTATAGCTCTTATCCTCAAAAAGCGCGGTAAGTTCTTTGCCATGAGCATCCAATCCCTCCGAAAGCGCAAGCAACGGTGCGGACTGCGAGACAATTCGAGCTGATTTTTTGGAACGATCCAGCATCCAAGATCGGATTGTCACCATCTCGGCTTGCTTCGTGATTGTTCCCGTAATCAAATAATCAAGTGATTCACGAGCACAAACTTCAAAGAGGCGATCGACATCAGGCTCCGAAGCGCTCGTATCAGAGCTTTGAATTTGGGAAGGCGGAAATAACACCATAGGCGAAACCGGTGCAGAAAACAGCAACTGCTCCGCGAGCAATAGTGGAATACCTCCACTAAGGACTCGAAACATCTCACCCATCTCTTCACCACCGTCGGCACCTGATGATGTCGCGTCTGTATATTGCAAAAGTCCGATTCTCGGGCCTCGGTCTGTCTCCGGTAAAATATCTTCCAAGACGGGAATGAATTCACGCCAGACCGGTATGCGCAACATCAGCGGGCGTGGCAGAAACATCCCGACAGAATCCGCAGACTTGCATAGATCGTCCGCCATCACGGATGTGTCGACATTCGTCTTTGTATCGGAATCGGTCGTATCCGTCTGATTAATATCCTTTGAGACAACAGTCTCCTCAGAATCGGAAGCATCTTCCTCTGCCGGTGGACTCGAAGCAACAGTCGCCGCCACGTCATCAGTAAGCGGCACGTCCTCAGCAGACAATGCCGCTTCGCACGAAGGTTCGCTCTCCGGCTCCCGGACTGTAAAAAATGCATTTTCAAAAGGTGCGAGTGCAGACTGAATTGCAGAATCCTCCTGATCCTGCAAATCGGCAAAAAGCTTAGATCCACCTTGATGATTGCCGGTGATTTTGTATGCGCGCAAAAGATTCAAACCGATGTACGGGCTATGCGACTTCGGATCATATACCGGTGCAACCAACCGAATCATCTCATCCGGAAAACCCAGCCGCCCCAAATCTGCAGACATACGAAGTAAAACAAAATCAGATGTCTTACCGTCATCAATCAATCTCTGGTAATAGTCCAGAGCTTCATATAGCCGATTGCCGGCTAAGTCAATCTTAGCCAGAAGTATTTGCGGCAAATACGCTTCTTCTTGCTCCGAAAGTGCCAGGAGTGCTGCATTTACTGCTGCCGGCCCCTTCGTATTGCGACAATGCGAAAGCATTCTTGCAAGCATTTTTTCATTGTTGGGATCATTTTCAAGTTCATACCACAATTCTTCAAGTTCATCCGGCGCCAAAACGGTCGGCTTTGGCTGTTCCGGCTTCAGCTCAGCCATTTGAGGCTTAGCTTGTAGGTCTGGTCTTGCGACTTTACTCGCTGACGATTTGATGGGCGAAGACACCGAATTCGGCTTCGCAGATGCAACGTTCTGACGATCGATGGGCCTTGTGTCATTTTTGCGCTCTGCGCCGGACTTGACACCATCGGAAACTGTGGCTATATCAGAAGAAGGCATCCGACCGTCTTCCTTCTCTTCCGGAGAATCGTCGTTCTTACGGTGAAACAGATTCAAACCCCTCGGTATCTTCATAGCGCCCTCCAGTTTTGCCTTTACATTATATATTTTAGTGCTTCATCGCAATGCAAGCAAGCCAAACCGGCTTGAAACCGGCCACAAAACGGATAATTCACTGTTTAGTTGCAATACTATCCGAAAAGAGATACTCAAAGTCGATCTTTGATCTTCAGCGAAAATGTACTTTTATGATAATCGATGATGCCTTCTTCCTTCATTTTAGACAATACGGCCGACAAAGCACTGCGGTCAACGCACAAGTAATCCGCCATTTCTTGTCGGTTCATGTGGATATCGAACATATCATTTCGGTATTGATTGTGTTTGAGCGCCAAAAAAACCGAGACTTTCTCTCTGATTCCTCGTTGTCCCAAACACTGAATTTTATCGTTGAGAGCAACATTTTTCGTGGATACAATCTGCATCAGATTCCAAATTAACTGCTTATGATGAGGACATGCGGATTGGCAGACAGTCGTGGCTTTTCGAGCATCAATGAACGCCACCTCCACTTTCGTCTGGGCATAGACTGCAACGCCTGATGGTTTGCCGGAAAGGGCATAAACTTCTGCGAACAAGTCCCCGGGAGATATAAAAGCGATCACATTGCGCTGACCCTCAATATTTTCGGATACAACCACTGCCTGCCCGGATACCAGGACGCCAATATCGAGGACTTTTTCACCAATTAACAAGATTGGCGAATCCTTGGTGTACTCTTTCATGCGAATGTCGAGACAGTGATACATGCTCTCTTTCTCTTCGGCAGCCATATGCGCCCATAACGCACTTGAAAATATAATATCTTTCGTCACAATCTTCACCCTTTCGTTGTTATTACAACGTACTAGTTGATGCGTTCATAATACACTATTAGGTGTGAATAACAAATCCGCCCAACTGCATTCGATTGGGATGCCGATATATGTCAGAAAGGAACGAGACAATGAAAAGAAGAATTATTACCATTGACGAAGAAAAGTGTAACGGCTGTGGTCTATGTGCCGAGGCATGCCACGAAGGCGCCATCGGAATGATTGACGGCAAAGCCAAGTTGTTGCGAGACGATTATTGTGATGGCCTGGGAGACTGTCTGCCCACATGCCCGACCGGTGCCATTACTTTTGTCGAGAGGGAGGCACTGCCTTTTGACAAAGCCGCTGTAGAAGAAAATATGAAAAAAAAGAGCGCGCCTACGGGGGGTTGCCCGGGCAGCCGAGCCGCATCGCTTCATGGCAACACGCCCGCAGCCTGCCCGACCGTCTCTGTGCGAAAACAAGCGACTTCACCGGACACTTCGGAGCCGACTTCGACACCGACCAGACTGATGCAGTGGCCTTTACAAGTGAAGTTGATGCCAATCACCGCACCCTACTATGACGGAGCCAACCTTTTGATTGCTGCTGACTGCGCCGCTTACTCTTGCGGCAATTTTCACGAAAAATACATGAAAAATCACATCACCATCATCGGATGTCCCAAGCTCGACAGCGTCGATTATTCGGAAAAATTGACCGCCATCTTGCAAAACAACAACATCCGAAGTGTCAAAATTGTCCGCATGGAAGTACCCTGTTGTTCCGGACTGACGCAAGCCGCTGTCAAAGCCATTCAGAACTGCGGAAAAATGATTCCATGGCAGTGGGTCACCTTGTCTCTTCAGGGCGAAGAAATCGATACCTAAGCATCCCAAAATAATATATATCAGGAGGAATCAATATGAGTATGTATTGCAATCAATGCCAAGAGGCCGCCCGCGGTGTCGCGTGTAACGTAAGCGGTGTCTGCGGTAAAAACGCGACCGTTTCCAACCTTCAAGATCTTCTCATCTATGCGCTTCAAGGCGTCGCCGAAGTCGTCAGACGCGCGGACATTGATGTCAATAGCATTCCGGAAGTGAATACCGTTGTGCTCTCGAGCCTGTTTACCACCATCACAAACGCCAATTTCGACGATGAATCCATCGCCAAAAGCATTGACGCGGTCATCGCCCATCGGGACGCGCTCCTCGCCCAACATCCATTGTCCGACTTGAGCGATGCCGTTTCTTTTCATGCGGCCAGCCGTGCTGAGAAAGAAGAGAAAGCGGCTGTCGTCGGCTACCTGTCAATTGAAGATGAGGACATTCGTTCACTGCGTATAACAGTGATCTTAGGCCTTAAGGGTATTGCCGCATATGGTGCTCATGCGCTACATCTTGGCTCCTTTTCTGATGAGGTCATGTCCTTTGTCTATGAAGCACTGGAATCCACGAACAACGATAATCTGACCGTTGATGATTTAGTCGCTCTCGTTCTTAAGACCGGTGAGTATGGCGTCAAAGTCATGGCTCTCCTTGATCAAGCAAACACGGGGAAATACGGCCATCCCGAAATCACGGAAGTCAACATCGGCGTGCGAAACCGCCCAGCCATCTTGGTCTCCGGACATGATTTGGCCGATTTAGAACAATTGCTTGAACAAACAGCCGCCACCGGTGTTGATGTATACACCCACAGCGAGATGCTTCCTGCACATTACTACCCGGCATTCAAAAAATACGACAATTTTATCGGAAACTATGGTAACGCATGGTGGAAACAGGTGACAGAATTCGATAGTTTCAATGGGCCGATTCTCTTCACAACGAACTGTATCGTCCCACCAAAAAAAGAATCTGTTCGCAACCGCATATTTACGACTGGTGCAACAGGTTATCCGGGCTGTACGCACATTGTCGCTGATGAAAACGGGCACAAAGATTTCCAAGCCATTATCGATTTAGCCAAAACACTTCCTTCACCACAAGAAATCGAGACCGGCTCCATCATCGGTGGATTCGCTCACAACCAGGTGATTGCATTAGCGGACAAAGTGGTCGACGCGGTAAAGACCGGCGCAATCAAAAAGTTCTTTGTCATGGCAGGTTGCGACGGACGTATGAAATCTCGTGAATATTATACCGATTTTGCCCAAGCCCTGCCTTCTGATACCGTCATCCTCACCGCAGGTTGTGCGAAGTATCGTTACAACAAGCTCGATTTAGGCGACATCGGCGGCATCCCTAGGGTCCTCGACGCCGGGCAATGCAACGACTCCTATTCGTTGGTCGTTATCGCACTCAAGCTCAAAGAGGTGTTCGGTCTTGAAGACATCAATGACCTGCCTATTGCTTTCAATATTGCATGGTATGAGCAAAAAGCGGTGATCGTTTTACTGGCTCTCCTTTACCTCGGCGTAAAAAACATCCATCTCGGTCCGACACTTCCTGCGTTCCTTTCTCCGAATGTTGCCAATGTCATCATCGAAAAATTCGGACTTGCCGGTATCAATAGTGTTGAAGAGGATATCAAAGTATTCCTTGAGGCATAAGACAAATGGATCGTTGTACAAAAATTGAAAAAACCTTCCGCAAAAAGCCTGCGGAAGGTTTTTAATTTCAAGAGAGTTAATAATTCTTCTTGGCCTATTATTCATCTGCCTTCTTAAGCTCAAAACAATTCTTGCGATTCTTGTGTCGATCACAAGTGCCTTGCAACCCGCAATGATAACAAATTTCGTTTTCGAGATATTCACCGTTTTCGAGACGCTTCAAATTCTCCAGCGTCGTGCGCGCAATCGCTTCCATCGCTTCCGCGGTGAAGAAAGCTTGGTGTGAAGTGACCAGCACATTCGGAAAACTCATAAGTCGAATGAGAGCCTCATCTTCGAGGATATCATTGGAACGATCTTCAAAGAAATATTCATCTTCTTCCTCGTAGACGTCCAATCCGACCCCCATGATTTGACGATTTTTGACAGCTTCATTAAGCGCCGCTGTATCAATCAACCCACCGCGAGAGGTGTTAATCAATATGGCACTCGGCTTCATTTGGGAAAGTGATTCTGCATTGACCAGATGCTTGGTCTCGGGAGTCAGTGGACAATGCAACGAAATCACATCCGACTCCGCCCAAAGGCGCTCCAGCGAGACCATCTCAAAACTCGGATCTTTCGGCGGGAACAAGTCATATGCGATAATGTGCATGCCATAACCGCGAAGTAT
The DNA here is from genome assembly GCA_012838315.1 of Clostridiaceae bacterium. Taxonomy (GTDB): domain Bacteria; phylum Bacillota; class Clostridia; order Saccharofermentanales; family Saccharofermentanaceae; genus DUPM01. Next base: position 10,231 of record DUPM01000060.1, read on the forward strand.
GTCAATCATTATTTGACCGATGCGCCCGGTACCAATAATTCCTGCAGTCTTACCGTGAAGATCCATGCCCATCAGACCGTTAATATTGAAGTTATAATCGCGTGTTCTGGAATAGGCCCGATGAATCTTACGATTGACCGACAACAGTAATGCGCTGGCATATTCTGCCACGGCGTACGGTGAATATGCTGCAACACGCATAATGTATATTTTCTCAAAGGCCGCCTTGAAGTCGACGTTGTTATAGCCGGCACAACGAAGTAAAATCGCTTGAACACCCATCGCATGAAGCTCATCAATAACTTCGGCCGTGACTTTATCATTAACAAACACACAGACTGCATCATAGTTCTTGGCCAAAATGCAGTTATCGATGGTTAATCGGCTCTCGATGTACTTGATTTTGTACCCGAATTCAGGGGCAAGGCGGTCAAACCAAACCTTGTCGTAGGGCTTTGCATCATAAAAAGCAATTTTCATAAATATCCTCCGCATTCATAGTGGTGATTATAATAGTGGCGATTTGCCGCTTTTCTTAAATGCCATAAACAATTCCGTTGCTTCTTTCTTCATCGATTCGCGATACGAAGCGTAAATCAACGGCGGTTTCTCATTTTGAACCGCATCAATCACATGGCAGTGGAACAGCGTATGCGTCTGTAAATCTTTGGCTTCGATAACCTCGCATATAAAATACGCGCAAGCATCCGTCAACACGGGAAGCTCATCGGTAATCTGATGTGGGACGTTCGCCCACTTATCGACTGTTCGGCCACTCTGAAACCCAAAGTTCGAAATCACAAAGGGTGATACGTCTGCCGGCAAAACGGAAATAGAAAACCTCGTCCCCGGCTTTAAAATTTCATCTGTACGATTCTTTCTCATGGAGCTGTATACGATTGTCGGCGGAACCAAAGTCACTTGCATGAACGCATCCACAATACAACCGCCATACCAATTCTCATCCCTAACACCCGAAACATAGAGTCCATAACTGATTTTATCCAATGCTGCCTTATCCATAAGCGCTCCTAATACACTACTCAACGATTACTGAAGTGCGATGTCTGCAAAATTAATGGGCAACCCAATCGGAAAAACGCGAATCTGCCCCGAACACATGCGCCCGCGACCTATCGTCATGCCATGCTTTGGAAGAACGAACGTCGCGGTACAGTCCGCACACACCGCCGATTCATCAGCAAATCCATTATCCGCGTCCACGCCGGTTGGAATGTCGATAGATAGCACCCTAGCACCTCTTACTCGGCTGAGTTCAATTAAGCCGGTAATGTTTCTAAGATAAGGCGGAAGCTTTCGCGTATACTCATAGCCGGAGCCCAAAATACCATCGATAATAACGCAAGGAATCCCGGAAACACGATCGTTAATCATCCTGGAGACACCACTTCGAAAAGACTGCGGATTGAATGTCTCTGCCGGATGAATCGGGATACCCAGATGCATGGCCATTTCTCGAGCCGCACGAACTGCGCCTTGATGCTTGGCACCGGGCGCACAATCCCAGATTGCCACGGAGAACCCTCGCGTAAACAAGAGGCGAGCCGCAACGTATGCATCCCCGCCATTATTGCCCTTGCCTGCAAAAATATGAACCGGCGTCGTCGAGGCACCGGCCAAGTACTCGCACACATCGGCCACCGCGAGTCCGGCATGCTCCATAAGTATTGACACGGGAATACTGAATCTCTGCATCGCCGCTTGATCCACGAGCTTTTGCTCTTCTCGCGTCAGCGATCTCTTGACACGTCGAACCGGAACGTATTCCGGTCTTGGCGGTTGCGGATTTAATATGCTTTTCTTGGGCCAAAAAGGATTATCCGACTGTCTCATGACGCCCCCAAAAGATGCTCAAGCGGTTGAATTTCTTATATTTTATCACATCGGATACTAAAAAATGGTGCCCGCACACTTTTTTTCGATCGCATGTCATTGAAATATCGATTTTCGAGTCACAAGAAATCTGAAGTGTAAATAATAGCGATCCGCCGGTAATCATATGTTGTAAAAGTGCGACCCCTCGTACTTCACCAGCGCCTTGAATATCGGCACGGCCAGAAGGGCTACGACAAAACCCGCCACCAATGACAATCCTGTCAAAATCGGCATATAATAAAACACCGTCGTCGAACCGGTGAGGTACACTGCTGCTACAATCTGACCCGACGCGTGTGCAAATGCCCCCCCCGCACTAATACCGTAGAGCGAAAAGCGCTTCGAATGCTTCAGTGCAAACATGGTGATGTATGCCATGACCCCACCGAACAAAGAAAACACAAACGCAACCGTATTCCCGCCAAAAAGGAATACAACAAATACTCGAACCATCAATACGACGAAGGCATACCAAGGGCCGACAAAATAGAACGCGACCAATACCGCAATATTGGACAATCCGATTTTTGCACCGGGAATCGGCATTCTCAAGAGCGGTATCGCGAGATTCTCGGCTATCGCCAGTGCCAGGGTCAGCGCGATCAAGACCGAAGTTAATGTCAGCTTGTTGATTTTATGGCGCATCATAGCCTCCGACTCTACCCGCAACAGCGTCAATTTCGCTCGATTCATCAACCGCGGAGGATATTTCTTCAGAGCCGTCTCCGGTATTTTCGACAATCTCTAAAATCATTCGATTTGGAAGACAAACGACAGACTGCCCAGGTATAGAAATCGGACGCGAATGAACACAAAATTGATCCCTGCAATCCGAAGACACCACATATGCGCCCTCCGGACCCACACAAATGGTCATCGGATGTCCGTCCGCATTCACAAAAAATTCTTTGGACCCGGCGCTCGGATCAAGAGGAGTTCTGAATATCACTTCTCCGGAAACGATGACGACGACCTGCGCATCGCTTGTCTGTCGTTGACTATACGCCGATAAACGGTTAAGAACCGGAACTATTCCGAGAGCGACAAATAATAGGATCGTGATGAGCACGACGTCCGAGATGCAAATCGATAAAACCGTCAAACGCTCATCGTTCGAAGGGTTTGCACTGGAGCGAAGGCCGAATTGTCGAAACCTTCCGAATAAAGAAACTTTACGTTGCGCCAAAGTACGTTACCTCTACATCACTTTCGGGCACAAAAACCCCCTTGAGGTTAGAACTGCAATGAATCTCTCCGGTCGCCGTACACAAGACGACGCCAAAGTCGGGATGCCGTTCCCAAAATTCTATTGAATGATCGAGTCCCATGACCATGAGTGCCGTTGACAGGGCATCACCCTTGCCCCCCGCTGTCGCAACGATCGAAACCGAGGCCAAGTTCGTCTCAACAGGATATCCGCTATTGGGATCCATGATATGGGTATATCGAACGCCGTCAAACTCCAGAAATCTTTCGTATCCGCCGGACGTGATGACGGTAATGTCCTTTGCGAAAACCACCCCGATGAACCGATCCGGATTTGACGGATCGGTGATGGCCACTTTAAAAGGAGACCCATCAACCTTTTGACCAATGACGCCAATATTCCCCCCCAGATTAATGAGAGCGCGGTCTATGTCATACTGCGCCAGTAGCTCCGTCAAACGATCCGTCGCATACCCTTTTGCAATCCCGCCTAAATCTAGTTTTGTCTCCGAGAAGGTGAGCTGAATGGTATTATCTTCATCATTCATCCTTACGCTCGTCCAGTCCACGCCGCCCAAAGCAATATTAATCTCATCCTTATTGGGCACTCGAGAAATCTCATGTCTGAACCCCCACAACTCAAGCAAATACCCCACAGTCGGATCAAACGCGCCGTCCGTATATGCCGCTTGATACAACGCCTCTTCGACGAGAGAAAATGTCTCGTCTGACACGTGTATCGGAGGCCCTCCCGCTGATTGGTTCAATTTAGAAATGTCACTGTTCTCATCCAACGCGGACCATAAAGAATCGTATTTTTCAATGAGCGCCTGCGCTGCATCGGCCGCCGCTTCTGCCTCTTTTCCATACACTTCGATGCGCATCAACGTATCCATTGAGAAAAATTGACGCACGGCAGGTTCGCTATTACCCGCGTTGATTTCGGATGATGGTGAGCAACGAACAAGAAGAAGCCCACACAAAAAAACGGTCACCGCAAAGCGCATCATTCGAGTCCGCTGTGGCCGTTTATTTGATTGTTTAAGCTTACAATGGCGCAAATTTGCCTCCTGCCGCCGAAAAAATCATACTCAAAAGGGCTAAACTCGGCGAATCATCTTAGGTCTTCTGATTGCCAAATACACACTTTGAGCGGATACTAACCCCAAAATAACGCTACCAAAGAAAATTGTCCACCAGAACAAGCATTGCTGCTCTGCAGAACGTGCGGCAATTTCTCCAAAAGGCAGTGAGTATCCTTGTAAGAAAAACCGATCCTCCCCAACAGGGAAAAAACGATCATAAAGTCTCAAAAGCCCGAATCTGCCTGTGTTATTAATAATATGGAATCCCGGAGCCGTCTCCTGGTACATACTCAAAGACTGTTTTAAATCGTTGAGCGCTATGTTTCGAATAGGATCCGGAAGGACCATCTCATAACTCTGAATCGCAAGTCTACTGTAGTCAATTTCTGATGCTACCCCGGCATCCATATCACTGGGCGCATACATGTCGACAACCGCGCTCGATTCGGGCGGAAGTAAATATATCAACTCTTCGAAATACACATACGCTCTGGCCTGCGTGCCGCCGGCTTGATCTTCAAAAGTGTTGCGACTATCCTTCACCACGCCAACAATTCGATATACCCTCCCGCCAATTTGAATCTTTTGATCTTCAACCTCTGAGGACCTATAAAGCGCCCATGCCAACTGCTCGTTTACCACGACAGTATCCATTTGAACTTGCTCCTCAGGCAGAAAACTGCCGGAAAGTATCTCCATCGGATGAAACAACTCGTAATATCCACCGACGCCGGAAATCGACGCATTCACATTTTGAATTTCTTCTCCGTCAATAAAAGCACTGACTGAAGACATCGCTTCCGACGAATAGGCATCAACCCATACACGTTTCTCCGGACCGGCCACACCGGAAGGTCTCGATTCATCTTTACGTAAAGATTGCTCGGCAATCGCACCCAAGTTCGTCCGAATCTCCTCAACGGTATGCAGATTGAGACTTCTTGCCGGGTCGAGATAGGCCATCGGAGCCCCATCGGCAAGAATCTGTCCTCTTGCGATTATGGTCAACTGCCTTGACCCGTCTTTGCCTTGGTTCCATCGACGAGCAGCGTCTTGCGTGTACATCGATGCTTGTATTCTTACCAATTGTACAGAAGACATGACAAGACCAACCAAAACCACGGCCAGAATCAAGAAAGGAAATACTTTCGAAGCACGCTGCACGAAGATTCTTAGTCGATGCAGCCATGACGAAAGCCACTCGCGGATACGTTCCTTGATTCCCACACTATACCTCCTGCTGATAGTCTTCCAAGCGCACCTGCTCCCCATTTTTCAAGGGTTTTTCACTGCGCGTAATAATTGACTCGGATTGGATAGAAGCAGCCTCAATCGCTGAGCGTTTACCATCCGTTTGAAGCACAGTCACGGTGACCTTCATTGCTGTGTACCTCTCCCCAAGCGGGCCGCGCTTGGACTTAAGAATATATACAAAAGATCCTGTGTTATCCTCGTGAACCGCACTGTTCGGAACCACTAAAGAGAATTGCCCGCTCTGCACATTCGCGTTGACTTCAATCTGAGTGCCGTCATACAAATATTCGGCCTCTACCGAAGTCGTAACAATACGCGAGTCTCTCGGGTTCTGAGGATCCGGCCGAATGCCTGTCACACGAATCGTACCATTGTATATGGATGTCGAATTGAGTTCCATCCCAATGTACATACTTTGTGCATCCGACGCACTGAAGATGAAATCGGCTTTGAATCCACCGTTTAGATCTACGACGGTCGCCACAACTTGGTCCTTCGTCAGAAGTGCACCGGGCATCCATTGAAAATTAGTCACCATGCCATCGATGGGCGCAACAATTTGAGTCTGGGTTGCGAGCGCTTCCTCTTCCTCGATTTTTTTCTTGAGATCATCGATCTGCTTTTGGGTTTGCTCGTCAGTATATTGTTGCTTTTCAGAATCCACGCCATCGATTTGTTTCTGGTCTGACAACTCCTTTTGAGCTTGAGCTAAATTTATCTCCGCCATCAGCAGGCTTCGTTTTGCTTCCTCTACAGTCGGGTATGACTGCGCCTCAGCCAGCTTAGCCTCGGATTCCGCTTGTATATTCTCGTTCTTAACCTTTTCATCTGATTTTTGCTTAAGGTTTGTAGATGCGTTCGTTATCAATGCATTAAGGTTAGCGATTTCGACGTCCAGATTATCTAGATCTGCTTGAATTTGATCCACAATGGCTTGTTGCGCCGCGATTTCTTCTTCTGAGGGGCCTTCCGGTTCTGTCACTTCCGGTGTGACTTCCGGTGTCACTTCCGGTGTCACTTCCGGTGTCACTTCCGGTGTCACTTCCGGTGTCACTTCAGGAGAAACCCAATTAATCATATCGTTGAGAATATTGGTTTCCTCTGCCAATCGACCGGCCATTATTTCCCGCTGCGTCGCAAGACCATCTTCAGGATTATTCATCGCGTCCTCGAGCTGATATAACTCCTCCGCTAATGGCACCATTTCTGCGTCAAGACGAGTAATTTCAGAACGCGCAGAATTGAGATTCGCTTCCGCAGTGGCAATGATGGTGCCCTTATTCTGAGCGTTTGACAATGCGGTTTTTGCTTCGCTCAACGCGGTTTCCGCATCACTGATCGCCAGTTCCATCATCGTATAATCCGGTTTGTTTGAAGGCAATTTACCTTCATAATATTCCGCTAATTCCAGTTCTTCGAGTTGCTTCTTAAGTTCTTCAATGACATCAGAATTCTCGCCTAGCTTCACCGTCATCAAAACATCTCCGGCCTTGACTTCTTGCATATCATAGACGAAGATATTCTCCACTTCGCGATCTGCAAATGCCTTGATATCTTTTTTGTTGATTGCCTCAATCGTCGAGGAAGAGCTCGCACTCGTCACAATCGATCCGTACTCCGGGTATTGCGCGGAGACCCGAGTCAAGGAGTAGTTCATTATCGTCTGAGAAAACAACGTCAGCAACCCCATAAGCACCAAGAATATAACCGTCGCTCGAATAACCCATACTTTTCTCTTGCTCATTTTTTTCTCTTCCATATTCGCCTCCGTGGACCATTAATTCGGATGTATGCATTGAAAAAATCTATTTGATTCCCGAACGAGAAATGCCTTCAATCAGATACTGCTCACCATAAAAAAACATCAGCAACGGTGGAATCATAAAAACAAACGAAGCCGCAAACGCTATACCCATCTCTTTCTGGTTAATCTGAGACAAAAACACCGAGAGCGGATGTTTATCCGTATTTTCAAGCAATAGCAACGGTTGCTCGACCATATTCCAATAATCAATAAACAACAAAATACTGATTGCGTAAAGTGCACTTTTACAAGTCGGTATACAAATATGCCAGAATATATGCCACTCTCCGGCACCGTCCAGCTTCGCCGCCTCAATATAAGACGAAGGAATTTGTCTCATGTATTTCGTCAAAAGAAATACACTAAATGTCGAAAAGACACCGGGCAAAATAATCGCCGCCCACGAATCGAAAATATTCAGACGCTGCGCGACAATGTAATTCGGAACCAGCGTGACTTGGAAAGGCATGAGCATGAGAATAATATACGAAAAGAACAAAATCTCTCTGCGCCTTCTTCTATATCTCGCGAAAGAATACGCCGCCAGGGATCCAACTGCCAATTGACCCAAAACAATCGGAACCACCAAAATAATGGAGTTCCAGAACTTGAACAGATACGCCGGGCTCTTAAAAAGCAACGTTGTGTATTGCTCGAAACTGACCATGTCAGGAATAAAATTGAGAACCGGCTCTGAGACCAAATAGGTCTTGCTCTGGGAGTTGTATCCCGGAAGACTTCTTAATATCGCACCGTAATTGGTTTCGATTTCTGCAGAAGACATAAATGAGTTTAACACAGTCAACACGATAGGAAAAAGCGCAACAATTGCGGCAAACGCCATAACGGAAAAGAATAGAAACAAGACAAAACGTTCCCAAATCGTTCGACTCCGTACAGAGTTCAATACCACATGTCGACGCTTGCGCGATGCTTTCTCTTGAAGCTCTATAAATACAGGGTTCACAGTATCCGTTTCTTCCGCGCGCTTGGCTACTTCGGGTACCGCGCCGTTATCTTCCGAACCCGATACATCTTCATTCAAAACATTATCGGGCACGCCGACCTCAACGGAGTCATTTGCATTGACGCCGTTGTTCGGAATCCCGTTCTCAGCGCTGTCTCGGTCGACTACATCCTCTCGAGCACCATCTGACTCCGATACGCCGTCCACAGCAGGATTCAAGGCATTCGTAGCGAGAAGGACTTCGTCATTATTCGTTTGATCGTGTTTCTTCTTACGAATCACCTTATTCCTCCACTTCTCGACCGAGTCTAAACTCCGCGACAAACAAAATACCCACGATTGCAACCATGGCAATTGCCATTATTACGGCTGCCGCCGTCAACCGTTGATAATCCAGATTTCGGAACGAGTTGTTGACGTAGTGTTGTAGCATATACAGTGCGTCATAAGGATAATCTCCGGTCAAAAGATAAACTTCACGGAATATTTTGAAGGAACTGATTAACGACATAATGCCGACAAAGAATACGGTCGGATACAAATACACCAGTTTGATGCTGAAAAATTTCCGAACACTGCCTGCGCCATCGATAGTTGCTGACTCCAACAATTCGCCGGGAACGTTATTCAAGGCAGCCAAAAACAAAACGATATTATAGCCGAGCGTCTTCCACAAAAAAAGGAGCATAACGACAAACCGACTCCAGTCGGACTTCATCCAGTCTGTTTTGGGACCACCGAGAGCCATGACATAAGTATTGAGCGTCCCGTTGAAACTGAACATGACCTGCCATACTAAAACCACAGAAGCGACAGGAACCATCATCGGATTAAGAAGAATACTTCTGAACACACTCCGGCCCGGTAGCTTGGTGTTGAGAATTAGCGCAAAAATCAGAGCGATAAACACCGCCAAGGGAACTGATATTCCCGAAAATGTCAGGGTGTTCTTACTCGCGGTTTGGAACGCTACATTGTTGAGGACTTGATCATAATTAGAGAATCCGACAAATTCAGAGTTCGTAGAACTTTTTTGGAACGAGTGCACCAAAATAATCAACAGCGGAACAAAGAAAAACGTCATAACACCCAGAAAACTAGGTGCCAAATACGACGAAAACAAGAGATTTTCCTTTATTCGCCTCAGTCTCTTGGATTTTTTCTTCTGCACTTTTCGTTGCCTCTTGTCCGGCAACACCACTCGGGCTTCTTGTGTCGATTCTTCCATCGAGTACCTCTTTGATTGCCTTACACCTTTGCAGAGTCAGGCGCAAACCCGACTCTGCAAAAGCATAACGGCATAAGATTGATAAGGATTATGAACGTTCGCTCAAAATAGTCTTGACGCGATTGTCGATAATGGCTGCTACATCTTGGGCCGTCTTTTGGCCGGTGAAGAATGCCGGGGCCTCTTCGTTGATGATTGCCATAATCTGTGCATCGGTCTGCTCGCGAACGGTTGCATTAGACACAATCTCGCGATACAGCTCAATGTCCTCATCCGTCAGTTCGTAGTTGCCCATACCGTAACCGCCCATATCACCGTACATGCTATACATTTGTTCGTATTGCTTCACGGCTTCCTCGATGTGCTTCTCAAAAGAAGAGGCGCGAACCGGAATGCCATATCCTTGCTTTGCCAAACTATTCTGAAAATCTTCATCGATCATGCTCTTAATGAAGCGCCATGCGCCATCTTGGTTGCTCGATGTCGATATGATTGAAAAATGCCCGTTCGAAGAACACAGTAGTCCTTGCTTGGATTCGGAAGGATAACCGACAAATGTCACCGGCTCGGCGAACATCGAGTTTTGGTCCACAATTGCGGCCGGCGAATATACGTATGCGGATGACATTGCAAGCTTTCCTTTGCTCATTAATTCCCATTCATCAACATAATTGCCTTCATCATACATCTCGTTTTCTGAGATCGGCGAGCCTAACGTCTTCGCCAGCTCGAGTATACTGTAGAAATCTTCAGAACTGAACGTGGCCTGAGACTTCTCATAGTCCAAAAATTTCCCAAGTGATGCGGACAACAATTCAGACAGCATCGTTTTCTGCGTCCGGTTTGCAAACACAATGGTATCAGACGGCAAACCGTCAACAAATTGATTGAATTCATCGAAAGTCCAGCCGGTTCGGCTGCCAATCAATCTCTCCGGACCGGACCAGCCACTCAAAACAAAGCTGATTGGCATTTCATATAATTTTCCATCGACCTCGAAAGCCGTCAGAATATTCGGTAAAAAGTTTTCTTTTGCAAAACTGTCATCATCTTTAGCAAGTTCATAAAAATCAACAAGTAAGCCCTTCGCAATATATCTATCCATGTTTGCCGGATTATATGGAGTGTACAGCAGGTCGGGGCCATCGCCATTGGCTATATCTAAATAGAGCTTTTGATTTAAGTCAATAAGAGCTTTCTCATAAGAATCTTCGATGTCATTCATCAACAAGCTCGCATCCAGACGGTCCACATAGTCAGCGATTTCTATTCTGAACTCCTTGTCCGATTTGTTAAATTTAAGAATTTGCTCAGTCAGAGCGGAGTCATATCCGATGTCTAATCCACCAAGCGTCATAATGGTCTTTCCTGCGTGGGGATTCTTAGCTGCACGATCGAGAACGGTCAAAGTCAGCGGCTCAATTTCTTCCTCGGTATCCACCGCACCATAACCATAATAGGACATCGTACCGTAATAGTAGGATTGAGAAATCAGTATCTTATCTTTGCTAATTGGTAATACAGAAGAATGCACTGCCTCCGCCACATTAATATCGGTATCGTTCCAAGACATCACTTGTTCTTCTTTACCGGTGTCTAAATCATATGTATAAATGCCACTTGCCTTATTTAAGAATACACCGTCATCTGTAATAATCGGCGTTGAGATAATAAGATTGGATGCATCAATCTCAGCACCAAGCTTCTTTGCTTCGAAATCGACTTTATAAACGCCCATCGAATCGGATTGATACAACAAGACATATAACTCACCGTTAATCGGATATATGCCGCCGAAGTCAGCATATTCGCCTTCAGGCTTGATATCGAACAACAGCTTGCCTGATTCATCGTAGATGCCTAACATACCACCTCTCTCGCCCCATTTCTGAACGATAAGGTGTCCTTCACCATCCGTATCAACGGAATATGCACTTTCATATTCGCCCAATTCGATGGCGATATCTTGACCAACAGATTGACCTTCCGTATCGATGGTCTTCAACAAAATCGAACTCTTGTACGAGAATTCTGTGTATTCATCCTTTTGGAAGCATAACAACAGATTACCTTTCCCATCCTTAGTCATGCTCATAAAATACGCATCCGGGTCCGATAATTTATCAGACATATCAATCTCGCTGAGCTTATTACCATCGTAATCAAAAAAGATAAGAATCTGCTTCTGATACTGAGACCAGTCATCATAATACTCATCTTCGTAGCCTTCATCGTAGATGCCTTCATCGTAGATGCCTTCATCCATATCAATGAATTCATCCTCTAACTCGCCCTCTAACTCGCCCTCTAACTCGCCTTCTAACTCGCCTTCTGATTCGTCGTCTATATACTCATCTCCGTCGCCCTCTTCATTCGCGGCGACATCCGTGTCATCGATATCCATATCCGTCGATTCCAAATCTTCTTCGAAATTATCTGTCAAAATGGCTTCGGATTCCATCACTACATGGCCATCTGTCGAGTAAGTGGTAATCGCCCCCCCCATCATGCCATCATCCGGACTCAAATAAATGTCCAACATGACCGCAAATTTATCTCCCAAATCAATCATATTCGTGACACTGACCTGATCCGAGGTACTTTCGGGCTGATAAAGAACCACCGTCTTATCTGTAAAATAGGGGTCATCCTCAGAAATTTTCACGACCTTACTCTTCTTCTCGCTGTTACACGCTGCGATAGAGAATAACATGCCGGAAACTAAAACCATTGACAAAACTCTGGCGACTTTCTTCTTCATCTTCATCTCTCCATTTCATTTGCTCGTTCATTAATAGACATCATCGGAACTTAATATACCTTAATAAGATTATCAAATTATGACACAACAACGTAATTATACCGTCAAATACCTAAAAAATTTAGGCAATCCTTAGGCAAAGAAAAGACGATTATGAAATTCAAAACGTTGCATTCATTCGTAATCCTGTATATTCGTAACTTCAAAAGCTATTGTTGATCATACGCTAATAGTCGTCTCTTATTGACATCCGCAATGATTAATCGCTTCTTAAGAATATCTTAATCCTTCTTTGCCATCGTCTTGCCTTTGATTGTTCACACGACCTGATATATAATTCAGACACGACTCACCGCTTAATGATGTTTGCGGTTTATTTTGTCGACTTGGAGGCATTATGATTCGACTGATTGCATCTGACATGGATGGCACTTTGTTAACCCCCGAGCATCGGCTTCCCGGAGATTTTGAAGATGTATTAAATCGTACGCTCGACCGCGGCATCATTTTCGCTGCGGCCAGCGGCAGACAATATGTCAACTTGGCCGATTGTTTTCCGAATCACCTGGATCGAATTATTCTTGTATCGAATAACGGCGCTCTCGTCCGAAAGGGCGAAGAAACAATATACGTCACCGCAATGAGCGATAAGGATCGAGCCATCATAGAACCCATCGGCCGAAGGCTTAATCACGGCATATTTATTGCTCAGGGTATTCAGGGCGCATATGTCGAGCGACCTGAAGATCGCGACATCGACGACTATATGTCTGCCATGCCCTCTTTCTTTTCGAAAATTCGCACAGTAGAAAGTTTTGATCTTGTCGATGACACATTGCTCAACTTCTCGGTCTGTGACTTTCGAGGGACGCAAGAGCACGTACTGCCGCTCTTCCAGCCTCTTTCTGACCGTTATACCGTTCGCTTATCCGGTGATAGTTGGCTGGATATTTCGCTTCACGGCAGCAACAAGGGCGAAGCCTTACAAGCTTTACAGCGCCACTATGGTATCCGGTATGAAGAGACCGCCGCGTTCGGCGATTTTATGAATGACGCCGAAATGCTCGATCACGCTAAATACAGTTTTGCTATGGAGAACGCCCATCCGGATCTAGTGAAGCACGCTCGTTTTCGCGCACCTTCAAACCGAGATCACGGCGTCGTAAAGACGATACTTCAAATGCTTGATCATCCAAACGATTACCCCCAATGAAGTATCGACCCATCGGGTTCGTGAATCGGTTTAGTGATTTCAGCGATCGCACACGGCTCCATCAACAACCAATTGCTTTTCGATATATTCATTTGTCAACAGACTCATGTCGTTGACATCGTCGGAAGAATAACAATCTTGATGATAAAAACATATCGATTTCAAGCGAATCCTTGCGAATCGGCTCGGTTGGCTTTTCTTGAATTTACAAAAGTGATAATGTAATAGATATGTTTATTGGAGCATAAAATGCTCGCAGGTCCGCATCCGCACTCAGCAGGGAGGAATTCATGTTTACCATCGTCAAAAAGAGAGTCTTAAACGAAGCCGTCACTATGATGGAGGTTCATGCCCCATTCATTGCCAGGAAGGCCAAAGCCGGCCAGTTTATTATTTTTCGAGTGGATGAATTCGGAGAACGTGTCCCTTTAACTATAGCGGATTACGATCGTGAAAAGGGAACCGTGACCATCATTTTTCAAGCGGTCGGAAAGTCTACCAAAATGCTCGCGCAGAAGAACGAAGGCGACGATATTTTAGACTTCGTCGGACCTCTCGGAAAGGCCACCGAGCTGGAAGGCTATAAAAAAGCTTGCGTTGTTGGCGGTGGTGTCGGGTGTGCGATTGCCTATCCGTCTGCGAAGTCTCTTCATAATCTCGGTGCGCAAGTAGATGTCATTGCCGGTTTCCGCAACAAGGACATTGTCATTCTCGAAGATGAGATGAAAGCCATTTCCGACCATCTCTACATTGCCACTGATGATGGCTCATACGGACAGAAAGGCTTTGTCACCGACGTCTTGAGATCTCAAATTGAAGCCGGTGCTAATTACGACTTGGTCATTGCAATCGGCCCGGTCATTATGATGAAGATGATTGCGCAGTTGACGCGCGAATATAATATCAAGACCATTGTCAGCCTCAATCCCATCATGATTGACGGCACCGGTATGTGCGGCGGATGCCGCGTCACCGTCGGTGGTCAGACGCGTTTCGCATGTGTTGATGGTCCGGATTTCGACGGCCACTTGGTTGATTTTGACGAACTCATGAAGCGCAACACTTTCTACCGCAAGCAAGAGCAAGAAGACAGCAACCACATCTGCCGATTGAATCTCAAGGAGAACGACGATGCCTAATATGTCACTTTCAAAAATCCCGATGCCGGAGCAAGATCCGAATATTCGAAATGCCAATTTCACAGAGGTGACTCTGGGTTACACCGCCGAGATGGCTCAAGAAGAAGCGAAGCGTTGCCTGAATTGCAAACACAAGCCATGCGTCGACGGATGTCCGGTCAATGTTCGCATTCCGGAATTTATTCAGAAAGTTGTTGATGGAGATTTCGAAGCGGCGTATCAGATAATCCTCAGTACAAACTGTTTGCCCGCTGTTTGCGGTCGCGTTTGCCCACAAGAGAATCAGTGTGAGGCGAAGTGTGTCCGAGCCATCAAAGGCGAGTCCGTTGCGATCGGCCGTCTGGAGCGCTTCGTCGCTGATTACCATATGCAGAACAGTGTCGCCCCAGTCGATAAACCCGTGACTAACGGGCACAAAGTCGCCGTCATCGGTTCCGGTCCGGCCGGTCTTTCCTGTGCCGGTGACCTCGCAGGACGCGGCTATGAAGTGACGATATTCGAAGCTTTTCACAAAGCGGGCGGTGTTCTGGTCTACGGCATTCCGGAATTTCGACTGCCCAAAGCAATTGTCCAAACAGAAATCGATAACCTGAAAGCTCAAGGTGTTGAGATTATGACCAACATGGTCATTGGAAAGGTCTTGTCGATTGATGAACTCTTCGACATGGGCTTTGAATCCGTATTCATCTCATCCGGTGCCGGCCTTCCTTCATTCATGAATATTCCCGGCGAGTCATTGATTGGTGTCTATTCTGCCAATGAGTTTCTGACGCGCTCGAATCTCATGAAGGCATTTGACAATCAATACGATACACCGATTCGCAACAGCAAGCGCGTCGCGGTCATCGGTGGCGGAAACGTCGCGATGGACGCTGCCAGAACCGCGAAGAGGCTCGGCGCCGAAGAAGTTTATATCGTTTATCGTCGTTCTGAGCATGAAATGCCTGCTCGTCTGGAAGAAGTCCATCACGCGAAGGATGAGGGTATCATTTTTATGAATCTTTGTGCTCCGACGATGATCGCCGGGAATGACGATGGGCAAGTCTGTTCCATCGAGTTGGTCGAAATGGAACTCGGCGAACCCGACGAATCCGGTCGTCGCCGGCCAATCGTGAAGATCGGTTCAGAGAATCGTTTAGAAGTCGATACAGTCGTCATGGCCATCGGCACTTCTCCGAACCCCTTAATTCGTTCGACGACCAAAGGCCTGGAGACCAACAAACGCGGATGTTTCGTTGTCGATGACAAAATGGCGACCTCTATCCCCGGTGTTTTTGCCGGTGGTGACGCAGTCACAGGAGCCGCTACCGTCATTTTGGCGATGGGTGCCGGAAAAATCGCAGCACAATCCATTGATGAATATATTAAGGGCCGATAAACCGATGAACAAGATAGTCATTTTAGACGGTTATACCATTAACCCCGGCGATTTGTCTTGGTCTGCTCTTTCCGACTTCGGCGAGGTTCAAATCTATGACAATACCGCACCGGAGCAAGTCGATGAGCGCATCCGTGATGCGCAATACGTTTTATCGAGCAAAGTGGTGTTTGACGAAGCAAGATTCAACCGCCACCCGAACCTCCGATATATCGGCGCATTGGCGACCGGCTACAATGTCATCGATGTGAAAGCCGCTCGCGAACACGGCGTAACAGTGACTAATATCCCTGAATATGCGACAAATGCTACCGCACAAATGACGATTGCATTGTTACTCGAGTTAGCCAATCATGTAGGGCATCACAGCCGCCTGGTCCACGAAGGAAAGTGGTCTGAGACAGAGCATTTTTGCTTTTGGGATAAGCCACTAACGGAACTATCCGGCAAGACCATCGGACTATTCGGTTTCGGTCGAATCGCCGGACAGACCGCACGCGTTTGTATGGCGTTGGGCATGCGCGTCATCGCCCATTCCAGGCGCCCGATTCGGATCCCATCCGATGACTTGATGGGTGTCGAATCCGTATCGTTCGAGAATTTGCTCAAACAATCTGATTTTTTATCTTTTCACTGCCCTCTGACGGAGGAGACACGCGGCATCGTCAACGCCGATACGATTGCGACGATGAAAAACGGCATATATCTGATCAACACAGCTCGCGGACCGATATTCGATGAAGCGGCGGTCTACGACGCCCTGTGTTCGGGCAAAATCGCAGGCGTTGCAGTCGATGTCTTATCGACCGAGCCCCCGCCCGAGAACCACATCCTTTACAACGCGCCCAACTGCATCATTACCCCGCACATCGCGTGGGCTCCATTGGAGACTCGAATGCGGTTAATTGAGACTGCGGTGAATAATTTATCGGCATACCTTTCCGGGAATCCGATTCATGTGGTATCTTAGACAGGATTCCAAGGAGGTATTACCATGAAAGATGCCATTATTGAATTTTTCAAGCCTTATGGACCGATTGCGGTATTTATCGTTTCTATGTTTCCAATCGTTGAACTGCGCGGCGCGATCCCTTTTGTCGGAGCGCCTCTCGGGATTCCCTTCTGGCTTAACTATTTGTTGGCGGTCGCAGGAAATCTATTCCCCATTCCGTTTATTCTTCTGTTTTTGCGAAAAGTGTTTGACTGGCTTCG
>DUPM01000061.1 GCA_012838315.1 Clostridiaceae bacterium
GAACATCAATACCATCAGGCACACCAGGATTGTGAAAAAGCCTTTTTTTGTCGTTAGTTTCTTAGTCATTTCGATACCTCCCATAGTGTATAGATTCATCTAACCACTATGTGCCGATCCGGAAGTTTTCGTGTTTGTATCTCGCCGCGGCAATCGCATTTTTGCGCAAGGGTAAACGAGGACGAAAAATGGTTAATCGCTTCGATGGTCTCTTGAAGCTGATTGATTTTTTGTATCGCAATCTTTTTGTGCTCGGATAAAAGATGGATTATACCTTGCGTGTCCTCGTTTTGAAAATATGGAATCAAAACGTTCGGACTGATATCGAGCGCTCGCGCCGCTTTAATAATATCTATATATACGAACTGGCGGATGTGATAGTAACGGTATTGATTCGTGGGATTCACCTCGAACGGTTTGAGCAGCCCGATTTTTTCGTAAAAGCGCAGTGCCTTAACGGTAACTCCTTTAATTTTTGAAATTTCGCCGATTGAATACAATTCTTTGTCCATCGTATTGACTCTCCTGTTAGGGGATACTTTATGATCATTATAAACGGACATTCGCATTTTTGCGTATCGAGAAAAGGGGAAATAAATATGATTAACGAGATTCAGAGTAAAAGTAGCGTATTGACCGTCGTGAAAGTGGTACTTATTGTACTGTTCGCGGCATATATTGGCATCATTTCGGCAGTAGTCGTTCACGAAGCCGTGGGGCATGGCCTGGTTGCCATGGCTTTAGGCGGCGAATTTCGAGGTATCGGCGTGTATTGGGATGGCATGGGCTGGGCAGATGTGGACTTCGCCGGACTGTCGCCGATTCGACAAGCGTGGGTTCTTGCCGGAGGGTTTCTTTCCACAACTCTCGTAGCCGCGATACTTTTTTTCGTTTCTTTTCGAGCGCGAAAAAGATCGATGTTGGCCATTTTTGTCACGCCGGTTGCGTTTGCTTTTCTCTCGGACTGCGCACCCTATTTTTTCTGGGATGCTTTATTCAAAGGCGGCATTGGCGACGTTTCAGGTATATTGAGAATATTTCCCAACCAAGCACTGCGATTAGCAATCGTTATCGTCAGTGCAGCGTTGCTATTGGCAGGCATAATCTTATTTAATGCGTTAATGTATCACCATCTGAGACGCATTTTTGGTATCGGCAATCATCCCAAGAGGCAGAAAATCATAATTGTGTCAGCTCTTTTCGCGTTGCAAACAATGGCGTGGCTGTCTTTTGATTGGTCACAAATTGTGACCGTTGCAGGGATTAATCTATGGGCGCACTTGACGCATATCACATTAACTGCGATTGGTCTCGGGGGAGTCGTCGCATATAGTGAACGTCGAAAAAATCGGATTTGACACTTAGGGCGTGAGCAGAAATAATAGATGTGATGAGCGATGCCGTCGAGCATCGCCTTTACATGCGACGCTCAATAACGAACGTTCTTCATGTGGTCAGCACTTCCGGAGCGGATGATCAGATGACTTTGCGTATAGCCATTGCGCAACTATTGTCTTTTTTAATTGTCGTCATCTTGTTCATCAGATCTAAGGCGGCGGTGAAGCCGACATTTCGTGCGGATCGTGTCAGAGATATCTTTCGTCCGTCAAAGTCTCGAGATATCCCCGAGAATGGTGAATATTGATTGGAGCAAACAAAAATTTGCATGAAGATGATTGCATCAGCTTGTCAAATTTATTAGAATAACCATAGTTTATGGCACATTGAATTGAAGGTAGGCATATATGAAGAAGTTTTTCATTCTATTTATTCTTGTTTTTTCAATAATTATTTCCGGTTGTTCAGGTCTTAGCCTTTTGAGTGAGACCGAGGATGATCGTGAGGAAACCGAGAAAACCGAGGAAACCGAAGAAATCGAAGAGACAGAGGCAACCGAGCTCACAGAAGTCACCGAAACGCAAAAGGAGACTAAGCCTCAGCAGACGACGGAATCCTCCGCGGAGATCCCATCGGTACCGACGACAAGCGACCTCCTAATTGTGGAGGCGCTGTATGAGGATTCATATACGGATCCCGATGATGGCGTCGTGATTTTTGAGGGATTTGTCCAAAGTATTACTGTTGAGCTCCCAGGTTATGAAGAGGTGGTATCCCGGATGAATGAGGTGCTTGATCTCTTGCGCGACGAGAGCATCGCATCGGTTGGGGTAACACGCGAAGACGCGATTTCGATGTACGATGAGTTTGGCAGTGAAGGTATGGTCGGACCGAATGTCTGGGAAACGACTATTGCGCCGGCAATAATATCGGATCGAATTGTGTGCTTCTATGTTGGACATTATATGTATTACGGTGGTGCGCATGGTGGCTATTATGCGGAGACCTACACATTTGATGTACAGACCGGAGAGGTTTTGAGTCTTGAAGCTATTTGTGAGGATAAAGACGGCTTTGAAGCCTTTATTTTCGAGCAGATTATTTCGCAGATTGAGGCTGTGCCGGAAGAAGAAAGTATGTATTTCCCTGAATATGAAACGTCCGTGGGAGAAGCATTTTCTCGTGCGATATGGGAGTTCGCAGAAATAGAAGGAGAGATGACTTTCTATGTGACTTATCAGCAATACGATTTGGCCCCTTACGCGGCAGGCATGCCCGGGTTTGCGATTCCACTATCTGACTGTGTGACGTACTTCAACACTTACGGGCAATCATTGGTTGAGGACATTGTCTGAGATATTATTTCCAAATAATTAAGAGTATTCAAAAAGCGAGTCTCCGGACTCGCTTTTTGTTGGTAGTGAGGAGATATTGTGATTTAGGACGGTTGGCAAGTGCTGCATTGATAGTACGTATTTTTGCGTTTGCGGCTTAGTCGCACAATCTAATACATACAAAACCCTCAGGATCGCGTGCATAGTGAATTCTATACAAACAAAATGCGCTAGACTCGAGTCCCCGTTCAGCCCTTCGATTCATCCGCACTTTCAAATCGGCGCTCTCGAGCGCCGGTCAGCCCTTCGACTCGTAAGGATGATCGAACCGGCGCTCTCGAGCGCCGGTCAGCCCTTCGATTCGTAAGGACGATCGAACCGGTGCTCGTAAGCGCCGTTGGCCCGGAGTTGCGAGTCCCAGAACGATTGCGCGATCGGGAGTTTTGTGGCCAGAGATATAATGCCCCGACTGACCACTGGAAATCGGATCAGAGGGGTGGCTTTCTTGATGCATGTCTCGTCGAATATGTGTGTATCTGAAAGGCGCGCCCCGATATGGTTCACAATCTGAAAGCGTTTGGGGTTCATCATCATTCCGCCGCCAAGAATCAGCGTGCCGCCGTACTTGGCACCGAGTATCTCAGTCAGCCGAACGAGGTATTTCTCGACGGGCTCGCAATGAATGCGCTCCGGGAAACCGGATTGGACGATGAAGCAGAATGTATGTGTTTCAAATCGGTCGATGTGTGGACGCAGCGCTTCGATGAAGGCCATCGTGATGCCCGGCATCGCGTCGGTGTAGAGCGGAAATGCGATGATGATGACTTCGGATTCAAGAAGTGTCGAGACAACGGATTCATGCTCTTGGACTCGATTCAAATTGGCGCGAATGATGTGTTGGCCTGGTGCTGACGAAATACCCTCGGCCAGAGCATCTAAGATTCGCGCGGTATTCCCGGTGCTTCCTTTTGGTGATCCGTTACAAAGTAGATAGCGCATTGGATATATCCTCCATTGTCGTTTTCGGGTGGATGACACCTGAAAAATCGGTCTTCATATTGATAGATAATCGATCGAAAAGAAGATGAATGTTATTGAGATCGATTGGCTCGGGTGACTCATCGGTCAGCCAGACTGCGAGTGCGGGACGCTTGGCGTATCGAGACTTGTGATGCATTTCGCCCTGGTAGATTTCAAAATAGGGATGGACGAGAGGAATGAGTCGGTCACAGACCTTTTTGCACAACGCGCTGACGTAGCCCATGGATACCGTAGACAGAAAAACGACGCAATCGGCGCTTATGACTTCAGGATAAATTTCCGTCATAGCGTCTTTGTGGGCACATAGGCCGGGTGTTTTGACCCAGCAGTCCCAACAGCCGGTACAATATCGGATGTCGTTCTCTCGGAGTCGGATGACTTTGTATTCGGAACCTTGTGTGGGGTCCGAGGCGATTTTTTCGAGTAGCGTCTCCAACTCGGACTGGGTGTTATCGGGGATGGCGTTTAGTATGAGAATTCGTGACATAGGCATCTCCTATCTGTTTTTGTTTTCGACACTCGTCTGGGTGCAAGGGCATCCAGAGTCCGATTGATATACTTCTTTAGCGTGTATGGTAAAGGCGTCCCACTTGCCGGCGAGAAAAGCGGTGGCGCCGATGATGTCACCGCCGGTGGTTTGAAGCAAATCAATTAGTTTCTCGGTATCCGGGCAATCGATGATGCCGGCACAGATCATTGAGGCCAGGCCATAAGTGTGGATTGTGAGTTTTTCGAGAATTGAGGATACTTCCTCTTCCGTGAATACTTCGAGCTCACGGGACTTACGCATTTGCTTGCGGTTTGCGGCAAAGAACTTGTTGTAAATGTCTTTGCTTCTCTTGTCTTCCAAGAATATGGCTCGAAAAACAATCGGGTAGGTACGTGCGAAATCCAGCGTGCCGACACCGATGTTGAGAAACGGATTGCTTGTGTATTCGTGTTCGGTCATGCGGAGGAGCTTATCCATCGCCAGTTGGAAAAGGGCTTCGTGTATAGCGTCCATGCCCGAAAAGCATGAGTATATCGGCCCAGTCGATGCACCCAATTCGGCCGCGATTTTTCGTACCGACAGTGAAGCCAGACCTTCATTTGCAAAAAGTATGAACGCGGACTCGAGAATCGCTTCGGATGTGAAGGTGGTGGGCTTTGGCATGAGATACCTCCGGTGTTTATAAAATAACAGTCGTTATATAACAAGTGTTATATTATAGCTAACGGATTTGTTTGTCAACAGCAATGGCTGTGTTTCATATGATTTTTTGAGGAAGAGTGATCGGAAGGGATCGTCCTTTACTTTGATGCGCGCGCACGATTATAATGAAGCGGTGGAATGCTCAAATCGGGCATGTTTGACATATTTATGATGACATGAGGAGATAGGTATGAAGAGAATTATTGCTGCTTTATTAACAGTTATTCTATTAGCTACGTCTTTGGCTGCGTGCTCGAAGGCAAAGAAGGAGGAGTTTGTGGTCGGTTTTGACCAGGAATTCCCGCCGATGGGTTTTGTTGAAGACGGCAAGTATGTCGGATTCGATCTGGACTTGGCCAAAGAGGTTGCAAAGCGTATGGATATGGAGTTTGTCGCGCAGCCGATTGCTTGGGATTCAAAGGATCAGGAGTTGTCGTCCAAGAATATTGATTGTGTCTGGAACGGCTTTACAATCAATGGACGTGAAGACAAGTATACTTGGACCGATGCTTATATGAATAACGATCAGATAGTTCTTGTGAATGCGGATTCCGGCATTGAGAAGCTTGCGGACTTGGCCGGCAAGACCGTTTGCGTACAAAAAGATTCATCCGGTTTGGCAGCACTTACCGATAATGCGGCTCTGACGGATACTTTTGATCAATTGGTGCAGGTCGATAGCTATTTGAATGCGATTATGGAGCTGGAAGCTGGTGCGGTTGATGCCGTCGTTATGGACGAGATCGTCGCATATTATCAATATGATGCAGCTGGTGGCAATTTTACGATTTTAGATGAAGCTGTTTCCAGCGAAGAGTACGGCGTCGGTTTCCTGTTGGGCAATACCGCGCTTCGCGACAAGGTTCAGAAGGCACTAGAAGAGATGGCTGCGGATGGTACGCTGGCCAAAATATCTAATGACTGGTTCAGCGAAGATATTACGACTATCGGCAAGTAAGGATCCCAATACACGCGTTATCGGCATCGTAGGAGCCTTTTGTTGATAAAAGATGCCGGTCGTGAATCAGCGATATCGGTGGCGCGGTTTTAGGATAAAGACCGCGCCATTTTTTACGACGAACAGGAGAGATTCATTCATGGATAACTTGAGGTCCACCATAACGCAATTATTGTCGGGCATGACCTTTACGCTCATGATATTTATCCTGACGTTGCTGTTCTCTTTGCCGCTCGGATTGCTTGTGGCAAAAGGGAGAATGTCTCGTAATCGTTTATTATCCGGTGCGACGCGCTTCTATATTTCGGTGATGCGCGGAACACCGCTGATGCTTCAGCTACTCATCGTATATTTTGGGCCGTGGTACCTATTCAAAATCCCACTCCGCAATCTTTCTATCGGTCAATTAGACTATCGCTTTGTTGCAACCATCATCGGCTTTTCTGTCAATTACGCCGCCTATTTTGCCGAGATTTTTCGTGGCGGCATTCAATCGATGCCCCAAGGCCAATATGAAGCGGCGCAGCTTCTCGGGTTTTCAAAGTCGCAGACCTTTTTTCGAATCATCATGCCGCAGGTCATTAAACGCGTATTGCCATCAGTGACCAACGAAGTGATAACGCTCGTTAAGGATACGTCGCTGGCGCAGGTTTTGGCGGTTAGTGAAATGTTTATTGCGGCTAAGTCCTTAGCATCGACGCAGGTTTCTGTCATTCCCTTCATCGTGGCAGGTGTGTTCTACTATCTCATGAATGGCGTTATCGAGATTGGAATGAACAGTCTTGAGCGTAAACTTAATTATTACTCATAAAGGAGGTGTCCGCATGCATGTCTTGGAGATGAGAAATATCCGTAAGTCCTTCGGTAGTGTCGAAGTGCTTAAGAGTATATCTTTGGATGTTGAACAGGGTGAAGTCGTCGCCGTTATCGGACCTTCCGGAAGTGGTAAATCGACGCTTTTACGATGCGCAACAACGCTCGAACAAGTTGACGCCGGTACAATCAAGATTGCTGGCCGTGCACTGGTTTCTGAGACGGACGGCAAAGTGCTTTTTGCTGACAAAAAGGATCTCGCCGAGATACGTGGTATGTTTGGCCTGGTTTTTCAGAACTTCAATTTGTTTCCGCATTTTAGTGTGCGTCGGAATATTACGGAGTCGTTGATTCACGTTCGGAAAATACCTCGTCGAGAGGCAGACGAAATTGCCGATAAACTACTGGCAAAAATGGGGCTTGCAGATAAAGCGGGCGAGCATCCGTGCCGCCTATCCGGTGGGCAGCAGCAGCGCGTGAGTATTGCTCGCGCACTGGCGGCCAACCCGAAGATATTATTTTTTGACGAGCCGACGAGCGCTCTGGATCCGGAATTGACCGGCGAGATTCTCAAGGTCATTCGAGGACTGGCCGAGGAGAGAATGACCATGGTCATCGTGACACACGAGATGAGTTTTGCACGCGAAGTGGCCGATCGAGTGATCTTCATGGATGAGGGTGTCATCGTCGAGCAAGGCCGAGCGGCAGATATTATTAATGATCCGAAGGAAGCCCGAACCAAGGCATTTTTAGCGGGATATTAGGCTGGCTCCGTGAATAGTTAAGGATTACGGTTCCCATACCCCTTTGATGACGACGCCCGAGGATTGCGCACTGCGGTCTAGGGCGTTAATTTCGTCTTGCGTGAGCTGAATCCTCGTACCTGCCAAAAGATCTTCGGCGTAAGACGGCCGCGTTAATCCGATCAATGGGATAGTGCCTTTGGCGATGGCCCAGGCGATCGGAATCTGAGATGCGCTAACTTGATACTTCTCCGCGAGAGTAGACATCAATTCTAAGAGAGGCGAAATCTTGCGAAATTTGCTCTTGGGGAAGTTGAAGGCGCGCATACAGAAAGGCGGAAAGCTGTTCTCGTGGTTGTAACGACCGGATAACGCACCTTGTTCCAAGACCATATACGAAAAAAATGGAATGCCCTTCTCGTTGCACCACTTGATGAGTGGTGCTTGAA
>DUPM01000062.1 GCA_012838315.1 Clostridiaceae bacterium
AGTCATGTCCGTGTAATGGTGTAAATACAAAAAAGAGATGAGCCACATCTCAGACCCTATACCTATGTAATGTTTGTTACTACACAAAAAATCAAAACAGGAGTGAAGAGAAATGGCTCAGGTCAATTTTTCGTTATTGCTCACCCTCCGTCTAGATGAACAAATAATGTGCCCTCTTTCACGGAAATAGATAAAGAGCCAAGCAAAAGGCAGCCGTTCGAAACGGCCGCCTTTGTATCGCTTCAAATTCAAAATATTCTTAGGAAAGTATTTCTCAGGACTCAAACATTAAGGTGTAAATGTTCGCACAGTCTTCTTCCGTCAATTTTACAAAAGACCCCATCGTGCCGCCCTCGAGACCGAGGTGCTCGACAAGATAAGGGATATCTTCTTTCTTGCCCTTGATCTGCTCCATGCGAATGGGCAATCCGCAAGAGGCAAAAAAGCCCTCTAAGCGAGTAATGCCTTCAATCGCTGTGCGCATCGGATTATCAAAATGCATGGTACAGCCAAAGACTCGAACGGCAAGCTGAGCAAATCGCATCGGGTCGTGTGCACAGTTGTACTTCATCCATGCCGGGAACACAATGGCCAAACCGGCACCGTGAGTAATGCCGTAAAGTGCCGACAATTCATGCTCCAACCCATGACTGCTCCAATCCTGTTCTCTGCCGACACCAACAATGTTGTTGTGAGCGACCATACCGGCCCACATGATGTTGGCGCGAGCATCATAATCGTTCGGGTCCAAAATCACCTTCGGTGTCTCACTGATCATCGAAAGCAATAGTGCTTCACAGAGGCGGTCGGTCGTCTCTACGTTCTTGGTATTAGTAAAATACCGCTCAAGAATATGTGCAATGATATCTGCAGCCCCTGCCGCCGTCTGATTGAGCGGCAGTGTCTGCGTCAAAGCCGGATTAAGGATAGAAAAGACCGGTCTGATGACATCATTGGAATAACCGCGCTTATAACTTCCATCTGTTTTGGTAATGACAGAACTCTCCGATCCTTCCGAGCCGGCAGCCGCAATGGTAAGCACTGTCGCAACCGGAAGCGTTGAAGTCGCCTGCGCTTTGCCTGCGTAAAAATCCCAGAAATCTCCATCATACTTCACGCCGATACCAATTGCCTTGGATGAATCGATGGTTGATCCGCCGCCAACAGCAAGAATAAAGTCAACGGCGTTCTTCTTGCAAAGCTCAATACCTTCATAAACCTTTGTATCTATTGGGTTCGGCATAACACCGCCCAGTTCAACATACTCCAAGCCTGCTGCCTTGATAGACTCGCGAACACGATCCATAAGACCTGACTTAATCACCGAACCGCCGCCATAATGAATCAATATCTTGGTCGCTCCATACTGTTTGCAAAGTGATCCGACCTGTGTCTCGGTATCCTTTCCAAAGACAAACTTCGTCGGGCTGTGGAAACTAAAATTCTGCATTTTTGTTCACCTCCGTGAGATATATTAACGTTCGCCTTTTCTAACAAAATTATCGCACATAAAAACCGCGCCTGTGAACATTGTCTCACAGACGCGGCTCGATTATAGATATAAGTCAGCAAATTTACAAAACGTTTGCCATAATTTAAAACCCAGCAGACACGCTTCGAAATTACGCTACGGGCACCAAATCATATTCTCCGGAGTCGGCCTTATCAGTCAGTATCTGACCCAAGGCTCTCTGAGCGATGGTTTTCTTCTCCTCATCACCGGCTTCTGTGTTGCCGACAAAATACATCACATGAAATCCATATGTGGTCTGAACAATTCCTTTGTCACCTTCGACTCGACCTTCATCAAAACACCATTCTTCAAACTCAGGCACCATTCTTCCACGTGAAACTGTATACTCTGCAGATTCCGCCGCATTACCGTCTCGTAATTCGCGATCACCTACAACCACCATATTGTCATAATTATCAATCTCTTCCAGCAAGGCTTCTGCTTTTTCCCGCGCCTCTGTCAAAGTCGCTTCATCCGCATCGCTATCGGCCGCAATCAAAATGTGCCTGACCGTCGGAAGTGAAATATCCGATTCAGAAAATTCGTAGGCGCTGACATACTGCTCAATATAATAGCCGGCCAAGTAGTAACGATACATAATGGATTGATACAAATCGAGAGTCATCTCCTGACCGAAATACTGTCCGATGTAAGCATCTGCATCCAATCCTGCCGTCGCAGCAGTCTGCTTGATCGCATCTGCGTTCCCGGCCAGAGACTCGATAGCATCTTCTGACAAAGTGACATTCTCCGCCTTAGCAAGTCCCTCAATCATGTAGCTTTTTTGAATCTCACGCTCGACATAATCATTCAAATAGTCACTCCATGTGCCGGTCTCCGGGTAGAGCAGGTCACAATTTGCGGATAGGTCAATAAGTCCTTCCGATGTCGCCGGATAATAGCCATAGGAAGCATAAGTGGAAAGCTCGGTAAAGGCGTTGATGTAGTAAAAGTTATACTCGCTCTTATCAACGTTCTTCCCGCTAATGGTGAAGGTCTTGTTGAGATTCTTCATCATCTCTTCACCGTAAACATCTTCCATCGTCAGCAACCCACCATCCGGTGAAGACGTGTTGTCGGAAGAATCAGCACCTGACGTATCCGAAGATGCGTTCGAATCAGAAGATTCAGAATCAGACGAGGTCACATCACCCGTCGAAAGGGCATTAGTTACCTTCTTGTCCTTATTCTCACATCCGGTCACAATCAATAATGCGAACGTCAGTGAAGCCACTACTAATAAAATTGTTATTTTTCGAACCAATTTACACATATTTTTCCCTCAACTTTATGTCATGCAAAAACGAATACAGCGATTATATCACAGTGTATCCCGAATTATTGCGATTATCTTAGGCAAATCATCGGCATTTAGAGAATAAGAACTCGTAATTATTCAATGTCAAGATATATCGGGCAATGATCTGATCCCATGATATCCGACAACATTCCGGCATCAGAAATGCGATGAACGAATGCTTGATTCGCGAAAAAATAGTCAATGCGCCAGCCGACATTGCGATCACGCGCGAAGGTTTTATAGGACCACCATGTATATTTCTCCTCCGCATCAGGGTACTTGAGTCGAAATGTATCGACCAGACCATCCTCAATAAATTGATCAATCCAAACGCGCTCCTCAGGAAGAAATCCTGACACTTTTGAATTCGCTATGGGATTGGACAAATCAATGGGTTGATGGGCCGTATTGACATCACCACAAACAATGACATTATCACCTGCAGCGATATGAGCGCGAATTTTCGCGAGAAAACAATCGTAAAAATCGAGTTTAAAAGCCAATCGGTCCGGACCTTGTCCGCCATTAGGAAAATAAATGTTGTAGAGTACAAAATCTTCATATCGAGCGCATATCGTACGCCCCTCGTGATCAAAGCGATCCTCGCCGAGGCCATAAGTAACAGTTGTCGGCTCCGTTCGTGTGTACAAAGCCGTTCCGGAATACCCTTTTCTCTCCGCGGCATGAAAATAGGATTTGTAACCTTCAATCTCCATGACTTCGGCAGGCACCTGCTCCGGCATGGCCTTTGTTTCCTGAAGGCAAATGATATCTGCGTTAAAACTGTCAAAACTTTCCAAAAAACCCTTTTTTGCTACGGCTCGAATACCGTTGACATTCCAACTGACTAATCGCATAAAACCTCTTTCGTGCATCGACAAATGCGCAAATTTTTGTTTTTATTATAACAGAGTTATTATTACAGAAAATATGAGGTGATTTCAATGAATATAATCGATCAGATTTTGACTCCCGAAAAAGCATTTGAAAAATACAGTGCTACTCCGGTCGATGTTGCGATTATCGGCGGCGGTCCTGCCGGCTTCAGCGCAGCAATCAATGCTCGGACGCGCGGCAGAAGTGCTCTGATCTTGTCTTCGGATTATAAAAACAGCTATCTTTATAAAGCCGGAATCGTTGACAACATGCCTGGGATGCCCGGAATCAGTGGCGCTGACCTCCTTGATAAATTACACGATCATGCACTCTCAATGGGTGCGGAAGAAACGCGCACGCAGGTATTGATGGTGATGCCCATGCCAACTGATGACAAAAATACAATTTTTCAAATCGCGTTCGGCACAAATATCATCTCTGCGAATACGGTCATCTTGTCGACCGGTGTCTCCGCCTTTAAAGCCTTCGAAGGAGAAGAAAAGTTCCTTGGACGCGGCGTCAGTTATTGCGCCACATGCGATGGCATGCTTTATCGAAATAAGGCAGTTGCCTTGATTGCAAAAGCTCCGGACGCATTAGAGGAAGCAAGGCACCTCAAAAAAATCGGTTGCAAAGTGCATTTCTTCGCTTCCTCAGCCGATATGAAGAAATGGTTTTCGGATATAAAGGACGGCGAATTCGACGGTCTCGTATCCGCCGCGTCTTATGCCATCGAAGGGGAAACGGCGCTCACCGGCCTGAAGGCAGACGGTACAACTTACCCGGTGGATGGGGTTTTCATTCTCCGCGCATCAATTGCGCCGACAACACTTGCGCCCGGAATCGACCTCAGCGACAACTACATTCGGACAGACCGTAATCAAGCCACAAGCATTCCGGGTCTTTTTGCCGCAGGAGATTGCACCGGCAAACCGCTTCAGATAGCAAAGGCGCTCGGGGAAGGTCTAGTCGCGGCTTTATCTGCAGACGCCCACATTACAGCCGTCAATAAATAATCCGACAATATCCAATCCACCTAAAGGAGATTTTGGATTGTGAATCAGGCAGATCGAATACTCATGGTTTTCACGGGTGGTACCATTGCGTCTCGCTTGCACAAGCAGGCGTTGCAACTGGGTGCCGGGCCATACGCTATTCTTGATTTGGTACCGGAAGAACGACCGCAATTTGACATCATTGAGCCGCTCAGCGTACTTAGCGAAAATATGACCCCAGAAATGTACCGCGCATTGTTTTCGGCCATCGCCAATCATTTTTCGCCGCAGAAGCACCGTGCTATTTTGATTGCGCACGGCACCGACACTCTCGCGTATTCCGCTCAACTCGGCCATGTTTTTCTCTCTTGGCTTACAGTGCCGGTGGTGTTTTTCGGTAGCAATAAACCCGTCCAAGATCCCCAAAGCGACGCGCGCGGTAATTTCAAATCCGCCATCGCGCTAACGTATCAAGTCAATCGCGGTGTATATGTCGTCAGTCGCGCAAAAGACCGAAGGACTTACGTCCACCACGCACCATTAGTCGAAAGCGCAGACTCTGACACAGATAGTTTTTCGAGCTTTGGAAATAGAATTGCCGGTCGAATTTCGAAAGGCAAGTTTCAGCCTTCTGACGGTTTTGTCCTGCAGAAACCATTCAAGGGCGGCAAAGCCCTGATGAGCGCACTCAAAAAGTTGCACAATCTCCCGGTTTCGGAGACCGTGCTTTGTCTTCCGGCCGTCCCGTCGAACCGCTATGACGATTACATCATCAGCTCACCACGCTTTAACGCCATACTGATTCAAGCGCATCATTCCGGCACTGCCAACGCATTATCAGAAGATAATCCTTATTCTGTCCTGTTTTTGAAAAAATTGAGCGACTCGTTCGGTAAATGCGTCTACCTGGCGCCGATTATGTCAGAAAAGACACTTTACGCGACCAATAAAGCCTTGTTGGATCATGGTGTTGTACCCATCTGGAATCGCCCCTTTGAAGCGGCATGGGCCATTCTTATCGCTTGTTCTTGGCTCAACAAAGATCCCAAGGATTACATTTGATTTTCCTTGTTCTCCCGTGTGAAAAAATCGCGCATCCAATGGTGCGCGATTTTGTTTTCACTTTATGATGGGTTTGGATGCTTTAAGATAATCTCTCGAACAAGTGCGATAAAACGGCCTACTTCTGTGGATGATAGAGCTTTTTGGTCTGATATTCCGGTTCGGACGTAATACTGACGCCCAACTTCTTAAACACATTATCATCTACATGCGAGAGAATCGTCGTGGCATGCGCATCACAACCGCGAAGTTTTTCGAGTTGCTCCATCGCGCGAGCCGCCATCGGATTGGTCGCGGCGCAGATTGCTAGTGCAATTAATACCTCGTCCGTGTGAAGACGCGGATTGTGATTGCCCATGTGGTTGATTTTGAGGTCTTGAATCGGCTCTATGACAATCGGCGAAATAAGCAAAATGTCATGCTGAATACCGGCCAGAACCTTGAGCGCATTGAGAAGCAATGCGGCTGAGGCACCAAGAAGCGGCGTGGTCTTTCCGGTCACAACGGTACCGTCTGAAAGCTCGATGGCAACCGCAGGCGCACCGGTCTTATTTGCACGTTCACGCGCCGCGACCACCGAAGAACGATCGGTCTCTACAATGCCCATTTTGTTCATTAACAGTTCCAGCTTCGCCACTTCGGACGGCTCTGCGGTACCTTTTCTCAACGAACATTTCGCCTGAAAGAATCGGCGAATGATCTCTTTGTGCGATGCCCTGATGCAGGCCTCGTCATCGGTAATACAGAATCCGGCCATATTTACGCCCATATCTGTCGGGCTCTGATACGGAGAATCGCCGTATATTCTTTCGAAAATTGCATGTACGACAGGGTAAATTTCTACATCTCGATTGTAATTGACCGTTGATTTTCCGTAGGCCTCTAAGTGAAAAGGATCAATCATATTCACGTCATTGAGATCCGCGGTCGCGGCTTCATATGCGATATTCACCGGGTGTTGCAATGATAAATTCCAAATCGGAAACGTCTCAAACTTTGCATATCCGGCATTGACGCCGCGCTGATGCTCATGAAATAGCTGAGACAAACAAGTCGCCATCTTACCCGAACCCGGTCCGGGAGCCGTCACAACCACTAAGGAGCGCTTGGTCTCGATATAGTCATTGCGTCCGTATCCGTCCTCGCTGACAATACCCGAGATGTTCGAAGGATACCCCGGTATCGGATAGTGACGAAATACTTGAACCCCTAATTGCTTGAGTCTCTTCTGAAACTGCTTGGCCGAGGGTTGCGCAGAATACTGGGTGATAACAACGCTTCCGACATATAATCCTATCCCGGTAAATGCATCAATGAGCCTCAAAAGATCCTGATCATAAGTAATGCCCAAATCGCCTCGGCACTTATTCTTCTCTATTGCATCGGCACTGATGACAATGACAATCTCTGCCTCATCTTTAAGCTCAAGAAGCATCTTGACCTTACTGTCCGGCTGAAATCCGGGCAACACACGAGACGCATGAAAATCATCAAACAACTTTCCTCCAAACTCCAAATACAGCTTGCCGCCAAAGGAATTAATCCGATCGCGAATTTTTTGCGACTGCATCTGCAGATACTTGTCATTATCAAATCCTATGCTCGTCATGTTTTCCGAATCCTCCGCTTTTCACAAAAAAAGGGCCGTCTCTTGTTTGAGACGCCCGAATGCCCTCAGTGGCTCTTTACGATTATAGCACTTGGCGTTTCAGTGATTCAAGGGTAATACTCATTTTTTAAACAGAACATTTGTGTTGTTTTGCTTTAACATTAGGAGTAAAATAACCATAAAATTTCTTGAATCGGAGTGGTTGAGCATGACTAAGCAAGCAGAGAGATCTTTTGTGTGGCGATTATTTATTATTGCCACACCGATATTACTTCAGAATATGTTGTCCGCGTCTCTGAACTTTATTGATGTTTTTATGATTGGAAGCCTTGGCGAAACCAGCGTCGCAGCGGTTGGAAGCGCGAACCAATTCTTTTTCGTCTTTAACATGTTGGTCTTTGGACTGGCAAGCGGTTCAGCCATATTCACGTCTCAATACTGGGGCGCTCGTGAGATTAAAAACATCCGTACCGTTATGGGTATCGGCATTCGATTGACTTTGGGTATTGCATTGATATTCACGCTGTCAACCTTTCTTTTTCCAGAATTCTCGATTCGGATTTTTTCGCCCGATGCCGCTGTCGTTGCTTTGGGTAGTGACTACATTCGAATCATAGCGTTTACTTTTTTGTTGACCGCTCTGAGCATCAACTACGCTGTCGTATTGAGAAGCACGGAAAACGTCATTTATCCGATGATTGGGAGCTTTGTCGGTGTCATCACGAATACCGTTCTGAATTACATCTTGATTTTCGGCAAGTTTGGAGCTCCTCAATTGGGTGTCGCCGGCGCCGCGTATGCGACCCTGATAGCACGAATTTTAGAAACAACAATCATATTGGCATTGACCTATTTGCGAAGGCTACCCGCAGCTATAAGGCTTTCAGATATTTTGGTCTTCCCGAAGGATTTGTTTGTAAAATACATTAAGCGTGTATTGCCCGTTGTCCTCCAGAGCGTCGGTTGGTCGGCCGGCTTCAGCATGTACGCAGTGATTTACGGCCATATCAGCACAGACTTTTTGTCGGCATTCAACATCTCGGGTAGCATCGAGCGACTTTGCCTCATTTTTTTCACCGGCATCGGAAGCGCTTGCAGCATCATGGTCGGCAACCGAATTGGTGCCGGCGAGCTCAAAAAGGCTAGGGCATACGCGCGCTATTTTCTAATGATCGGGCTTGGTATGTCAATTGTATTGTCTATTGTTCTGATATGGGCAAGAATTCCGATTTCATCACTTTATTCCAATCTGAGTTTGACGAGTCAAAGCTACGTCAGAGACATTTTGCTAGTCATTGCGATTGTCATGTGGGCTAAAGCATCCAACATTATTTGTCACATGGGTATCTTCCGCGCAGGCGGTGATACTGTTTTCAGTATGATCGTGGATGTCGGTGGTGTCTGGCTGGTGGGTGTGCCGATTGCGGCCATTGCCGGATTCCTTTTACACCTGCCGATTCCATTCATTTTTGCTGCCGCCGCTATTGAGGAGGTCACTAAGATGATTGTGGGCATGATACGCTATCGATCCGGCCGATGGATGAATCGATTGGTCGAGCCGAGTCACACGGAAGAGACTTTATCCGAGGAGATTGCCGTATGAAGAGAGAGACATCAAATTACGAAAGAGTCATGTTTTATTACAGTAACTTAGGGCCGATGTTTTTTGGTTTCAGAGTACATTTTACAGGCGCTTTGACTGAATCGGATTTTCGCAACGCTTTAGATAAAATTCGAATTGAGTTCCCGCTCAGTGCCGTCCGGGTCGAGACATTGGATGATCACCGTCAGTTCATCACTACAGAAGATGTGCCGGAATATCCATTGACCTTCATTTCCGATTTTGAAGGGCCTTGGGAAACATATTATACGGACCTGATCAAAGTCCCGTTTGATACGACAAGGGGTCCGATGCTTCGATTTTCTGTTTTGCAAAACGGCTCAAATAACGATTTACTGGCGGTCTTTCATCATGCCGTTGTCGACGGCGTCGGTGCCTCGATTTTACTTGAGCGGCTGATGGCACATCTGGGTGATCCGAATCTTTCCGCTAAGGCTCCCGACGATCATTCCTGGGCAATCATGCTTCACAAGCATATTTCCGACGAAAATTTAGCCAAGATTCTTGCACTTGATCCGCCCGTCTATAAAGACGATAAAACTTATACCAAGTACACACCGAAAGCGTTTAGTCCGACACCATTTCCAATTCGCAACTTCAAAGTACATACCCATGCATTCAGCAAAGCTCAGACCGAATCCATCGTTCAAGCGTCGCGTCAGCACAATGTGACTGTGCACGCTTTGCTGGGGGCCCTCATGCTGAGTTCTTTTGCCGAAGAATTTGGACCCGAGGAAGGATACCGACGCGTTATTCAAAGTCCAATCAATTTCCGTCCGCAACTTCGTGCCGGTTCAGAGAAGCTCTTTGGTCTATACAACGGATTGATCAAGGCAGATATTGATTGCACCCCCGGACGACCGATTCCCGAGTTGGCATTGGAGATCGGACATGCACTTCGCGAACAGATTGACAGCCTTATACCGCTGTCCGGCTACTATAATTTTATGACGTTTTTGCTCGACGGTATTGATAATCCCGAAGAATATTACGCAAGCCGTGATCATGTGGACTCAATGGATTACGATTTTTCTTTTTCCAATCTCGGACGCGTTGAGATTGCTGAGGATTATGGTCCTTTCCATGTAACTGACGTGTTTGGTCCGACATTCAGCGCGACCAAAGGCGAACGCGTTATTGGAGCAATGACCTGTCACGGACGCCTATTCATCAATATGGTATACGACGCCGAGTGTTTCGATCCGGTGATTGGAAATAGAGTTTTTGCATCCATATGTCAAAAAATTTCCGATGATGTTCCTGCGCTGAGCGAGAACCTTCCAGGACAATGATTTTCGCAATGATTTTGGCACGACACCAGAGAATTAGTCCGGTAATTATGCATCGATAATATCGTGTTCAACACCATCCGCGCTCTTCCGAGTAACGATCTTATGACCCGGACGAAGAATGAGTGCGCCCTTAGGACGAAATCTCGACGCTTTTTCCTCGCTAAAAAGCGCACCTTGTTGACCGTGATACGGCATCAAGTGAATCGGAACTGAATATTTCGCGCCGACATCGTCCGCACACGACTCGGCCTCTGTGACATCCATGTTATAGTAGCCGTCTCCCGGGAAAAAGGCATAGTGCATCTCCAATTCTTTTAGATTCTTCATTTCATGGATTCGAGAAGTATCGCCTGCGAAATAGATGCGAATACCATCTGCGTTTACTACGTAACCGACGCACTCTTCCTTGGGATGATTTCGATTGTACGCAGGAACTGCCGTGACATTTATCCCCTTGATTTGCACGCTTTGATATTCGCCGTACCGCAACATGGACGACGGAGAAAATATCTCCGCATCATCTTTTATCGTCACAAGTTGCACTTGATTGTGATCGCAGTGTTGATGTGTAATCAGTACGACATCTGCAGGCACATCGTAACCATCCCCGGCACAAGGGTCGAGAAAAAGGACTATTCCTGATGCCGTTGTGACTCTCACGCTGCCATGCCCCTGATAAAAAATCTCCACTGTTATGCCTCCTTCTCTTTCCTTTTCGATTGACGCGCCTTTCGCGTCTTAGTGTCAGCATCATTCATCCCGCGCTTCGGAATATCATCTGAATCCAAGACCTTGTTTGTCGCTGTCGCGTCACAAGCCGCACTTGCTGATTGATTAAGCAACGCATAAATTGAATTTGCCATTTCTTCGAAAACAGTCAGCGCGGCTCGCCCAGTATCCGACAAATCGTAAGTACCGTCTCCTCGCCGAATAAACCACCGATAGAAATTTGCGTTCAGAATTGAGGTCGTTTTCTTGGCATCTCCGCCTTTTTCGCGAATACCCTTCGGTTTCATCGGCCCATACCGATCGATAATGCAAACAATGGTCAGCGCGGCCTCTCGGTAGGCCGTCATGAGTGGAACGCCTCGGGTGCCACCGATGTTGCCATCCACACTACGATTATCGAATTCTCGAACTATGGACTGGGCCTTTCTCTTGTTGCGGCGATGACCTTGCGGGGTCTCGGGCGTCAATGCTTCCTCGACACGGTATATGTCACGTCGAACGCTGACCAATAGTAATCCCAGTCCCAACCGCTTGAGGACGCGCATCTTCGATCGCCATGCCTTGTCGAGTTTGAAATCAGAGGGTTTGGGCACCGCGACATACACAAAATCTGTGCAGGCCTGCCGCGTAACCGCCTGTGCCAAAAGATCGAAGGACAAATGACGCTTCAGCTCGACGATATACATCTCTTCGTCGCGCATGGCTACGACATCGCAATGTCCGACTTCCGCACGAACCGAGAAGCCTTGGCGCACCAAAAAGTCGCGAACCGGCACATATAGTTCTCGCTCATAACGGATGTTGTCCATGTCTACCTCGAATGTCAATATTGCTAATGAGTATGAATGAATAGTCGCTTAAATACGTACAGTCTATTTCTTAAATAGACCCTTAATGTTTTTGATAATGGATTTGGCAAATCCATCGAAATCGCCGGACGAAACCGATGCAGGTCTTGATTCGTAAACCGGGTCAATTTTTGGCGCACGAGCCGCCATGCCTGCGTCCGAAAATGATTTCCAATCGGTCGCCTCGCTGGCCATCTGTCGAAGTCCATCAATATCGAGCGACAAAATTTCTGAAAGATTTACAAGGTGCGCATCAGTCGGAACGGATATTCCGCTTTCCCAATTGGTGACTGCTTGTCTCGTGATTCCGCCAATGAGAGAAGAGATATCACTTTGCTTTAAGCCCTGCGCCAAACGTTGATTGCGTAAAGTTGATGACAGTGACATTGTATTCACCTTCCTTTCAAGATTATTTTACACGCAATAATAGGGATAACCAACTACGTACGATGTCTTTTCGAAAAAAGAAGCGAAAAATTCTGATTTCTCATACACGTCAGTAACTATGAGCGTGCCTTGACATCCTCCCCTCCCTGAAGAAAGGGGATTCCTACTGCGTTCAGGCAAACGCCTGAATCGCTTTGGAGGGTTCCTGATTCACCGAGACGGCTATTGCCATCTCTCCACAGGCTAACACGGCA
>DUPM01000063.1 GCA_012838315.1 Clostridiaceae bacterium
AATTGCGGAATTATTGCCCTTTTATCACAGTGTGGAAGCGGCAAGAGGAGCGATCAGCGGAAACTTCAACGAAGTACTACCCCACCTCGCTGTGGTGTTGGGATATGCGGTGGTCTTTTTCGGGCTTGCAGCTCTTGCATTGCGGCGTAGAATGGTAAGTGACAAGGCTTGATGTACATCTTGCGTTGAACGCTGATCTTCTACAGCTCCATTACATAGTATGAATCATAAATTGTTCCATCGTGTCCGATAAGAGCCTCTTCTGACAATCGAAATCCTAGGCTTTCCAATGCGGAAATTCGTTTCCTGGCATACGTAATCGCCTTGGTCGCGACCTTATCACATGCAAATAATTCTCCCACTTTGGGGATGACGATACTTAAAATGCATTCAATCCGATCTTTCGTTTCATAATCGCTTCGAAGATCTAGTCTGAGTAATCCGCAATTCGAAAAATAATCCCCTGACATCCGATTGAAAAGCTCTATGGTGCCGATCACGACCATATTTCGCTTGTCCTCGATCGCCCAGCGCACAAAAAACTTCTGCCGGTAGGAATACTCCCAGAACCCGATTGCCCTTCTCATCCGTTCCATTGTTTCGTAATGAAAATCGTCTCCGTTGCAATTATCGGAATTGAAGAATGGAACCGCCTTTTCATCCGAATATACTTTCAATAAATCATCGGCGTCTTTCTCTTCGCGGATTGCCCGCAAGACGAACCGGTCATTTTCCAGAATCGGTATTTCCGAATACACATTTTTTATCATCACTGTATGTATCTCCTTCATTTAAGATGCTCTCTTCCACGGCTTGGATGAAATAGGATTTAACCCTTTGGCTTTAATACTTTGTCTGTCGTTTTGGCTTCCGAGATTTTTCGCCGACACAAGCGCTAAGCATTAGGTTTCTGTTGTCATCCTTCGAAACGCCCTACCTAATCATCTTAAACATACCGGGACCATCCCACTCACATGGTCTTATTTCGAATCCATTTTTCTCATAAAAAATCACAGCCTCTTTTGTGCTTATGAGCTCAAGGCTTACCGCCCAATCTTTCTCAATATGCTTTTTTATGTACGCCTCTGCTGATGAGAGAAGTATTTTCCCTATTCCTTTATTTTGAAACTCTGGAATTACAACAAAATCCTTAATATAAAAAGACATGCCTCCGTCACCGAGAAGTCTCATCATGCCAACTGGTTTCTCACCATCAAAGGCGACAAACTTCGCGCAAGAATTCTCTATCGCAATTGCCACTTGCTCTATGCAAGGCGGCTCCCAACCTACAGAGGTGTATAAATCCAAGAACAATTCCGGTGTCATCTGATCTGATAGTACTTGTATACTTGTAATACCGACATCCGATGCTTCTTCCGTTGTTCCTTTATTTATTTTTTCATCCACGACCTTGATAACATTCTCTCTCCAGCTTCCCTCCCCCAAGACTGCACCCTTAAAATTCTGCATATCGGGATCGTCGCTATCCTTGAGAAGCACATTACGTATTTTCAATTGCTGAATGAGGCTAAAGATAAAGTCAACAAGCAGTATTGCCCAGCCGAGGTACAAGCATGGCCTGTACAAAAGGGCAAGCAACATCAACACAAGACTAAGAATAAATAACCAGTAATAATAAACGATCATGCTGAATAGCAATCCAAGAACAAACAAGTTGGCGGGATATTTCTTGTTTTCGATACCAACCACCTCCTAACATATTACGCTCCTGCTACCCTGCCCGAAAAAAACAAATACAAGAACATCATTTGCTCACTCACCAAAAAACTCACTCAGAGCCTTCCATTTTCTTTCAGCCAAACCACCGTATCGTGCAGTGTTTCTTTCATATCCCTAGTCGTATATCCTAATTCAGTGGTCGCCTTTTGGTGCGAAAAAAGAGCGTTTGAACTCAGCGTGTAAAGCGAATACGAAGTAAATAACGGTGGCTGCCTCAATATTTTATAGTACAGTTCTGCAAGGGGAGCTGTGGCGTTTACAAACCAGCGAGGCAAGTAATTCGTTATTTTTCTCTTGCCGGTGACCTCATGCAACATGTCAAGGATCTCGCTAACTTTGAAGAACCGATTTGAAAGAATGTAACACTCGCCTTGCCTACCTTTTTCACAAGCCGCAATAATACCATTGGCGACGTCTCGCACATCCACAAAATCATATCCGCCACTGACTCCGGAAGTGAGCCTGCGTTTATAGTAATCGATAATCAATGTGGTTAGGTGTCCTCGACCGTTATCAAAGGGTCCGGCAATG
This sequence comes from Clostridiaceae bacterium, assembly GCA_012838315.1. Lineage (GTDB taxonomy): Bacteria > Bacillota > Clostridia > Saccharofermentanales > Saccharofermentanaceae > DUPM01. Next base: position 2,272 of record DUPM01000063.1, read on the forward strand.
CCGGATGGGTGTACAACGCAGGCTCTCAAGCCCTTGTCGGCGGCCTGAAGAACATAAGCCGTGGCCTCCGCCTTAGTCTTTGCGTATAATCCGACCACGCGATCCGGATTAAACACCGTCGTTTCCCTTATGGTGACCCCTTCCGCCTCTTCAGGAATAGCATGAACCGAGCTGACATAGATCATTTTCGACACATTGAACTCTCGGCAAAGATCGACCATATTCTTTGTCCCCGTCACGTTGACGTCAAATACCGCCTGATCATGCTTCGTAGCAATTGAAACAATTCCAGCACAGTGGATAACCACGAGATCTCGCCCATCGATTTTTTCAAAACAAGGTCTTATGCTTTCCTTATCAAGAATATCGCCGAAGCAGACGTCCGGCGTATCGGGAATGTTCTTTTCATTCGGCAATACCAAGGCGCGAACGTGCTTTCCTGAACTCAATAATTGCTGTGTAACGACACTACCTAAATGGCCAGCCGCTCCAGTGACCAAATACAGCTGCTCCATATGGACCTCCATACTCATGTTCACGCATCAGCTTCCATGTTATACGTTATTAACATTCTGATATATATTATTTTATCACGAATATGCCGCGAAAATCGTCGGTTTTCGCGCCGCGGCCGACTCCCCAAAAGCGATGCCGTGCTTCCATCAACACAGAAACTTAAGCACCCACTCGCAAATTCGCAATTGTTTTATTCTCAATCGAAAGATGGTCATTATGATTGTCGACGATCATCACATATCGCTCTTTTTATCGGAATGCGCGAAAAACCTCGTCGTTCAGGGCGAAGATGAATAGCGCAATATTAGTCAGGCGTCTGTTGCTGTTCGATATATTTGCGAATGACATCAAGGGAAGCGCCCCCGCAACTGCCAC
>DUPM01000064.1 GCA_012838315.1 Clostridiaceae bacterium
TGGGTAAATAGAATTCGGTAATATCGTGCCCGCTGCCGAGCGCTTCTACGAATAAATTCTTCAAGCGGTAGGTAATGCCGCGAATTTCTGTACCGGTTATGACCGTAATCTTCATATCAACAATCCTTTAATCTAAGCTGATTTGCGTCCCCTTTTAGTAACTTGTCTGTTTATCACTGTACAATATCAATTGAGACAATATTATCAGCTTCCGTCCCCTTCCGGGGACTTATTTGTTTTATCTCGTTTTAGTGCACACGTAAGCAACAGTATTTAGTGTTTCCGTCCCCTTCCGGGGTCTTATTTGTTTTATCTGCAAAGGACAGAGTGTTATAATATTTAGAACGAATCGTTTCGATTGTCATATCGGATGAGGATAATGCTCGATTAATTTATGCGTATGTTTTTCGTTGGAGGTATTGGGATGGAAACAACTAATAATAGCCTTGCGAAAGCCCGTGAGCAGGCAGAACTGAACTGCGATTTTGTTTTTCCCAAAATGCAGGGCTACCGGGAGATCACGGAGGATCAATTACCGGAGGGGATATTTTCTCCGGATGAGGTGAAGAGCATTCCAAAGTCATCTCGACCAAAGATCTCGTCTTGCGTATGGGGGTTATCGAGAGTGCAATGGACGCATATCGGCCGAAGGAGCATAAGCCGGTGACAATCGATAATGAGCGCTGGGTTATCGCAAACAGCACTCACGAAGTATTAACAAATTTTCAAATATGGGCAGCAAAAATGCACAGATTCTACGTTATAGTCGTCATCTGCGCCCTCTTGGCCTTTGCGAGTTTATACACAATTATTGGGATTATTAGCCTAATCGCTTTGCAAGTTTCGAGATTTTCGTAGTCGTTAATATCAGATAAATACCATTGCGATTAATTTGAGGAGATAAACAGTTGGCAGTTTTTGATTGGATAATGAATGCAGCCCGTGATCAGGCAATCCGGGAGGATGTCTTCGATTATCAGGCATTTGAGGATTATCGTGAGATTTCAGAGGCGGATTTGCCGGTAGACTCGTTTTTTGTCGATGAGATGCAATCGGTTGAAAAGAGTCATCGTATTCAATACATTTCGATATTTTTAGTTTTTTTCTTTGCAATCGTGTTCTTCGTTGTTGCATTTGCTTCGAGAGGAGCCATGAAATCCGCCACCGAAGAAATGGCGATATTTCTGGTGCCCATCGGATTCTTTATAGTGGGCATTTTTCTTACCGTGCTTTTGCTTCGTACGGGGAAGGCGCTGGACAACACCAGCCAAACGATCGAAGGCCTTCAGCGTGGGGTAATCCTAAATACAATGACCGTGTACAGAGATGCAGTGGCGACCGTCACGAATAATGCGATCTCTAATCGTATAGGGGGATATCGCAGCGGCAGGAATCGTCGAGTGGCATCATTCACCTTTTGTACGGTGTTTTTTCCGGAAAATAGAACCTATATTAAGCATGTATTTTTTCCCAGATCACTCGGTCAGCCACCGGTGCATTTTGGCGACAAGGTAGTCGTCTATAAGCTAACCGTTGAACCAGAGGCGCGCATGTTGCCGACGATTCATCTTGAAGTGCCTGAGGAGCTGATTGAGCGGGCAAAGACCTTGCGAGAAGCGAGGGGCATATCGCATCAAGGGCTGAAGACCTTATCTCGCGGCGCGGACGGCGCGTATGTTGCAGAGCCGGTGACGAAAGGCAGTATAAAAAAAGGCATCAAGAGCTACTTTCTAATTCTTCTGGTGATGCTCCTCTTTGTGATAGTGCCCATGCTCATTTTTCTGGTTGTCGTGATCGTATTGCATTTTATTGCTGTAAACCAAGTAATCAGTTCAAGCAGCGCATCGACTTTTCTATTTCTTGCGCGCATGTTTATTTCAATGTTCTAATGGCAAGAATTGCGGCATAGAGTGTTTGGATGAGTCGGAGGGGTTCGATGCAGAATACATTTGAATATGTCGACGAGACGGTTCTGAATATCAGAAAAATAATGCGTGCCTTTATTGGTCTTCTCTTTGAAAAGGGGATGACTGATGAAAACGCATTAATGGCGTTCATTGACCGCGAGACAGGGAAAACCATTGTTTCAGGAGAGGGGAAATCCGAAGTGATCACAATGGTTTGCAAGAACTGTGAACGAGTGGTTAGCCTTCGTCTGGGAAAACTAAACAGATGTATATATTGTGGCACCGAGTTCGAAAAAGAAGACGCCGTTCAGCTTGCCGATCTCGGTCCGATCATCAATCCGGAGACCCTCTTTACGTGTAAAGTTGAGATCGAAGATATCGATGAGAAGATGCTAGATGCGCGGTCGATTGAATTTTTGAATCGAGGGGCATGGAACGATAAAGAAGTAAACTCCCAATCCATCGTGGCGGCTCGAGGCATGCGTCGATCGCCAAGACAGGTCATCAACGATATAGACCGGTCGATAGGGGACTCCCATCTGTTGGTACATACGCTGGCAGGTAAATACGATCGAATTATTTCTCAATTATGCGTCGTCTTGAAAGCAACATATCTGGCTATGATATCTCAAAAAGCAGCAATTCATTACGAATTTCTGGAAGAGCTCAATCGAATATCACTGGAAAAACTTGAAAATGAGTCACCAGAAACGAGGTCAAGGGTCACTTGCCCACATTGCAATACCGATCAAAGACGTTCGGCATTTTTCGAAATGACTTGTGAAAAATGCGAAACGAGCGACGATCAACAGCTATATGCTCCATTACAATCAGTGCCGGCCGCACACCTCGATTGACAATGAAACACCGGCGAAAGTTTACTACGGTTCCATGCTCACACAAGTGAGCTGAGCAATAAAA
>DUPM01000065.1 GCA_012838315.1 Clostridiaceae bacterium
GCCGTGTTAGCCTGTGGAGAGATGGCAATAGCCGTCTCGGTGAATCAGGAACCCTCCAAAGCGATTCAGGCGTTTGCCTGAACGCAGTAGGAATCCCCTTTCTTCAGGGAGGGGAGGATGTCAATTGGAAGTTGATACAATGAATTGCACAAAAAAATACGAAATAGGTATAAAATATTGTCTATATGTGATAGAGGGAAGTTTGAGAACTTATGAAGATGCATGACATACGTCGGTGGAAGAGGTATATTCCGAAACTGACAGAACTATTTTGGATTAGCCTTTCAATACTATTTTACGAACTGATATTTGCCGTATATTATCGCAATTTGCCATCCGGATATGTGCCGCTTTTTTCGCTTGCGTTTGGACTCGCTTTTGGTGCGATAGCTATGTTGCCGAAAAAATCACGCACTCGAATAGTATTGCAGGGAATTTTTACCGGAGCCATCGGTTTTGTCTATATTGCGCAGGTGGTCTATCATCGTATTTTCGGGACGTTGTTTATTGTCAATTCACTGCAAGGTGCAGGAGATGCGATGTATTTTGCGGATGTGTTATTCATATCCATATTCAAGAGCCTTCCGATTTTGCTTTTCTTTTTCGTCCCGATATTTATCTATGTGGTGTTTGTTCGCAAAATAATTTGCAGAAGTAATCATACGACCGTTTCGGTGGTCGCGGCGGCGCTTACGGCTGTTTTGATCACGTCCTTTACGACAGGCCTTGTCGTTCTGGACAAGAGTGGTGCGGTAAGTCCGCGGCGATTGTATCTTTCCGAATTTTCTGATGAGCTATCGTCACGCCAGTTTGGTCTCTTGCAAACGATGGCTTTGGATGTTCGTTTTAATATTCTTCGGATCCAATTCTCGGTTCAAGAAGAAGTCGTGTTGGATGATATTGTTATTGAGGAGTCTTTCACTGTGACGCCGACAGACGTGGATATTTCTGAACCTTCGAACACGATCCCTGCTTCTTCGGAGACATCGGAGAGCACGACCGCGTCGCAGACGACGGTACCGACGGAACCGGAGCCGATTGTATATGTGCCCAATATTCTCAATTTATCATTTCCGGAGGATGAGAGTAATGATGCCCTTTCTGAAATGAATGCATATTTTTCCACTAAAGAGCCTACGATGACCAATGAATACACCGGTCTTTTTGAGGGGAAAAATCTTATACTCATTACGGCGGAAGGGTTTTCAAAATATGCGATTGATAAGGACCTGACACCAACGCTCTATATGATGGCTAACGAGGGTTTTGTGTTTAACCATTTTTACACCCCGGTCTGGGGCGTCAGTACGTCGGATGGTGAATATGTGGCGACAACCGGTCTTATTCCGAAGTCCGGGGTCTGGAGCTATTCATATATTTCCGATAATGAAATGCCGTTTGCTTTCGGCAATCAATTCTCGGCGATGGGCTATATCAGCAAAGCCTATCACAATCATACCTACACATATTACAATCGCCATAAATCATATCCGGCAATGGGTTATGATTACAAGGGGATCGGCAATGGTTTGGATGTGAAAAAGACGTGGCCGGAATCGGATTTGGAGATGATAGAGGTGACCGGCCCTGAATTTATCGGAGACACCCCATTTCACGTCTATTACATGACAGTTAGTGGACACTTGAGATATAGTTTTTCGGGCAATTTCATTTCCGCGAAAAACAAAGCGCTGGTCGAACATCTGGATAAATCGTCGGCCGTTAAAGCGTATTACGCATGTCAAATGGAGCTTGACTTTGCGATGGCCGAATTGATCCGCCAACTCGATGCCGCAGGGCAGCTTGAAAATACAGTGATTGCGATTAGTTCGGATCATTATCCGTATGGACTGGAAGAAGCGGAATTTGATGAGTTGGCCGGACACCAACTCGAAAAAAACTTTGAAATGTACGAGAATGCTTTTATCCTCTGGTCGGCATCCATGCTTTCTCCGGTGGTGGTCGACACCTATTGTTCGAGTCTCGATATTGCACCAACGCTATCGAATTTATTTGGATTGCCATTTGATTCCAGGCTGTACGTCGGAAGCGATATATTCTCGGATTCCGAGAAGTATGTCGTATTCAAAGACAGAAGTTTCATTAACAGCTCGTTCATGTACGATGCAGGTGCAAAAAAAGTCATTAAACTTTTGGACAAGGAATTGACGGATGAAGATCTCAAGGCCGCGATTGAACATGTTAATGACATGTTCAGATATTCGTCGAAAATTATTGAAGAAGATTATTATGACTATATTCTGCCGGATGATTGGCGAAGTCAGCAGACTTGATTCTTGCCGTTGTTTTTGGCCTCGTAAAGTTTCTGGTCTGCTTGTTGAACAATATCCATGGCATCGACTTGCTCGTCGAAGGTTGCCGTTCCAAGACTGATTTCTAGCGTAATCTCATGGTTGTCACGCGTTAATGGCGTACCGGATATTGTTCTCCTCAGACGCTCTCCAAGCTCTTGCGCACCCTTTATATCGGTGTCTGGCAAGATAATGGCAAACTCGTCACCGCCGTAACGGAAGACATAGTCCGACAGTCGCGTGTGCGAACGTAAGAGCTGGGCGACATGGCGAATCGCAATATCACCAAACACATGGCCATATTCGTCATTGATGTACTTAAAATCATCAATATCAATTAGCAAGAGACTGAAACTAGAGGCATAACCTCTGCTGCGGACGCGAGAAAAAATCTTCATCGTCTTGGATAAGGTATCGTAGAAATGTCTCCGGTTATAAAGACCGGAGAGCTCATCGATGACGGACAATTCCTTGAGCTTGTTGTTAAGGACCTCATATTCACGATTGACGAGTTCAAGTTCCTTCTCAGTCTTTTTCAGGTCGGTGATGTCACGGGTCGTTCCCCATGTACCCAAAATTTGTCCATCGTCGTCATAAAGGGGATATTTTGAAGCGGAAAACCAGACAACATCACCGTCATCTTTGACCCAACGCTCTATGCGTCCGATGATGGGCTGACCGGTTCGCATGATTTCTTCTTCGTCTCTTCTCGCACTGTCCGCAAAAATGCGAGGATAGAGATCGTAATCGCTCTTGCCTATCAATGCCCGTGGATCTTCCAGACCAAACTGGAAGACGTGGGCCCGACTGTTGAAAAGAAAACGCGAGTCCTTATCCTTGAAATATATCGTATCCTGAGAATTCTCCATTATAGTCTCAATAATCTTAGTCTGAGAGAGCACGCAAGGCTCAAAAGCCCGTTCGTGGTTATCTTTATTGGACATGTGCACCTCCAAGTGCGAAGTGAAAGACACATAAGACGGCTAGGGAAGAGCGGTCATCGGTTATGCAAATTAGTATTGGTGCGAAATTATACAAGCACGACTAGATGTCTATCTGAAGTATTATAGCATTCTCGAGCATAAATATGAATATTTTGCCCGTTTAGTAAATTTGCACGAATACATCAAAAAAATCAAGAGAAAATAGGATATAATATACACAAATAATTCAGACGTTTTTATCGATTTTGTCGAGACGGGTGTTCCGCAGGTTCTGCACAAATCGCTAAAACACGACGAGGTAACGGATGAAGACAATCATTTTAGATCAGAAAACGTTGTTTTATACTTCGTCTGAAGAAAGAGAACGACACACCGTCAAACAGGTCGGTCAAGTTTTTATCTCTGAGAACGAGACGAAGAATACGTTGCTGGATCGATTTGATTTATTGCGTCCGGGCGCACGAGACAATTTGGACTTTTTAAGAAAAAAGGGATATAGAGTTATCCTTCACACGGACATAACAATTCGTGATACGAAGGCTTTGTTGGCGAATTCAGTCTTGGAACATACGATTGCTGAAGTAGTTCCGACCCGCTCGCTTCAGGATAAGCTGGATGCGATTCAGTGGGGCAAGGATGACGAAGATTTGGCGCTTGCTGTTTTCGAGGATGATAAGTTGCTACATATAGCACAGGATGCGGGGTTGCCGACAGCCGCAATAATCCGGGAACGTCTAGAAAATAAGTGTTTTGCGGCTCTTCGCATTGATGATTACGACGAAATTGATGATGCTGTCTCTCAAGCGGAAGTGGTTTACAAGATTGCATTTGCGATTGCCAACAAACCGGGGTGTCGAATTGTCGGACTAGATGGCATGGACTTGGTTGGCAAGGAGTTTTTTTCGCGAAAATTGGTGTCTTTTCTTCATTCGATGGGCGTCGCGGCCAAAATCGTAAAGCTCTCTGATTTCAAGAATCCGATCGAAGTATCATACGCAGGAGAAGATATCGTCGAGGCGTATTATTTTCATGCGTTTAACTGCAACAAGTTAATTGATGAGATTCTTGAACCTTTTCGTGTAGATGGATATATCGATAAGACTTTGATTTATTTTTCGGAAGAGAGTGGGCCGGTCGGACGAGAAAGACACTATCAGATTAGTAAAAAAGACATTCTGGTCGTCGAGGGCGTACATATGTTTAGAGAACCACTAATCGACTACTTTGATATAAAGATATATTTGTTCATGGAAGCTCAGGAAGCGAAGCACCGCGCCTTGGTCCGTGATCTTTATTCGGGAAACTCGCCGATAGCCGATGAATATGAAATGAAGCAATTGCCTGCACAGAAAATGTATTCAGCGAGGTATGCCCCGATTGATTTAGCGGATTTTGCAGTCGACAATTCGCAATACAGAAGACCGGTTATTGTGTAAGCTATAAGGGAGAGAAGGTTATGAGTCAGAAGTATATATTGTCTTGTAATCAATGCAACTATTCTTCAGAGTTTAAGATTGGTAAAAGTTCGAATCAGGAAGCATGGATTGAGAAACTCAAAGTCCAAATTCGGGAGAATCGATTCGGCGAGGAGACAAGACTCTTTCTCGAAAATCATCCAGATGTGAAGATTAATGCATTTTGGGCAGTCTATACTTGTCCTTCTTGCGGTCGTATTCGACAACGGGTTCGAATGAGAATGGAAAGCGCGGAAAAGAGTTTCGCCTATCGAAATTATTGTGACGATTGCGGAGCGCGTATGGCTCAGGTCAGCGATATTATGCACGTGCATTGTCCGTCTTGTAAGCAGCCGCTGATAGTGGAAACGTTTTGAGTATGTCGGCGCGGATTCGAGATGGCTTGCCGCAGTGCAGTTCAAACTAATCAACGGAGGACAGACAGTATGTATCGGCATTTTAAGATATCCGTCTATTGTACCGTTCACGATCTTCTGAATATCACTGATTTTGATTCGTTCCGAGAGACATTTTCACAATTGACAAAGCATGTCCATGTAGATCATGTGTACCTTGAGACGTATCGTAGTCGCGTTCGCATTGAAGAAGAACAAATGAAACGGGTGATTTCTTTTTTTGAATCTATTGGCATTCGCGTTTCGGGCGGTATTACACCGACGCGTGACGAGCGTCTGAATCGTTTTGGATTTTCATCGCTCTGTTACTCCGATCCCGATGATTTGGCTTTGCTCGAAGAAGTCTGTGCGATGACTGCCAGACTTTTTGATGATTTTATTTTGGACGATTTCTTTTTTGACAATTGTCGTTGCGAGCGTTGTATTGAGCAGAAGGGTGAGATGAGTTGGTCCGATTTTCGATGCGCTCGTATGAAGAAGGTTTCGGAGGCGTGTGTCATTACTTCGGCACGTCGCGCCAACCCGAAAGTCAAAGTGACCATCAAGTATCCAAATTGGTATGCTTCGTACCACAGGACCGGGTATTGTCCCGAAGCGCAGAAGGATATTTTTGACGCTATATACACCGGTACTGAGACCAGAGACAGTCGAATGACTCAGCAGAACTTGCCGAAATACTTAAGTTATTTCCTGATGCGGTATATGGAGAATGTTAAGCCGACATTGAATCTCGGCGGATGGTTTGATCTTTTTGAATGTTCGGGCAATCCGTTGGATTATACTCGACAAATTCTCTTAACGGCATGGTCGCGACCGAAGAGCATGACATTCTTCTGTTTGGGGATGTTGTTGGCACCCGAATACCGTTCTTTTATTCCGATGGCCGGAGATGCATTGGCCATGGCGGATCAAATCCTTGAGTATTCAGGTTCGCCAATTGGCGTTCCGGCATATGTTCCATATGCTTCTGAAGGAGAGAACTACATCCACAATTTCTTGGGCATGAGAGGTTTTAGTTTTGAGCCGACACCGAGTTATCCGACGGATGCAAAGTGTGTGTTTTTGTCCGAATGTGCGGCGAAGGACGACTCAATTGTCGAGCGCATTCGCAAGTCTCTGGCGGAGGGTGCCGATGTTGTTTGTACGTCGGGATTGGTTGCTCGGATTCAGGATAAGGGCTGGGAGTCGATAGCCTCGATGACTATTTCGAATCGACACATATCGACGAACATTTTTGCGGCTGCCGAAAATGCGCTGGCTTACGGACCTCGTGCAATCGCGCGAGCTACAGTACAACTTCCGGTGATTGAGTACGCGACAAACGATGCGTGGGTACTTTCCGCGGGTATCGGCGAAGAGACCTCGGTCCCTTTGGTGATAGGTGTAAACTACGGTCGAGGCCGATTATTTGTCTTCAATATTCCGGAGGATTTCGGGCAAATATATGCATTGCCGGAGAATGCAATTAAGCCACTGCGCGAAGCGCTGGCGGTGAACGGCGTGGCGATGGCGTGCGAGGGTCGGTTTTCCGTGTTCGCCTACGATACGGATATCATGCTGTTACAATCTTTTTCGGAAAATTATGAGACGCTTTATCCTACGATGGTCGAGCCGGGTGTGCGGATTATTGAGGTGAACCCATTGTTCGAGCAAAGAGATAAAAGCGAGCGAAATGCAATTTTTCCAATGGTCATCGCACCGGGTTCGACACATATGTTTCGATTGATACATGAAAAGGGCGTCGATTGATCGACGCCTTTTTCGTAAATATTCATTTCTATTAAACAGTAAATTGTCAATGCGGCACGAATTTAAGTTTGCTCGCCGGACGGATCTTTACTGTTATCAGACTCCGGCAACTGATCTTCTTTATGTTTTGGTAGTTTTCTCAGGATGACGCTGTAAATGAAGGCCAGGAACATCATGGCAATGCCGATAGCCGCGGCGAAATAGACAGTCGGATAACGTCTGTTAAATCCGTCGGCGTCGATATGCTTGAAGATAATACCAACATAGGCCCAAGCAACAGGAAGAATATAAAAATAATCTTTGTTAAAGACCATCGTGGCGGATGCGATCGCTGCACCGACAAGAATGATTAATACGGTCCAGAGTGCTTCCGGCAGTCCGAATTGGTTCCATCCGATGTCAACGAGAAGAATTGTTATATTGGCGATTACCGCTACGGTAATCCAACCGAAGTAGATACTGAAGGGGAGCCGGACGAAAAGTTTTTCGCGAAAGGTCAGTTTCTTATTGCGAAAGTTTAGCGCGATGAGAATGAGGCAGATCAGCAGGGCAATAATCAGCACGGTTGATATAAGTATGAAATCGAAATGCCAGGCAACAATCCACGCAATATTGAAAATGGAACTGATGACAAATAAGACGCCGACGCGAATGAGCGTAAAGGTGGTTGTAGCGTCGCGGTTCTTGGAAAAAACAAAAAATTGGTAAACGACATATCCTGCAAGAAGCAGATATATGACGCCCCAGACCGCAAAGGTGATACCCGGGGGAGCAAAAAGATTGGGGTAAGAATCAGATACTTCACCGGTGGTCTTACCGTTGATTGGCAACAATGATGCCAATGCGTTCATCACAATCATCAGCACATAGGAAGTCGCAATGAGCAACGGGAAGATCCCTGATCTTTCTTTGTTTTCCATAAAGGATGCCTCCTTGCATGTTCGTTATGAAGTGCTTCGGATGTAAGTTCATAAAAGATGTAAGTTCATTAAGACATGTTTATCATAACACCAAAAGAGACAAAAAAGAATGCGAGTCTCTGCGGGGCTCTTCACGTATTTCCGTGAAAAGCTGAAAGTGATGGAGCGCAAAATAAAGGAATTTATCTTTGAAAAGCTGAAAGTGATGGAGCGCAAAATACAGGAATTTATCTTTCTACAATTCTTCAGTCATTGCGGATATATTCTGGGATACTCACTTTTCCGCACATACCCGCCTGCGCCCGACAACTTCAGATCTTAGCTATTTCATGAGGCAATGCAATTTATTCGCGATTCTTGCATAAATAGACAACGCTTATGCATGCAATAATAGGCATTACCGCCAAAACAAACGATTCCCCGAAATTTGGCGGTAA
>DUPM01000066.1 GCA_012838315.1 Clostridiaceae bacterium
CCGGATGCATCTCCAATCACTGAAATAATGTAATAATTCACCTGCTCGCCCGCGGCATTTTTCACCTTGAAAATATCGCCGGTGCACATGACGGCATCCAAAGCCTTGGGCGCTCCGGTAACATCGAAGAGCTCAACGACATAGCCTTCATTCGGGATGATCGTCGCCAAAAAATCATTAATAGACTGCTTCTCGTGAACGCCTCTGATATAGGCACCTTGAACCGTGTAGGTAGTCGTGAACTGTGGCACCTGAGTCTCATCCATTCGTACCACATTAATGGTGTAGGTTTTGACGATTCCGTTCTGTGCAGTCACAGAAATGTCAATCGCATTAACACCGACACTAAGCTCGCAAACACCGAGACCGCTGACTGTTGACAATGTTGAAGCCTTAGTTGCGGATACGTTAATGGAGGTCGTAGCGCTACTCACAAGAATATCATACTGTAAGACATTAGGATCAAACGAGGGCGTCAGTGTATAACCTTCCACCGACAGACTCGTCAACCAATTATTCGGATTTCCGGATTTTGCAGGAGGAAGCGTTTGGAACTCAGGCATATTTTGGTATACCGGGATCTTGAATGTTAGCACTTGCTCCGCAAGAGGCAGCGAACCGGGACAGATATAAGCGGATTTTAGTTTTGTCGCTTCAGAAGCCGCGGCTTCGATATTGGTCATATATTGATGGCTATAAAGTCCCCAAATCGGAATAGGTATCACGTGCCATTTTTGTAAATAAAGTGTATCCTGACCGACAGAAATATAACCCGCGTCAATCCAGCTCGCACCACCAAGGATTGCTTTGTAAGGAGTATTCCAGGGACGTCCGTGATTCTTGGCCGGATCGGAAGACGTCGATTGGGCAAACCGAAGTGCTAACGTGATCGGGTCCGTTGATGAAGATGCGCCAATATTATAGAAATTATAATATCCCTCATACCCAGGATAAGAACCGGAAGCCGAACCACTGAAAGAACCATCCCCCAGCACCACTTCTTGGCGCACGCGAGCCACAAGAAAATATGGATTCACATTATAAGCCGCTGCAGCATCCATAAACGACTCTGCGTAGGATATCGTCCCGCCGGTATTGTTAACAATCTGATTCGAGGCCATCGTGGTTCCGGAAACCATATTGACCACACCATCGCGATTATGAATCGCCGGATCATAGGACAACTTCAGAAACTGAAACACCTGAGTATCCGTCAGAAAGTTTCTGGGATCCATATAATAGCTGATTATACCCGAAGACGCATTAACCCATCCGCCGGCATCGTAGACGACATATTGATCCGTCATCCAATTATAAGCATCCGCAATATTCGGCTGCCATCCCGGTAACGAAGCGTCATTTACTGTATGCGTTGATTTCCAAGCATCATTTCGACCATTCCAAATCAGGCTACGCCCGATACTCGCCTCGCTCTGGACTACTGTATCCCAATCCAATTCAACCATCTGTGGTTCAAATCGCCACAACGGATATTTTACATGAAGCATTCTCAGATAAAACTTATAGGAATCCGGAAAATCCTTGATTGACTCCTCGAAAGCGGGATCTTCAGTATATACCTCGTCGAGAAAAAGCAACGGGGATAAGATATATCCCCTCATATCATTACCCTCTGTATCCACAAAGGAAACAAGATACCACATATTGCTGTTGTAAGATGCGACTAATTCTCCGGCAATGGGAGCGCCTTCAACTTGTACGCGATGCCCGGCATTCAATGTTGACACCAAAGCCGTCGCAGTGGATGTAGACGCTCTTACATTTGCCTCCTTTACAGAAACAGTAGCGTTACAAGTCGGGACGGCCTCAACTCGACCAACCGAAGCAAAAGCAACACAAGCAAATACAACACAAAAAACTAAAGAGAACGCCAAAGCACGACGCAAGAGCAAAAACTCAAAGCGAACCATCATGTGATTATGGCAATTTCGCCGAAAATACAACAGATATTCACGTGCTATTTTCATGCCCTCCGAAAAACAATGCATACAATAAATATATCAACTTACAACATTTTACCAAAATTCCACTACATTACCATTACAGAACGATATCAGAAATGCGGGAGTTTTGTATTACTCACCCACTAACACCAGACTGCCTCACGGCTTTTTCAAATCTATCCCTCCTACTATCTCAGAATAAAATAAAAAACCTCGGATTGTCCGAGGCTTTTGTGGTGGCTCACCGGAGGTTCGAACTCCGGACCCCCTGATTAAAAGTCAGGTGCTCTACCAACTGAGCTAGTGAACCATATGGCTGGGGTGGCAGGATTTGAACCTACGAGTGCGGGAGTCAAAGTCCCGTGCCTTACCGCTTGGCGACACCCCATCGAGCGGCAGTACCGCCAAAGGTATATGAGATAAGTGGGGTGGAATATGGGAATCGAACCCATGACCTCTAGTGCCACAAACTAGCGCTCTAACCAACTGAGCTAATTCCACCATATCCGTACCATTAAAGGCACGAATGAAATTATATGTTTGAAAGAGACAAATGTCAACCAATTCCTCAAGATAAGATCGCAATCGGGGCAAATATCATCTTTTGAAAACCCTTTTCAGGTCATTGAAAAAATGCGAACACGACATATACATATTATGCGAAACAAAACAAAAATCATTTATCAAGGCGTTTGAGAATCGAGCGTGCTGCATGAACGCCACTAGCACCCGCCTGAGATAATCCTCTGGTAATACCCGCACCGTCTCCAACCGCGAAAAAATTGGGCATCATCGTCTCTAATTCATTGGAAAGACTCAACCGTGCACTGTAGAATTTGACCTCAACGCCATAGAGCAATGTATCTTGATTTGCTGTTCCGGGCGCCAGACGATCTAACACCTGAATCATCTCGATGATATTATCGAGATGTCTCTTAGGTAAGACCAACGATAAATCCCCTGGAGTCGCATTCAACGTCGGCTTAACAAAACCCTGCGGTAGTCGGTGTCCATTCGTACGTCTGCCATCAAGCAAGTCACCAAAACGTTGAACAATGATACCTCCGCCCAACATATTGGAAAGCGACGCAATGCGCTTTCCGTACTGATAGGGCTCGTTAAAGGGTGTCGTAAAACGATTGCTGACCAGAAGAGCAAAATTGGTATTCTCACTTCTCAATTTCGGATCAGTATAACTGTGACCATTGACTGTAATAATGCCGTCGGTGTTCTCTGTGACAACATAACCATAAGGATTCATGCAAAAGGTCCGAACCATATCCTTGTATCGAGACGTTCTATATAACAGTTTAGCCTCATACATCGCGTCCGTAATCTCTTTGAATACAATCGCGGGGAGCTCAACACGCACACCAAGATCCACCTGGTTGTTAATCATGACCAGCTTCAACTTGCGGCATTGATCTTGAAACCACTCTGCACCGGATCGCCCGGGTGCCGCAACCAAATATTGACACTCCAAATCACCGTTATTGGTCTCGAGATAATAGGATCCGTCAGGCCTCGAATTAATCTCCTTGACCATCGTTCCGGTAATCAAATCGATACGCTGATCTAAAAATCGGTATTGCTCATCAAGCAATGCACGATTTCGCTCAGTGCCCAGATGTTTACACTGGGCATCCATCAAATGCAGATCTAATCCAATGGCTTTACGTCGAATCACTTCAGCCTGAGGCGTGTTGGTCGAAAACATGATATCGGTCGCGCCAAATTGAGCATTAACTGAATCCACATACTCAATCAAAGACATCACGTCCCTATCCGATAGATACTCGTTAAGCCACCCGCCAAAAGCAGTCGTAAAATTGAACTTGCCATCGGAAAATGCTCCGGCACCGCCAAATCCACGCATAATAGCGCACGGCTTACAGCCAATGCAATGATCGACTTTGTTCTCAATGATGGGACAACTACGCTTCCCGACCGGATGCCCCTGCTCAATCAGTGCAATCTTTAAATCCGGCCTCTTAACGGTAAGTTCATATGCCGCGAAAATGCCGGCAATACCTGCGCCAATAATAGCGACGTCATATTTCTTCATTGTGTTCATATATTCACACTCTCAACAGCTGACTCAATCGTATTTATCTGCATTTCATCTCCGGACGATGTTAATCCATAGAATAAATCGGCGTGCTCTGCCTTCTGAATACAATAAACCTTATAATAGGCAGTTGTCATATAAGGGATAATCCAATACGAGAGCAACCCAGACGCAATATAATTCAAAAACTGCCAACCCATAAAAGTAATTCCTAATATAAACAAACGAAACTTTATCCCTTTAGTTAAATCCACACTGATATTCACCGCCTGATTCATATGAAGACCCTCATATTCCGCGAGGATAAATTCTGTAAATCTGTAAGCGTAGACATTTCGAAAAAACCATATATATGCGGTTATAGGAGAAACGACAGCAATAATCAACAGGAATAAATACGGAATAGCCAAGAAATACTCTCCGGACTGAGTTGATTCTGCTGCGGAAAACCGCGTCAAATAGAAGAAAGACACAAAGACAAGAGAGGACAACACACCAACAGCAACAAACGGCACGCATAATCTGAGTGATTTCATGAACATGCAGGAAACATGACTCAAATACCTTTCTTTACGAAAAGACCAAAAAAGATTGGAAAAACGGTTATCCGGCTTCTTTTGAACAATATTCATAAGGTAACGATTGTACCCGATTGCAAGGGGCGTTATTGCAAATATCGAGACTACGAATAGAATTAATATAAAAAACAAAAAAATGGTTGCAAATATGAGCGCGTTTTTAGCTGTCAGTGTATCAAGATAGATACCAGACAGCATGCCGGTAAAACTAAAAATGAAAAATATTGTACTCGCTAAAGTGATCGGAACCCCTACAATTAATGTATAGAGCAGAGTGGCCGCAATTGCGTTTATTGCACTTCCCTGCGTAAGAGCGTCCCAAGCCTTTTTTCTAATATCTGCATACTGCCACATCAACAATTCCTCCGAGTATTTTTAACCATAATGAATATATCATATAAATGCGCGAGCTGCATCTTGCCTTTGTTGAACTGTTGTATAATAATTAGAGATTATTAATAACATGCGCGAGGTTCATATGACAGAAGATGCCTTCATCACATTTCCAAAGGGATTTATAGCTACCGGTGTTCACGTCGGACTCAAAAAAACAGATGCACCCGACTTCGCTTGTATCGCATCGAAAAGCCCTTGTCGCGTTGCCGGCGTGTATACTACAAATCTAGTCAAAGGACACTCGCTTAAGCGGTCTATCGACTTAGTCAACTCAGAAACAACTTTTCATGCTGTACTAATCAACAGTGGTAACGCAAATGCATGTATTGGACGTCAGGGCATTGAGGATGCGAACCGCATTGCAAAGACATTTTCATCTGAATTCGGCTGCAATGAGAGCGAAGTTCTCACATTTTCAACCGGTGTTATTGGTCAGCGAATGCCAATAGACCTGATTACAGCCGCAATGCCCAACGTTGTAAAAAATATCAGCGAGACTGCTGAAAGCGCTCATTTGGCGATGCATGCGATTATGACTACCGATACAGTTGAAAAAGAAGCAGCAGCACAGATTGAATGCCATGAGGGCGTGGTTCGTATTGCAGGAATTGCAAAGGGCTCCGGAATGATTCACCCGAATATGGCAACCATGATTAGTGTTATTACAACCGACGTTGACATGGACGATTCTCTTCTCTCCTCATTGCTTAAAAGAATTACGCGCACTACATATAATCGTGTTAGCGTAGACGGTGATACTTCGGTTTGCGATTCTGTGATTATTATGGCTAACGGACAGAGCGGCGTTCATATCGAAGAGCATTCCGAAGCCTTCGCGCTCTTTGAATCAGCGCTCTACGATATCTGTGAAGACCTGGCGCGCAAAATCGCTGCAGACGGAGAAGGCGCAACAAAGCTTATCGAGGTCAATGTGGTGGGCGCTCCAACCGAGAAGGACGCTTATTTGTGCGTTTTAAGTGTATGCCGCTCTCCGCTTGTCAAAACAGCAATTTACGGCGAGGATGCGAATTGTGGTCGGATTATGACTGCAATCGGATATTCAGGCGCCCAATTTGATCCTGAAAAGGTGGATATTTATCTGGGTTCTTTACCCGTCTATAAAGATGGCTGCGCACTCTCTTTTGATGAGTCCGTGGCAAAAGATATTCTTTCGCAAAAAGAAATCGGCATTGAGATTCATCTCAATGCCGGTGATTTCAATGACCGTATGTGGACTTGTGACTTTACTCATGATTATGTCACAATCAACGGAAGTTACAGAAGTTAATCTTCTCTTTCAACCACATCAAACGTATAGTTTTCTGCGTCATAATCGATTCGTACGAGTGACGCTTTTTCAAGTCGTCCCATCAAATACTTATCCGCGAGAGGATCCTCAAGGCGCCTCTGAATCGTCTTGCGCAAAGGTCTCGCGCCATACTTTGGATCGTAGCCTTCACGACCAAGATGGTCCTTGGCGTTCTCGGAAACTTCTAAAGCAATATTTTTCTCTAAGAGAGAGTTTGAGAGTTCTTTTAGCATCAAATCCACAATCTTGCGAATCTGCTCAGGAGTCAGCTCACGGAAAACAATAATCTCATCGATACGATTCAAAAACTCCGGCCGGAACATATCCTTAAGAACCGTATGTACTCGGCTCTCAAGCGCCACATGTCCATCGGCACCAAATCCAATACCGTTGGACTTTAATGTGGTTCCGGCATTAGAAGTCATGACCAGAATCGTGTTTTCAAAATTCACTAGTCGTCCGTGACTGTCAGTCAATCGACCATCATCCAATATCTGCAATAGCAAGTTGAAAACATCCGGGTGAGCCTTCTCAATCTCATCGAAAAGCAAAACAGAGTATGGCTTGCGGCGAACACGTTCCGTCAATTGACCACCATCATCATATCCGACATAGCCGGGCGGCGAACCAATCATCTTACTGACGGTATGTGCCTCCATGAACTCGGACATATCCAATCGAATTAACGCGTCTTCTCTGGCAAACATGGCTTCTGCAATCGCTTTTACGAGTTCTGTCTTACCAACACCGGTCGGTCCGACAAAAATAAACGAAGCCGGCTTGTGTTTTTTGCCAAATCCGGAGCGATTGCGACGAATCGCACGCGCTAAGGCGCTAACGGCTTCGTCTTGTCCTATAACGCGCTCATGAAGTCGATCTTCAAGCTTTAATAATTTATCGGATTCCGACTCCGATATTCTCTGAATCGGAATTCCGGTCCACATCTCAACCACTCGAGCAATGTCTTCTTTGGAGATGATCGTCGGCACAATCTCACTCTCGAGCGAAAACTGTTCTTGCTCAAGGCGCAAAAGATTCGCTTTGGTCTCTGCCTGTAGTTCGTACAATTTCTGTTCTTCAATCATCTGTGGTGCAGAGGACTCAATCTTTTGTTCCACACCGGCCAACGCAACCTTCACTTGCTCAATTTCAACACCGATCTGTTTGAGTTTGACTAATCGCACTTCTTGCAGATTTGCACGTGAACCAGCCTCATCCAATAAGTCGATTGCTTTATCAGGCAAAAAACGGTCCATAATATATCGGGTCGATGCCTTAACGGCGTATTCAATCACTTCATCAGAATATGATACGTGATGGTGGGATTCATAATAGTCACGAATGCCCTTAAGTATCTCAACACTCTCCGCCTCAGAGGGCTCATCGACAACGACTTTTTGAAAACGTCGCTCAAGAGCTGAGTCCTTCTCAATAAACCGGCGATATTCATCCAATGTAGTGGACCCGATGACACGAATTTCACCCTTTGCTAAGGCGGGCTTTAGTATATTGGCTGCATTCATCGCTCCTTCAGCATCACCGGCACCCATAATATTATGGAGTTCATCAATGACAAGAATAATGTTGCCGCTCTTACGAGCATCATCCACCACACCCTTCATGCGGCTCTCAAACTGTCCTCTGAACTGTGTTCCGGCAACCATAGCAGTCATATCTAATAAATAAACAGACATATCTAATAACTTCGCAGGTACTTCTCCTGAAGCGATTTTTACAGCTAACCCCTCAGCGATTGCGGTCTTTCCGACACCTGGCGCACCGAGAATGGCTGGATTATTCTTGGTTCGACGATTTAAAATCTGAACCACGCGCTCCAATTCCTTCTCGCGACCGATAATTCGATCAATCTTGCCTTCTTTGGCTTTCATCGTCAAATTGGAGCCGAATTGATCTAAAAATCGAAGTTTCGGCTCTTTCTTTCTATTGTTAGTGTTTTTATCGGTTGACTTACGCTCCTGATCGCCGGATTCCTGATTTTTCGAAGCGGTGTAAGGCAAGTTGTTCTCATCGTCAGGTGAGGTAAATGGTGAATCTGAATGCATAGAAGACTGGTCTCCGATATCCAAGAATCCGAGATTTGAGACGTTCTCATCATCATATGGCATCAATTCACTGTCTTCGTCCGTCTCATCAGATGAAAACGCCCCGCCAAAAGCATCGCCATCTTCACCCATCAGCATCTTGAAAATATCTTCCGGCATCATATTCTCGGCGTTTGCAGAGGACATGACATTATTCAATCTTTCCGAAAGCTTGTCGATATTTGATTCATTGATGCCGGATTTAGCAAACATTTCTTCGATGCCGCCGATTCCGGTCTCATAAGCACACTTGAGGCACAAACCCTCTGTGATACGTCTTCCGTTATCTATACGCGTCGTGTATACGACCGCTACATTCTTCTTGCAAATGATGCATAATGACATTTAGTTATCCTTATCTTCCTTAATTTTTCTTTTGAATGGCTTAGGCGCCGTAGCTATCTCAAGCCTATCGTTTTCCAACCGCTCCGCCGCGGCTTTACTCTCATCGTGAGTAGGCACGAGATGCGCCTCACGCTCCAAAATACGTCTTAAATACTGTCCTGTGTAAGAATTCTCGCAATGGGCGACATCTTCCGGAGTGCCTTCGGCGACAATGTACCCACCCTTATCTCCGCCCTCAGGTCCCAAATCAATAATATAGTCCGCAGTCTTAATGACGTCCAAATTATGCTCGATGACCAAAACAGTATTACCATTTTCTGTCAGTCTCTGCAAAATGTCAACCAACTTATGCACGTCTGCTACATGTAAACCAGTCGTCGGTTCATCCAAAATGTAGAATGTCTTTCCCGTACTCCTCTTGGATAATTCTGTCGCTAATTTAACGCGCTGCGCCTCACCACCGGACAATTGCGTAGAAGGCTGACCCAAACGAATGTACCCCATTCCGACATCGACAATGGTCCTCAGCTTCCTCGATATTTTGGGGATGCTTTCAAAAAATACCAATGCATCTTCTACTGTCATGTCCAAAACATCGGCAATACTCTTGCCTTTATACTTGACCTCCAACGTCTCACGGTTATATCGTCTCCCTTTACAAACATCGCAAGTCACATACACATCCGGTAAAAAGTGCATTTCAATTCGATTCACACCATCGCCCGAACACGCCTCACATCTTCCGCCGCGAACGTTGAAACTGAATCGACCATTCTTATAACCTCTCGCTCTGGCGGCTTCCGTCTGCGCAAACAATGCTCGAATCAAATCAAAGCATCCCGTATACGTCGCCGGGTTAGAACGTGGTGTACGACCAATGGGACTTTGGTCGATGGCAATCACCTTGTCCAGTTGGGAAACCCCGAAAAATTTCTTGTACTTGCCTTGTTGACGCCGTGCACCGTTTAAATCTCGAGAAAGCCGCTTCAGAATTATGCCGTTGACCAAAGAACTTTTGCCGGAACCGGATACACCGGTAATACAGGTCAGAACACCTAAAGGAATGCGAACATCTATGCTCTTCAGATTATTCTCGGAAGCGCCTGTAATCGAAATAAACTGATTTCCCATCGGACGTCGAAGCGGTGGAATCGGAATAAACCGTGCGCCGCTCAAGTATTGGCCGGTAATGGATTCTGGGATGTGCTCTAACTCTTCTGCAGTGCCAATTGCGACAACATGTCCCCCACGCTCGCCGGCGCCGGGACCCATATCGACAATCAAATCCGCTTCCCGCATGGTCTCTTCGTCATGTTCAACGACCAGCACTGTATTCCCCAGTGCTTTGAGATGTCTCAGCGTACCCAACAACCTGGCATTATCACGCTGGTGCAAGCCGATCGACGGCTCGTCCAGAATATAAAGAACACCCATCAAACCAGAACCAATCTGAGTCGCCAATCTAATTCGCTGCGATTCTCCACCGGAAAGGGTTGAGGCAGAACGACTGAGCGTCATGTAATCTAAACCCACGTCAGACAGAAACTTTAGTCTAGCATGAACCTCCTTCAAGATTGGTTCTGCAATCGTTTTTTGTCGACTTGTAAGCGTCAGCTCAGCGACGTAATCTAACGCATGCTTGATGGGCAAACAAGTAAACTCATGTATATTGAGATCATTGATCTTAACAGATAAGCTAACAGGATTTAAACGCGCGCCGTTGCACTTAGAGCAGGGGTGAATTGACATATACTGCTCGTAATACTCTTTCATGTCTCCGGATCCGGTCTCTCGATAGCGCCTCTCAAGACTTGGCACAACACCTTCCCACTTGCTCTTGTACTCCGCTCCGCGAGGATACTTGCTGTAGCGGGTATCAACATCCAGAATCTCTCCGGCGTTGCCATACATGATAATATCTCGAATACCTTCCGGAAGATCCTTCCACTTCGTATCCAACGAAAAATGATACCGCTGTGACAACGCCAAAATGAACGCCCTCCCCCAGCTCGTCGGCTCATCAAAATTCCAACCACCGGTTCGCACCGCACCTTCATTGATCGATAAATTCTCATCTGTAACACAAAGTTCCGGATCAATATAAGAATGTGTGCCTAGACCGGAACAATCCGGACAAGCGCCAAATGGATTATTAAAAGAAAACATTCTCGGTGATGGCTCATCATAACTGACACCGCAACTCAGACACGCATATTTCTGAGAAAACAACAGCTCGGTCTCATTATATTGAATTTCTCCGAACTCGTCCTCGTGCTCCGGAACCATAATGTGAACCCGAACGATACCGTCAGCCATATTCATTGCTGTTTCAAGCGAATCTGTAAGTCTTGATTGAATGTCCGAGCGAATAATTATCCGGTCTACCACCAGCTCGATACTATGTTTTTCATTTTTTTTCAAAGGAATATCATCGTCAAGTTCGTAAATATCCGAATCTACTCGAACGCGTGCAAATCCGGCTTTGCGTAGCTTTTCAAAAAGCTTTGCATACTCACCCTTGCGAGCAGAGACCAACGGAGCTAAAATGACCAAACGCGTGCCCTCAACATACGCATTAAGCGTATCAAGAATCTGATCCACAGATTGTGTCGAAATCTTTAGCCCGCAAGTCGGACAGTGCATCGTGCCAACGCGAGCAAAAAGCAGTCTCAGATAATCATATATCTCGGTCACTGTGCCGACGGTTGACCTGGGATTCTTGCTGGTCGTCTTCTGGTCAATTGAAATAGCAGGCGAAAGGCCGTCAATCTGATCGACATCCGGTTTCTCCATCTGACCTAAGAATAACCTGGCATAGGATGATAAAGATTCTACATATCGACGCTGACCTTCCGCATAAATCGTATCAAAAGCTAGCGATGACTTGCCCGAACCGGACAGCCCGGTTAATACGACAATCTGGTCTCTGGGTATATCTAGATCAACATTCTTGAGGTTATGCTCTCGAGCACCTCTAATTCTAATAAACTGGTCCATATCTCAAAATCCTCAAATTAATCCGAAAGTATGTTCTTGTTCCTGAACTAGTTTATCATAGAGGCGAGAAAAAATAACCACACACTACCATAAGATTATAATTTTTAACAATTTGTTCTCTTTAGGACTTGTCTCTACTTCTTTCGTGTGGTATTATCCATTTTGCGTCACAAAGACGGCCCTATGGTCAAGCGGTTAAGACGCTGCCCTCTCAAGGCGGAATCAGGAGTTCGATTCTCCTTAGGGTCACCACAACACTCAAGCAAATGCTTGGGTGTTTTTCTTTTTATATCAATTTTATCCTTCTCATAAAAAACCACACCCTAGGGTGTGGTCATTAGCCTATTCCTCATAAGTCTTTTCTACTCGTTTCTCAACCGGCACGTAGCGTCTCCTCTTGCGTACGGACTTGTATGCAGGTCTCATAATGCGACCACCTGAGACAAGTTCTTCAATTCTATGCGCACTCCATCCGGCAATTCTCGCACATGCAAAAATAGGCGTAAACAACTCCGGAGGTATGCCAAGCATGGAATAAATAAAACCGGCATAGAAGTCAACGTTTGCGCAGACAATCTTTTCGTTTTTCTTGACGCGATTAAATACTTCCGGCGCCAACCGCTCGGTTAGCGTGTACAACTCATACTCCTCTTCACGCCCGGCTTCGTATGCCAAAGAACGTGCGTAATCACGAAGGAGCTTCGTTCTCGGGTCAGACACGGTGTATACAGCGTGACCGATTCCGTAAATCAGACCGGAGCGGTCGTATGCTTCTTTGTTTAAAATCTTGGTCAGATAGTCACAAATCTCCATCTCATTGCGCCAATTTTTAACCGATGAAGCTAGTTCTTGCATCATGGCATACGCTTTATTGCTGGCGCCACCATGCTGCGGTCCTTTAAGGGACCCGATAGCCGCAGCAATAACCGAATACGTATCTGATCCCGAAGAAGAAACACAATGTGTGACAAACGAGGAATTATTACCTCCGCCATGCTCGGCGTGAAGCACCAATGCCAAATCTAAAATTCGCGCTTCTAATTCAGAAAATTGTCCATCGGCACGAATCATGTGAAGAATATTCTGAGCCGTGTTATATTCCGGCTTCGGCGAATGAAGGAATAAGCTTTCCTTCTCGA
>DUPM01000067.1 GCA_012838315.1 Clostridiaceae bacterium
CCATTTGTTTTATCATTGTTTTTGACTCTCATTTTCGGCATTGGTCTTAATCTTTTCCAGGTCGGCAGATTCGTGTCCCACAACCAAGATTTTTGGGGATTTATCGGCTACTTGATTATGCCATCGATTGCTATCGCGCTGCCAAAGATTGCAATGGCACTCAAGTTTATTCGTTCCTCTATTCTTTCAGAAAAGGAAAAGGACTACGTTCGAACCGCCAAAAGCCATGGTCTCAGCGACTCAGACGTCATGCGCAAGCACATTCTTCCGAACGCGTTAGTGCCGGTCATCACCGTATTCGCAATCATCTCCGCAGATATTTTGGGCGGCAGTCTCATTGTCGAGCAAGTTTTCGGATTGCCCGGCATCGGGAGATTATTGCTGCAGGGCATAAGCAGCAGAGATTTTCCATTAACCGAGGGGATTATTATTTATCTCGCCGGAATGATTGCTGTGGTATATTTTATCGCTGATATCATGCACAGCCTCATTGATCCGCGGATACGGCTTAAGTAGGGGGACAAATGATTCGCATCACACCGTTACCGGCTTACAAACTATATTTGACCATCGGCGGTATTTTTTCGTCTTTTGTAGTCATGGCCATCTTGCTCTCTTTTATTTATATGCCCTATGACACTCAGGCTACTGTTTATGCTTCTAAATTCGCACCGCCGTCCGCCGAGCATTTGTTCGGATGCGACCACTTCGGTCGCGATGTGTTCAGTCGCACTCTCGAAGGGGCCAGACTGACGGTGCTTGTATCCGTTTTCGGGGTTCTCATTGCGTTGACATTGGGCGGATTATTCGGCTCCATTGCCGGCTACTTTGGCGGCTGGGTGGATAACGTCGTCATGCTCTTATCCGATTCGGTCATGGCCTTTCCGGGTGTTCTTCTCGCTTTAGTCTTTGTCGCAGTTTACGGCTCAGGCGTTTATAATATCATCTGGGCTCTGGGGATCGTTTTTTTCCCGAGTTACGCTCGAGTTTTTCGCACAGGAATTCGCCAACTCAAAGATCGCGAATTCATTCTCCAAGCATCAATCATAGGGGTCAGACCCATTCGTTTAGTCCTTATTCATATCTTTCCCAACCTCATGCCGCAGCTCATACCGGCCGTGGTCATCGGTCTTGCAAACATGGCGCTTTCTGAAGCCGGCATGAGCTATCTCGGCTTAGGCATTCAGCCACCATACGCCAGCTGGGGTAAAATGCTTAAAGATGCTCAAAGTTACATATTGGAAGCCCCTTGGACCATCATTTTCCCGTCCCTTTCACTGTTGTTCTATATTTTAGGCCTATATTTTCTAAGTGAAGGTATTTCGATACGATTCGGGTTAGGGAGGCATGCAAAATGACTTACTTATCTGAGCCTGTTTTGCTGGTCGAAAATTTATCACTTACCTTTCCTGACGCAAACCGCGCTTCCGGTCACAACGTTCTGTCAAATCTTACCTTTGATCTTAGAAAAGGAGAAGTTCTCGGTATTGTCGGAGATTCCGGTTCAGGAAAAACAATGACCGCCTTAGCTGTCGCCGGCCTTCTTCCCGAAAACGCCGAAGTGACTTCCGGCCGGATTATGTTCGACGGCAAGGATCTATTGAAGTTGAAACCAAGTGACCGACGCAAACTCTTAGGTGACAAAATCGGCATGATTTTCCAAGAACCTCTTTCCTCTTTCAATCCTCTCATGACTATTGGAAAGCATCTAAACGAAGTCCTTACATCACACTCAAATCCGCTTCTTCCTAAAGAGCATGCAGATGGCCGAAAGTCTCGCATCCTGGAAATGCTCGCACATGTCGGCTTCACCGACCCGCTCAGAATATACAACGCTTTTCCTCACCAAATTTCGGGGGGACAGCGACAACGCGCGTTGATTGCGGGTACCCTTCTACTTAAGCCGACTCTTCTGATTGCCGACGAACCGACTACTGCCTTGGACACAGTCACCCAATCCCAAATTGTTGACCAACTCAAGCGAATCAGCCGAAGTTTTAACTTGTCGGTCTTATTTATTTCTCACGACCTCATGTTGGTCGAACGAATCTGTGACCGTGTCGCCGTCATGCACAACCGTCGAATTGTAGAACTAGAAACTCCAAAAGACATTCTTCATTCCCCGACTCACCCACATACCGCCAAGCTGATAAGAAGTGCTCGCGCTGTCCGCACACCAAGAGTTAAGCAAGAAACCAATTACAGTGATGATAATC
Organism: Clostridiaceae bacterium; assembly: GCA_012838315.1. Taxonomy (GTDB): domain Bacteria; phylum Bacillota; class Clostridia; order Saccharofermentanales; family Saccharofermentanaceae; genus DUPM01. Next base: position 2,217 of record DUPM01000067.1, read on the forward strand.
CGCCGCTTATTCAGATCAAAGGCCTAAATACCGGATACAACGATTCCATTTTTTTCGGAGCCTCTCGTTATCACGAAGTTTTGCGTGATGTTAACATTGACATATACCCGGGAGAAATCTTGGGACTAATCGGGTCTTCCGGATGCGGTAAGACTACGCTAACGCGCGTTCTGACTGGGCTGATTTCTGCAACGAATGGAACAATCACCGAAAACGGTCGAATAATGGCTGATTTTTCACAGCGAAAAAAAATGAAGCGCTGCTCTGTCGGATTAGTTTTTCAAGACCCGTACAATTCTTTGAATCCAGCCAAAACTATCAGTTGGCTGTTGGAGGAACCGCTTCGTATTCATGGGATATGCGATCGAATCGAGCGCAAAACACGTGTGCTTCAAATGCTCTCGGATGTTGGATTAGGTTCCAAATACCAGCATTATTACCCCCATCAGCTCTCCGGGGGCCAACGCCAACGCGTCGCCCTTGCTGTCAGCCTTATGCTGTCACCATCACTCATTATTGCCGACGAGCCGGTTTCAGCACTAGATGCGTCCGTTCAGGCACAGATTCTCGAACTGCTTTTTAAAATCAACCGCGAGAAGGGTGTCGCGTTTCTCTTTATATCTCATAATCTCAGCGTCGTTCGATCAATCTGTCATCGTGTCGCCATCATGGATGACGGACGAATCGTCGAAGCCGGGGCCATTGATGAAGTTTTTGATAAACCGAGCACTGTCGTAGCCAGTAATCTCTTAAAAGCCGAAACCAATTATCACCCGCGCAGCAATCGCACTATCGATTCGCAGTAAGCTTCGTGTTTTCCATTATATTACGAGCAACCTCCGGGCGATTCATTGTGTATAAGTGTATACCGCGAACGCCATTGCTCACCAAATCGAGAATTTGGTCTGACGCATAATCGACCCCAGCTTTTTGCATGTCTTCAGGACGGTCTCCCCACTTCTCGACCAACTGCTGAAGTCTTGGTGTCAGCTTTGTACCCGAAAGGCTCAGCATTCGATCAATCATCTTGGCGGATACGACCGGCATAATTCCGGCCAAAACCGGAGTGCATATTTCGGCTGCTTGGAGTCTATCGATGAACTTGTAAAATGCATCATTGTCGAAAAACATCTGCGAAATCAGAAAGTCGACACCATATTGCACTTTGTTGGCCAGATAACGCATATCCTCCTCCTGGCTCTCGCTGTGGATATGCCCCTCCGGGTAACATGCTGCGCCGATACAAAATGAACCAACTTCCTTGATATCTCGAACCAATTCATACGCATAATGGTAGTCATCCGGGCAAGATTCTTTATCCGGCCTTGCGACACGATCTCCGCCGAGCGCCAATATATTGGTTATGTTTGCATTCCGGAGTTGCTCCATAATTGCGAAAATTTCTTCGCGTGTCGAAGACACGCAGCTGAGGTGCGCCAGGGCGGTCATCTCGTGTAACTCCTGTAGTTCTCGTGCGATGCGTACCGTGTTCTTAGAAGTCCCACCCCCTGCACCGTAAGTCACCGACATAAAATCCGGCTTAAGGGATGCTAACTCTCCGACTGATTGGCTGACCGTCCCATAGGTATCGTCTGTTTTGGGCGGGAAAACTTCAAAAGAAAGCGAAGGCTTTGCTGTTCGTAATATCTCGGAAATGTACATAATCGAACCTCTTGTATTTTTTGAATAGTTTATCACACTTTCTCAAATTAAAATAAGGACTCGACGTGCGAGTCCTTATTATGAATTATCTTCTAAAAAACTTAGTACGGAATAGTTATTACTTGGGAGCAACATCGTAAACCCTTGTATCTGACCAGTCTTTCTCTGCACCAGAGTAATCAACTCGAATAGCAGGTTCATCATTATGGGCTGCGACAGAGATGACCGCAATATTCGTGGATGCATCAAAAGCTTCAAGCTTACATGAATACCATTCTATCAGATTAATCGTTCCGGGTGGCAAATAAATTGCAACATATTGATCATGACTCGCCTTTGGAATGGTGAACACCGCATTGTACTCGTATTCTCCCCATCCCTTGGATGTTGCGGTGGTCGTATTCGGGAATGCTTCAGGAATGCCCGTTATAGCAGGAGTAGTATACGTGCCGACAGTGATGCTATTACCCACAGGAGCGGTTGTTGTTGGCGTTGCTGTTGTCGTTGGCGTTGCTGTCGTCGTTGGCGTTGCTGTCGTCGTTGGCGTTGCCGCCGTCGTTGGCGTTACCGTCGTCGTTGGCGTTGCCGTCGTAGCTGTCGGAGAAGTCGGCAACCCGGTCGCCGCTGAAGAAGGTGCGGTCGTTCCTGTCGGTGGGGCATATCCAGCAGGTAGTTGGCCGTCAACTTGAGATTTAGCCACTTCATACATATCTATATGCTCTTGAACCTGCGCCTCAGCACTTCGAGTCCGATTCAACATGTCCGAAACGACAATGGTGCTCGTCGACGTAAGTATCAATATAATAGCAATGGTGACGACCATTTCAACCAGAGTAAATCCCTTTTTGGATGTCATATGAATCACCTCTATTCAATCGTTCAAGTGCTTATCTCTCTTAGCAAAATATTATCACCAAAGAAGAGACAATTCCATCTTCGTAAAGTGATTCTGACACATTTTCTCCACATTTTAACACATTGTTTCCACATTTGACATCGCAATTGTGTTTTCTCTGTCATTTTATTAAATCAAATTGATTTTTTGCGAATGCCAACAGCGTTTCTTTTCTGTTATCCTCCGGATGCCTAATGACCCTTTGCACGCAGAGCTCTAGTAATTTACCGATGCACTCGCCTCTCGGCACGCCCAGACTCTCAATGTCCGCCCCATTAACAGCCAAGCAAGAGAGCGACCAACAGTCGCCGTCCTCAAAAATTTGACTGATCGTGTTACGCGCAGAAACGAGCGTCTCAGGCTCTGCAATGTGCCGAGGCAACACACCCGCCTCTGCCAGGTCTTCTATAAACTCTAAAACGAGCCAAACTCCTGCTTCACCAAATTTATATAAAAGCCCTCGGAAATATGTCGCGTCCGCTGCCCATTTCTCATCAACATGCTTCGCGATCTTCTCCACAACAAACTTCACATTTTTGCCACATTTAATTGAGTTCTGTACATTTTTTGATATGCTGATTCGGCATAACTTGGCCTCGCGAATGTCGGTGGTGCTATGGTGCAGAAGTTCTGACCCTTCTAGCAAGTAATCCGCAAACATCGCCAATGCACCCAAGCGTACAGCAAAGTCTTTCTTGACTGAGCCGACCGCCGTGGCCGTACGATTCCATGCACTCTGGATCAATTCTTGATTTTTATATTGATACTGCTCCAGAATATCTCTCATCTTGAATATATAGAAAAATATATCTCGGCCGACAATAAGCGTCTCGGCGACGCCCGCTGCGCACAACAGCCTATTGATTTCTGCATATATTCGCTCTGAAGATATAGCTGTCAACCGATCGTGCATCCGGAGCATAGCGGAAAATGTATCCTCCTCTATATCAAATTCGAGTTCTGCGGCAAAACGCAATGCGCGCATAATACGAAGTGGATCCTCCGAGAAACGCTCGTCCGCCTGACCCACTGCACGAATGAGACCTGCCGAGATATCCGAGCACCCCCCAACCTCATCGACAATGTGGCCCTCAGCATCCATGGCCAGGGCATTCATTGTAAAGTCACGACGAATCAAGTCTTCTGACAAAGAGCTCACGAACGTCACCATCGTAGGATGTCTAGAGTCCGCATATTCTGATTCCGTTCGATATGTTGTCACTTCTATGGCAAATTGATTAATCATAATCGTCAACGTACCAAAATGGGCACCGGAATCAACAATCTTGTAGGCACTGAAAATATGCCTCATTTCGTCCACGCGAGCCGATGTCGTCACATCATAATCTGCAGGAACTCTCCCCATCACCAAATCTCGCACACAACCGCCAACTAGCCACGCTTCATAACCCGCTTCCACGAGCATGTCCAGGCACGTTTTTACGGGCATCGGAATCTCGCAAGGCGTATCACAATTGTTCTCTGCATCTATTGAAGATTTCATATTCCCTCCCGAAAATAAATGTGTGCGTCAACCCAAGTTTGACGCACACACAGAAGGTCATCGTCCGAATCTTACCTGACTCCGGAATGTTTCTTCACAATCCTTATGCTCCACAATATCAGTATCGCCATCAGTACAGGCTGAACGATATACGCGCCGACACCGATAAAGCTCGAGGGAACCTCTCCGCTACTCGTTGATGAGATTTGCTCAAAAAACCACCAAGCGTAACTCTTGTTCACCCATTCAACTGAAACCATTTCACCTGAGCGCATCAAATCAACAGAAATCGTCATGCCGAGTGGTATCGTAAACATCGCCGCCATCACGAGTACTTGCATAATAGACGACTGAATAAAATATACAATAATCGGGCCAACAACACCCATCTTTCTGAAAAACCGCGAGGTCCCCAAAGTCACTGCGAAAAAATACGTCGCGCAAGAAAAAACACATGACAACAAGAGCAAAATGATTGCCAGAATTGGCAGAAATGGCCTAATTCCGGACATTCCGAGAGATTCAAATACCGACTGGGAAATACTACTGTACAAGCGACTGATAACTGCACTCACATCGTCTCGCAATGATGTTCTATATCCCAACCATAACACGCTGATCAAAGCACACTGACTCAGAAAAAGATAAAGAGAGGAGACGATCATTTTGCTGAAATAGTGATGAGTCGGTGGAACCGGGACGCTATGCGTCAGATATGCGGTTCTTCCGCTCATGCTACGATAATAATTCACCACTAACAGACCCAAAACGACAAAGGACTGACCCAAAGAAATCAAAAACAAAAGAACCATCGCCAAAACGGGAACCACCCCGGCTCGAATCGCACCCAAGAGGACTGCACTGAGCAGAACGTAGACAGCAAAAGTGATCGCAATCGGTCCACCGGTCAACTTAAATTCATTCTTTATCAATTTGCCGAACATGCAAAAACCTCCTTAAACAAAGCATCCACGCTTTTCTTTTTATTCATACGTATACTCTCAACATCTTCAAACAACGAGATTTTTCCGTTATCCATAAATACGACCTGATCAAAAATGCTCTCAATATCTGCAACCAAATGCGTTGCGATAATCATCAGTGCATCTTGTCGGTATTCTCCGATAATTAAATCCATGATCGCTGCTCGCGACGCCGGATCGACACCACCGATTGGCTCGTCAAGAAGGTAGATTTTTGCGTTCCGCGATAGTGTTAGCGCAAGTTGAATCTTTTCCTGCATGCCCTTAGACATGTTCTTAATCTTCTGCCGAGGATCTAATCGGAATCGCTCTGCAAGCACGAATGCGCGCTCGGAATCAAAATCCGAAAAATAATCTGAATACACCTTGGTTATCTGATGAAGGTTCATCCAGCCCGGTAAATATTCGCAGTCTGGGGAGTACGAAGTCATTGCCTTCGTCTTCGGTCCTACTGCAGAATCTCCCATCCGAACAACACCCTTGTAATCTCCCGAAACACCGGCAAGGATTTTTAGAAAAGTCGTCTTACCCGCACCGTTCGGTCCGAGCAGCCCAATTATTTTACCGGTTTCGAATGTCGCAGAAATATCATCCAATACGACTTTCGAACCAAAGCTCTTGGTTAAATGTTCTATTTGAATCATGTCATATCTCCTTCAAATCATTCTGAAATGTGTTCATCCAACAAACGGCTAATCTCGTCTCGACCGTATCCCAATTGCGACATAGCATCGACAAATTCCGCAAGCTCTTCTCGTGCTAATTTGTCCCTCGCATGAAGTATGGCATCTTGATCCGACGTAACAAACCTTCCACTAGTTCCTGCCGTGTTCATGAGTCCCAAAGCCTCCATCTCAACCAACGCACGCTGCACTGTATTCGGATTTACCTTGAAATGCATGGCCAAATCTCTTACACTATCGACACGTTGTCCGGCGACCCAAACGCCACCGGCGATACGAACCGTGAACAAGTGAATCAGCTGCAGATATATTGGGGAATTATCTTGAAAATGCTTGTTCACTGAAGCCCTCCTCTCCTTTCTCAAGTCCGAATGCTGAATATCTTCACAAAAAA
>DUPM01000068.1 GCA_012838315.1 Clostridiaceae bacterium
GTGCTCGTCACTGCGATGAACCCTACCCCTGCCGGCGAAGGCAAAACCACCGTCAGTATCGGATTAGCTCAGGCGCTTTGCAAACTTGGCAATAACGCGCTGCTCGCATTGAGAGAGCCTTCTCTCGGGCCGGTTTTCGGCGTCAAGGGCGGCGCGGCAGGCGGCGGATATGCACAAGTTCTTCCCATGGAGGATATCAATCTTCATTTTACAGGCGACCTGCACGCTATCACATCTGCGAATAACCTATTGTCCGCTATGCTTGATAATCATTTATATCAGGGCAACAAGCTCGATATCGATACCGATCGGGTTTTATGGAAACGTTGTTTGGATATGAACGACCGCGCTTTGAGGTCTCTGGAAATTGGCGTTGGCGCCGGGCTCAACGGCGTCCCAAGAAAAGAGGTCTTTTCGATTACCGCAGCATCTGAAGTTATGGCTATATTGTGTCTCTCAACCGACATCTGCGATCTCAAGAACCGCCTCGCTTCTATCGTTGTAGCATACAACAAATCCGGCAACCCGGTAACCGCTGGCGACCTAAATGCGCAGGGTGCGATGGCCGCCCTCCTCAAAGAAGCCATGTCACCCAATCTTGTCCAGACGCTGGAGCACACGCCGGCGCTTATCCACGGCGGCCCGTTCGCCAATATATCGCACGGGTGTAATAGTATTATCGCAACTACACTCGGTCTCAAGCTCTCCGATATATTGGTTACCGAAGCTGGCTTTGGCGCAGATCTCGGTGCCGAAAAGTTTTTGGATATCAAATGTCGAACGGCTGGTATCTGGCCGGATGCCATAGTGCTCGTCGCAACGATACGTTCTCTCAAGTATAATGCCGGTGTTCCAAAGGATATATTATCCGAACCCAATGCAGAAGCGCTTCGCATCGGCTTCAAGAATCTCGAGAAGCACATTGAGAACATAAACGAGTTTGGGGTGCCTTGCTTTGTTGCCGCGAACCGCTTTCTGACGGATACCGACGAAGAGATCGACTTGCTGCGACAACTTTGTGCCGATAAAGGCGCCCGTTTTGCGCCCGTCGAAGTATTTGCCAAGGGCGGAGAAGGCGGATTGGAACTCGCCGAAGCGATTATCCAAGAGTTATCCGGTGCCCCAAAAAAGGCCCCTCATTTTGTCTACGATACGAGCGCAAGCCCTGAAGAAAAGATTCGTTCAATCGCCACAAACATCTACGGTGCAAAAGACATTGATATCCTTCCGGAGGCTCAGGCCAAAATTAAAGAGTTCATCGACCTCGGCTTTGGCAACCTTCCCATTTGCATCGCGAAGACACAATACTCTCTCTCGGACAATCCCAAGACACTCGGAAGACCATTGGATTTCACAATGACCGTTCGCGACGTCTGGCTTTCTGCCGGCGCAGGCTATCTTGTTATTTTGACCGGGACCATCGTAACGATGCCTGGACTGCCGCCGATACCGGCAGCAGAAGGCATTGATCTTGATGACAACGGACAAATCACGGGATTATTTTAGCACGGGGCATTATCATTCATGAAAAACCCAAAAAGCAAATTCGTTGGTGCATTCAACAGCGTTAAGAAGAGACGTCAGACCCGCAATCTCATCATTATGAGTATGGCTGTATTGCTTGCGCTTATTTTTATCTTGGTGCTATATATGTCTGCGCTCAAGAAGCAGTTCGATCAAACTTTCCCATCTGGCACAGACGCCTCTGCCGTGATATCGAGTTCCGGAGGCACGACTCAAGAAGAAGCCAGCGCATCAACTGTGCAAAGCACAGAACCAACCTCGGAGGATACGACAGAGACCGCTGTCCCGACGACAACGGCTCCCGAGGAAGGCACCACAGAGACCGACACAACAGAGTCAACGGGTGGCTCTGACTCCACGAGTACTTCTGAAACGAATCGCAACGATGCACCTTTGAGCATCACTATTCCTGAAGGCACTTCTCTTTTCCCCGAAACGGAGTCGGTCCAAATGGTGAAACACAATGAGCGAGACATTGCTTTTTCGAAACTGAAAATAAGCGTTAAGCAATATATCGAATCTCAGTCCGGCTCAAGAATCGGTGTATATTTTATCAACTTAAGCAGCAAAGAAGAATTTGGCTACAATGACCTTTCCCCCTTCGTTGTGGGAGGCGCATTCAATCTGCCAATCAATCTTATGCTTTATGATGCAATCGAACATTCCCTTGTCATTCCGGATGAAACCATTACATATAGTTCCGAGTACGACACAGACGCCTACAGTCTTCTCAGTGGCACCAAAATCGGAGCGAGTTATTCGGTGCGTGATTTATCTTACCTATCAATGGCTCAAAGCGATGCCGTCGCCACATCAATGCTTCTCAGTCGAATCGGCGGTATCGATAACTTGAACGACAAACTTCTCGAAATCAGCAAAATTATCGACTTCACACAAGTTCAAACTTACAAAGACTATCGGAATATTGTGATGGAAGGCAGCCGAAGGAGTTGCGCATATGATCTTTCGAATTTTGCCGAGGAGATATATTATCGCTACATGCGAAATCCCGACACCTATCAGAACCTAATCAATGATTGGCATCATTCGGGCAGCACATCTGTGATTGCAGACACTTTTGGAGCGAGCGCCATAACACTCAGCAAGCAAGGTATAAACGAAAACTATGACGCGCACGCTGAGATTGCGTTGGTCGTGGCTCAAGAGCCATTCATAATGTGTCTTATGATTGAAACGCCGAACCAAACCCATTCCGACACGATAACCCGCGACATCGCTGAATTATATAAGGAATATCTCGATTACTGCTATTCATAATCGTCCTCTCTTACCACCGCTTCTGATTTTTTTGTTTTATTATGGTATTCGAAAAGTCAGACAATGTATGTTATAATCTGTTCACGCTTTTCGCCCCGTCCGGTCTGCGGTCGGCTTCGGGTCTCGTGCGATGTGACCCGTGAACCCTGTCAGGTCCGGAAGGAAGCAGCAGTAAGCGGTCAATCACAGGTGCCGCGAGGGTGCCTGTTGTCGACCGCGGACCCGACGGGGCGAATTTATTCTTTTATCGGAGGTTTTTGGCATGGATCAAGTGGCTCTATATCGGCGATATCGGCCTATGACCTTTGATGAAATTGTCGAACAAGATCACGCCGTTAACGCACTAAGGCAGTCCGTCATCTCCAAGAGAGTCGCTCATGCATACTTGTTCAGCGGCACTCGCGGAACCGGCAAGACATCCATCGCCAAGGTTTTTTCAAGAGCGATTAATTGTCTTGATCCTCAAAACGGCAACCCGTGTAATCAATGTTCGATTTGCAAGGGTATTTTGGATGGTTCGCTTCTCGACGTTATCGAGATGGATGCAGCCTCCAATAACAGTGTAGATAATATCCGTCGCATTTGCGACGAAGTTCTGTTTTTACCGGCGCAAGCCAGATATAAAGTTTATATTGTCGATGAAGTGCACATGTTGTCGACGGGTGCCTTTAACGCTTTGCTTAAAACGCTTGAAGAGCCGCCGGAGCATGCTGTATTTATTTTGGCGACTACAGAGCCACATCGTATTCCTGCAACCATTATCTCCAGATGTCAGCGATACGACTTTCGTCGAATACCGACAGACGGGATTGTCGGAAGGCTTCGATCCATTTCAGACGACTCCGGAATACTTATTGAAGATCGCGCACTCCAACTGATTGCAACGCTCTCGGACGGTGCATTGCGCGATGCAATCTCTCTTTTGGACCAAGTCGGCACGGGTACCAAGTCAACGATTACCGAGAGTGATATTCACAGGATGATTGGCATGGTAGACCGAAGCGTATTTTTTGACATGGCTCGTTTCATTCTCACCTCGGATGTCATTTCTGTATTGACCTTGTGCAACAAGGTCATCATGGATGGGCGAGATATTCTTCGATTCACTCTTGATTTATCGCATTACTTTAGAGATCTCACCGTTATTTCGTTGTCTGCAGACCCGCACGAGCTGGTTTCGGCAACGGCGGATGACATATTGAGAATGAAGTCTCTTGCCAATTTAGTGAGCGTGTCACATTTGCTCACTGTCATTAAGCGTTTGTCTTCTCTGGCAGGCGAACTGAAGTGGTCACCGGATATGAAGACATCTTTCGAGACAGCACTTATCGCGCTCGCTGCTACATCCGTACCGGAACCAAGCGCTACCCCACCTCGTACGGCGACATCTCCAACGATGACGCCTCCCCCTTTACCAACCGAGACAGCACCGCCTTCTTTGCCTACTCCGAAGACCGATACCAATTTTGCACCTCCTTCGAGCACAGCCACTCCAATGGCCTCGAGTGCATCCATTGCCAAAGAGACCGATTCGAAGAATATCAATAATCCAGATCATCACGATTCAAATGCGAATGCGATTGGCGTTTTAGCAAAAGATTCGACTTCGGCTTTGAGTCCCAACGACGATTCGCCTTACGGTGAACCACCAATTTCGGACTCACCTTACGACGCGATAAATGATTTGACGCCACCGCCTTTGGAAATAGATAGTTTTGCGGATACTATTGAGCAACCTTCCGTTTCTGATTCCGTCAATGATACTCAGGGCGAATCAACGGCGCCAAATCTCAAGCGGGCTTTCGAGCCGGTGCCTCGCGCTAAGGGCGAATCAACGAATCTATCCAAGCTCATTCATAAGCCCTCGGTCAGAAGTCCCCACATTCCACTTCCACCGGATATGGGTGACCAAGACCAGACTTCTTTGGAATTCGAGTCATCATCCGACAACTTTGTCGTTAATACAACAGCACATGACGCGCCCATGTCAAACTTATCAATTGCCACGAGCGACCCTGCCGAACTTAATCAAAAATGGGCCGGAGCCCTTTCAGCGATGCAGACCAATCGATTTGGTGACGCATTGCGATTTAAGAACGCTACAATTCGGGCTGACGGCTCAACACTAATCATCGATTTTCCTGCAAACATGCATAGTTACATTGACGATTTGAAGAAAAAGGGAGATTATAGTGCTGTCAAAGCATTAATACTCAGTCACTTTAGTGGTATTTCTGAAATTTCAATTGAGGCGAGTCGGGAGAATCAAACACATGCCTCCGACCGCCCTCAGCAACCTCAATGGGTCCAGCAGATGTTGGATTTTGCAGATAATAACGGTATAGTGATTGAAGCGATTGAAGACTAACATATATAACTGATGAACAAATAGGAGGAATTATGGCAAAGGGATTTAAAGGCATGCCCGGAATGGGCGGAGGCGGAATGAACAACCTTCTCCAACAAGCACAACGTATGCAACAGGCCGCTGAGCGTGCTCAAGAAGAAATCAAGCAATCGACATTTGAAGCCACCGCCGGTGGCGGCGTAGTTAAAGTCGTTATCGGCGGCGATCACGAAGTCAAGTCGCTCGAGATTGATCGAAGCGCGGTTGATCCGGACGATGTAGAGATGCTCCAAGACATGATTATCGCTGCGTGCAACGAGGCCCAGAGAAAGCTTGAAGAGTACTCAAGCGCCAAAATGGGGCAAGTGACCGGCGGTATGAAGATGCCTTTCTAGCGCAGCGATTATTATGAGATATTCGCCGTCAGTCACGCAATTAATTGCTGAACTTGCGAAGCTCCCGGGTATTGGAAGCAAGTCAGCACAAAGGCTTGCTTTTCACATCCTTTCGATGGAGAAATCTGAAGTGAAGGATTTGACCGAAGCTATCATTTCCGCGCATCACAACACGAGACTTTGTCGTGAGTGTCAGAATTACACGGACGAGGATCCATGCTCGATTTGTTCGGATTCAAGGCGAGATCGAGGCACAATATGCGTTGTTGAAAGTCCAAAGGATGTTTCCACGATTGAGCGTACTCGAGAGTACAAAGGCCTTTATCATGTGCTCCACGGTGTATACTCTCCGCTCCAAAGCGTCGGACTCGATGCACTCAAGATCAAAGAACTATTTTCAAGATTGCAAAAACAAGACGAGGTTCGAGAAGTCATTCTTGCCACAAACCAGACGGCAGAAGGCGAAGCAACTGCGATGTATATATCTCGCCTGATAAAGCCATCCGGCATCAAGGTGACTCGAATCGCATCTGGGTTGCCGATGGGCTCGGACATCGAATTTGCAGATGATATCACATTATCGAAGGCATTAAAAGCAAGGCACGATTTTTGAAAATCGCGCCTTTTTTTGAACTTCATTTATCTATCAGCGAATCGACAAGTTCTAAGTGACCTCAGACGCCTTCTTCGCAATGATTCGGATAGTATTCTAGGGAATCAAAAGCTCAACCGTTATCGGTAACAAAAACGGTCTCTTGTGTCTTGACGAGGCCCAGTTTTTCTCGAGCAATTTCCTCTATATAATCATCCGATCCAATCCGATCGTTCATGTGTCTGACATTCTCATTCTCTGCAATCGCTTGCTTCTCGAGTTGCTCGAGATTTTGCGTTTTCTCAAATACGCGATCGTAGGCTTTTTTCTGATTCAATAGCATGGACCCAACAACAACGAACAAAAGCAAAAACACAAGCATGACGACAATCCGAACTAACGGATAACCGCCTTTCACTCGAACCTCACATCTCTTTGTGGTCTTTGTCCGCACCATGTCTGCTCCTTGGTCTATAATGTATATATTCTATCCTGTCCGAATAAATAGAGCAATCTGCCAGATCCCTTCAAATCCACTTAATTGGCGCATAAAATCGAAACGTAGCCGCTATGTAATAATACGGAAACGATTCAGTCCTCCCCGGAGATGATTTCGTACAAAGAGGCGGCGTCTTCTTTTTTAACCGTCTCTTTGACGTTAAGTACGCGAATTGCGGTCACGCCATTGCCAAAGGCAACTTCGATGCGATCCCCTACCTTCACTGTTGAGGATGGTTTCGCATCCTTCCCGTTTATTTTGACACGTCCGACCTGGCAGATATCATTGGCCACCGTTCTACGCTTAACCACTCGCGATACTTTTAAAAATTTATCGAGTCTCATTGCCTTTCTTTCTCCTTTGCCGCTTCCCAGAGTTGGTCCATTTCTTCGAGCGATAATGACCGAAGTCCACCCAATTGATCCATTGCCATGTTCTCCATCTCGGTAAAGCGCTTAATAAATTTATTGTTGGCACGATTCAGCGCAACCTCTGGGTCAACGCCCAAGAGCCGCGCATAATTAACAGACGCAAAAAGCAAGTCACCCATTTCATCTTCAACCGCATTGAAGAGTTCCGGATTATCGTTGTACTCAATTTTTGAATGAAGCGGAGACCCGGACTCTTCGAAGGCGCGCATAATCTCCTCGGTCTCCTCGCTAATTTTATCCAATGCCCCCTTGGCATCGGGCCAATCAAAGCCGGCCTTCGCTGCGCGCTTCTGAAGCTTTTCACTACGCATCAGTGCCGGCAACCCTTCCGGCACATCGGCAAGAGTTTCAGCAAAAGACTCTTGCGCCTTTTCCTTCATCTTGTTTTTATCCCATAACCGAAGCACATCATCCGGATTGTCAGCATAATCATCTCCAAAAAGGTGAGAATGTCGAAAAATCAGTTTCCGGCACAAATTATCTGCGACAGAATCAATATCAAAAGCCGCATTCTTTTCAGCAATCGCAGAATGAAAAAACACCTGTAAAAGAACGTCTCCAAGTTCATCCTTGACACGATTCGGATCTCCAGAATCAATCGCATCCACAGCCTCATATGCCTCTTCTATCAAATTTTTTCGAATAGTCTGATGCGTTTGAACGCGATCCCAAGGACAACCATTTTCTCCAATCAAAAATGCCATCACGCGGCGGAGATCCGACAGATTATACTTAGTCGCATCAAGCGAAAAAGGGATATCTTTGCTGTTCATCTTATGTTGGTTCTCCTATCTGAGCCTAATTTGAAAGCGATCGAAATTTACTGTTTCGGTAAATTGGTCCGAAAAAAAGATGGTCTGCCTGAAAGCCGCAAATTCATGCGTGTTCTTTGAAAGCCAAAGAGGAATAGGCACATCGAGCGTGTGGCACAACAAAACAAGAGCGCCCTCGAGTTCTTTTACAAAAGTATCTTTTTTTTCATCATACACGACCTCTGCTTGACGAACCACTAGATTCGCCTTAAAGGTTTTGCCCTCGAGCTTCACCATTTTTGCCTCCTTTGCCGCAATTCTGCCGACCATCTGTTACATTATATTCATTCCAAATGTACGAGCCCGAAACATTTGATTGTTATTATGTGGGTGTAACGAGCAGAGACTCCTTACTTCATAACACCCTCCTTACAGATGCCGACGCCCCCCGTCGGTATCTTCTTTTTTTCATTATAAAGCATAACCGCTCTGAAAGTGATATCATAAAAATACGTAGGTATGGTTTTGATCGTAATTTGCGCAAAGGAGCGATAACAGGTGTCGACAACGGACCGAGTAAATATACCGATTCGCTTGAGGCCCAAGCAAACTCTGGAAACGCGGTACCCCGTTAAGTATCGTAACCCGAGTAGTGTTCCCGTGCAATTAATTATCAAGGGCAATACGCTTCGCATTCGATTTTTTGTTGCTTATTCAAAATCTTTTATGCGATTTTTCCCAGGTACCGATTTGACCTATGCCGACATTTTCGAGGCTGGCGTCCGATCAAATTGGGCAGGGAAATTCGAGTTGGATTGGCTGCTTGATGACGGCTATGAACTCGCCAAAGCCAAGGCGAGCTTTCGCGTCTTGACCGATGACAATTTTCCCAAAAAAACCGATATCTCGCCCAACCCCTCCGCCGTCAGAGTAGCCATTGAATTTGTTCGGAAAGACAATCCTGAAGCAGCGACAGTATATGGACAACGCCGTTTCATAAAGATCTTATTCTCGAGGAATAAGAATATGCCATCGCATGTGGTCAGCCCGATTTGGCGTCGTTTTTGGGGGATTTTCTCAAACGGTCAGCTGGAAACCTTGATGCATAATTGGTCCATTCTGCATCCCGGAAACATCTACATGCAGAAAAACTTGTCGCGCCATCTGTTTCTGAAAACGGGCGCACACGAAGTCGGCCACATCTTGGGAATCGGTGACGCATATGCAGCGAGCTATCGTTTTTTTTACGAGGCACCGGGAACAAATAACTACATGATGTCACATAACCGAAAAGTCCAGCCGCCAGAAGTCGAAATGGCTGTCGCCGCACACTTTTTTAACCAGATGCAGTTTTTTCCGAGAAGATTTTTATTTAAAACTTTCACGAACGGATTATCTCGTGCGTTGCGACTCAAAATAAACCACTTGTCTAAATCGGATCGAGAACAATACCGTGTTTCAAAGAGTTAATGCTCCACTTTGGGAGTTCCTCATGCTTCTTGTGTATTGTTTTATATTGCTCTATGTCGATTCGAATGTGTTGGTATTTTTTTAGCATCTAAATCGTGAACAAGTCGTAAATAGATGTCTTTTTCGCCACAATTAACCCCATTTATCAAAGCTCTCTTGTTGTAGTGAATTCGGTTTCGGGGTAAAATGATTGTACAAATCCTACAAACCCGATACATCTATTCAAGCGGATGTGTCAAGAGGAGGTTCCTATGAAGAAATGTCCCGACTGCGGTATGGTTATCGCAAACCAAGCTATAAGATGTCCGAAGTGTAAATACGATTTTACGGATGGCCAGGGCGCCGGATCTTCTCAAAGTTCTTCTGGTTCCGGTGGTTCCAAGGCACCCTCAGCGGTTATGCCGATGATACTTGTGACCAAGGACAATGTCGATGAACTATACGCCGAACTCAAGACCAAGATTATTAAGCGCAAGACCGAATTCGACCACTTTATCGATTTTCTGGAGAATCGCACCTCATGGATGACCGCTCCCGCGACGCTTGAGGGTACTCTGGCTCACGAGAAGGGTCTTGTCATTCACTCGGTAGGAGTCGCATATCAGCTTCTCCGTATCAAGGAAAGCCTGATGCCGCAACTCGATGACGAATCTGCCATTGTTATGGCTCTCTTCCATGATGTCGGCAAGGTCGGCGTTGAAGGAAAGCCATTGTATTTAGTCGAAGAAAAGATTACGACCTCCGCGCTCGGTCTTGGACTCGGTAGAAGTACGACATCGTCTTCTTACATCATCAATCCGAAACTTGTTCACATGAGTGTCGGTGTCCGAAGTCTCTTCTTAGTCTCTCAATACATGTTATTGTCTGACGACGAGGCTCAGGCTATTTGCTATCAGAGCGACAGCGCACAGATCGAAGGCAAGCAGAATCCTCTAACCATGATTCTTGAGACTGCTAACAAATGGCAGACCAAGATTTATGAAAACGATGAGACCATTCGCCAGTATAATTTCACTTCTACTGCTGTGAAATAATTTTCGATTTTTGTCGTTTGTTTGATTCCTCTTAATACCTAACCGGCCCCATGTGGGCCGGTTTCTTTTTATAGCAAATGCACCTTCCGCTTCCGCAGGAAGATGCATTAATTAATTCAACACAAAATAACATCAATTAACCGATGTCCGGCCTCTCAAGAATTTCTATAAAAACGCCAACCACGGTCGGATCAAACTGAGAGCCCGCATTCGCTTTCAGTTCTTCAATTGCGTGATCCTTGCTCATCGCTTTCCTATAAACACGATCTTTTGTCATGGCATCATAGGCATCGACCACTGATAATATTCTGGATATCAAAGGAATAGCCGTACCGGACAACCCCTGCGGATAACCCTTTCCGTCCCAGCGCTCATGATGCGTCAGGATATAATCAGCGATAGAGATCAATTCCGGTGACGACATAGCTATTCGGTAGCCAATCTCTGTGTGTTTTCGCATTTGAGTCCACTCTTCGTCGGTCAACTTGCCGGGTTTATTTAATATCTGGTCATTCACTCCGATTTTTCCGATGTCGTGAAGAGTAGCCAAAAGCGCAAGCTCCGAAATTTCAGTTTGCGACAGGGCCATTTTTAATCCGACCATTTTGGACAAATCCGCCAAACGTTCTGAATGCGCTTCAGTTTCCTGGCTTCGAGCATGCATCGACTGCTTGATTGACTCAACGATGGAGCTGTGAGAACTCTTGCGCTCCAACAGCTTGTGTTTGTTCATGTTTTCCTCGGCCAACTTTTGGACCGATTCAAGTTGGATATCCGGATAGTCTTTTGTTGCAATGCCATGCGAAACGTAAATGCGATCATAGTCATTAGCCTGATCCATGTTATACTCCGAAAAACCCTCTTGTACTCTAGCCCAAAATACTTCGGCCGTGGCCAAATCGGTATGAGGCATCAACACGGCAAAATCGTCTCCGCCTAAACGCGCAAACAGGTAAGTATCCTTCAAGATTTTCGCAATGATTCGAGAAGTCTCCTGAAGAAGCAAATCACCTCTTCGCATACCGAACGCGTCGTTTATCAGCTTCAGACCATTAATGTCAAGAATCAATATGGATACTGGAACCATTGTCGGATCGGAGTCAATTCTCATTTTCTGTTGAAGATAAGTTTGTCGATTCAATGCGCCGGTAAGATTGTCATGCGTCAGCAAATAATTCACTTGACTCTCTTTGTCTTTACTGGCGGACACATTTATGATGAGGCCCTCCAGCGCCACAAGATTGCCATTATCGTCGAAAACAGGAACTCCTTGCTCAAGAACCCAAACACTTTCGCCCGTGATCGTGATAATCGGATATTCCATTTTAAATGGTCGCTTGTACTGAACCGACTCCTCCCATGCCTCCCAGACTGTATCTCGAAAACTTGGATTAATAATGTCATTATATGCAACATCTCGGTTATGAATAAAGCTTTCGGCGCGGTATCCTGTTAAATCGTAACAGCCTTCTGACACCTCAAGCATGGTCCATTCGCGATCATAAAGGCAACGGTATGCCATGCCCGGTAGATTTTGAAAGAACACTTCCTTGCTTCTTTTG
The DNA here is from genome assembly GCA_012838315.1 of Clostridiaceae bacterium. Classification (GTDB taxonomy): domain Bacteria; phylum Bacillota; class Clostridia; order Saccharofermentanales; family Saccharofermentanaceae; genus DUPM01. The sequence continues at coordinate 11,885 of DUPM01000068.1, forward strand.
CTTTCGAGGAGCTTATCTTGAGCCATTTTTCGCTCAGTTACATCCAAGATTAATATTAGCGCACCATCCATAAATGGGGATATACGGCACTCAAACACTTGGTTATTCGTGAAATGAATGTAGTCTATAACGATTAATTTATGCTCATCGATAGAACGACGAATCGCGGTGATTAAAGTGCTTGGCTCTACAGTCGCGGATTCAAACATTTTCTTTTTGTCCACGTTCTCAGTATCGGTCGAAAACAACTGCATTCTTGAATCTGAATCCATCATGCACCCAGAATAATCGACATAGGCAATACCGTCGAACATCATTTCGAGTGACACAATTAATTCACGAAGTGTTGCTTTGTTAAAACCCACAATAATCTCCTTAGCCGTCGTCAAGCACACTAGAATTTTAACGCGTTTGATAAAATCAATCAACGCACTGTCGAAAAATTCACATATCGTTTTATTCTACTTCAGTTTCCCACAAAAAACCGAGCCGTTCAACTGCGGCTCGGTTTACACTGAAATTATTCATTAATTGTGACTTTTATAGATAGTCGGCATCCATTTTCACCCGACCCTGCTCGTCCAAGTATTGGGCGTCAGCTCGGACGGATTCAATTCTACCGACAAACATCTCATGAGAACCGCTCCTTATTGAATCCACTATCGTACACTCGATATTTACGGGGCAATCCGCGAGAATTGGTGCATTTATTGTTTTAGCTCGTTCTACCGATATCCAATCTTTTCCCAGTTTATCCTCGTCACGCCCGGATACACTTCCCAAATAATCAAACATTCTCTGACAAGAAGAATCCGGAAGATTCAAGACAAAGCAGCCCGCCTCCTTAATCATCGAATACGAAAACCTTGAAGGAACAATCCCTACCATGACCATCGGCGGATCATAGCTGCAATTACAACAATATCCGACAGCCAGCGCATTGTCACGTCCCTGCATATCCGTACAAGAGACCAACACTTTAGCCGAAGGTTGAAACGCTGATTTATGTGTTGCTTCAACTTTACTCATATCTATATCCTCCAAATGACTGCGGCGCTCTGTTCGAGCGCCGCTTAAGATAATTCTTTATCAACACGAACCATCTTCCTCGTGTTGATGCTCATGACAGACCGAGCCTGTAGATTCCAGCTCTCCAATAAGATAGGCATTAACTGCGTCCTTCGCCTCTCCTGTCGCACCGACAATAACTTCGATGCCCTTTTCGTTGAATATGTCCACTGCACCACCGCCCATGCCGCCTGCGATGATAACGTTTACACCAAGATCATGTAAATAATTCGGCAAGAATCCCGGCTTATGTCCCGGATTCTCATAAATCTTTTCGCCGGTGATCTGACCATCTTGCGCCTCAAACACAACGAAATGCTCGCAATGGCCAAAGTGCTCGGTGACTTTTTTATTCTCTGCGGCAACAGCGATAATCTTTTTGCCTTTTCCTCCGAGCGTAGCTGAACTCGTTTTCATATCCTTCTCCTCCAAACTCTTTTCGAGTCTTTCTGCGACTTGATCCAACCAGTCCACAGTAAAAAATTCAATTAACCCCTTATCACAAGCTGTTGCAATACGCGTATCCAAAGGAATGCGCGCCAAAATATCCAAACCATAACCCTCCGCGATTTCTTCCAGTTTGCTCTTTCCGAAAATCTCATGTTCACTGTCACAATCCGGACATTTGAAATAGGCCATATTTTCAATCAATCCAAGAATCGGTATATTCATCATACGGGCCATTTTAACTGCCTTCTCAACTATCATAGAGACAAGTTCTTGGGGCGATGTAACAACAATAATTGCGTCAACCGGTAACGATTGAAATACCGTCAATGCAACATCACCGGTTCCCGGCGGCATATCAATAAACATGAAATCAACATCACTCCAAAGTACATCGGTCCAAAACTGCGTAACGGTCGATGCGATAATCGGGCCGCGCCACACGACTGGGTCAGACTCATTTTCGAGAAGAAGATTGATGGACATCAGTCTTGTTCCCTGCTGAGTTACGACCGGAAAAAGGCCATTGTCGGAACCTTTTGCACGCTCCTTAACTCCAAAAGCCTTCGGAATTGACGGACCGGTCAAGTCGGCATCTAAAATGGCGGTTTCGTATCCCCCACGACGCATTCTGGCGGCCATCATTGAGGTGACTAATGATTTGCCGACACCTCCCTTGCCGCTGACAATACCGATAACCTTTTTAACACTGCTATACTCATTGAGCTTTGCCTTGTTATCGACGGGTGCCTGTGGGGCACTTTCTCCTTGTGCACTCGAACAGGTCGAAGCACAACTGCTGCAATTCTGATCACATTGTTCTGTCATAATAATCTCCTGTTCTATAATTATTCATGTTCATTAGATCTCTATTGTTGAGCCTGCAAAGGCATACTCAATTTGATCACCGAGCATTCTCTTTAGGTATTGAAATGCCGGTAGGCCCGTACAATGCATCGTATACAATTGCGAGCCGGTATGTTTAAGAAAACGGGCAATATCCTGGAGTTCTTGCGGCACACTTAGAGAAGCATCCGGTTGGTATCTCAGATGAAAACCACCTATGACATCATCCGGAAATGCACCGTATTGGTTATATACCCATTGCATAATATTCGCAATCCCGCGATGCGCGCAACCACAAAATAATACCCTTCTGTTGCCCGTATGCACCAGTAGATTTTGCTCATGAGCAAACGCATCCCGAATATAGTTCCCGGCCAAACCTTTCTCAAATAGCTTGCTATTGCCTTCAGGTTCCGGAAAATCCGCAACATTTGTCGAAAAAAGAATCGCTCGCTCGCTGAGCTCGAAAACCTCATCTGTTTGGATTAACCGAAGATTCTCTAATGCCAAAAGGTCTTTTGGCATGCCAATATATTCCATTATTTGTTTGCCACGATCCGCAAATCGAGGCAACAAGGCATTTTCTCGAACGAAAATCGGCACCATCGGATAGTCACTGGCAAACCGCAAAGCACCTCCGGTATGGTCATAATGTCCATGCGAAATAACGGCCACGCAAACAGACGATAGGTCAATCTTCATCTGAACAACATTATTATAATACGCCTCACTTTGTCCAAAATCAAAGAGAATTCTTTGATCTTCATCTTCTATCAGCAAAGACAATCCGTGCTCTGTGATAATGCCCGGCATACGAGTCTCGTTATCTATTAGGACATTAATCTTCATCGCATTTACCTCAGCACTTCTTTCATAAGTATTCTTTTACTTGTGAGAAAATAGTCGTGATTGCATCTGCTGCCGGTCCACCGAGATCCACAATGGACTTGCCGGAGTTGGTCGCGACAAGTACGTTCTCATCATACGGAATACATCCTAAAAACGGTATATTATTCAAGTCTGCAAAAACTTTCACATCTTCAGTTCTTTCAAGATTCGTATCCGCCTTATTGACACAAATTGCAATCTGAACGCCAAAGAAAGCGGCTGTTTCAACGAGTCTTTGCATATCACTGATTCCGGAAATCGAGGGTTCGGCAACAATCAATACCATATCTGTACCGGTGATCGACGCAATCACCGGGCATCCGATACCGGGAGAACCATCAATAATTGCGAGCGTCTCTTTCTCATCTGCTGAATCATTCAAATTCTTTTTGACCTCAGAAACAAGTTTCCCCGAAGTGCCGCTTCCCATTTTGAGCTCCGCACTCGAAAATACAACACGAGACCTCGCCGCAACATTTTCCATGATGACTAATGCGTCATTCGAATGGCTATTCGAAATCTTCCCTTCCGGGCCAAACACTTCTTCTTTAGTTGATGTGAAAAGCATCATGCGTCCGGCAACATTAGGCATCATTTTGATTGCGTGCTGAGGACACACATATTCACACAGACCACAGCCTTCACAAGCAAAAGAATCACAATACGCATAGCCCTTCTGCACTTCGATCGCATGGAATCTACAATGCGCCTCACAAATTCCACAACCGTTACAAATCGCTGTATCAATCTCGGGCACACCCATGCCGTAGTAGTCTGACGTCTTAGGCGTCGGTAAATCAAGATACAAAAGATGCAAATTGGGGGCGTCGACATCACAATCGGCAAATGCGCCCACTCGTCCCAATCGAACAAAAGCACCGGCAAGTGTCGTCTTTCCTGTACCGCCTTTACCGCTGAGAATCAGAAGTTTCTTCATTCCATATCACCTCCGAATCTTCTCGTTAAGCGTTTCAAAATAGACTCAAACATCTCTTTGAACCGGTCCTCTTCTTCGGCAGCAATTCGTGCTTCAGAGTGATAGTGCGCAATTTGAACGTCAAACGGTATTCGATGCAACACTTCAATATTCTCCTCTTCACACAAGGTTTCCGAAGGATTCTCAGCCCCCTCGACATATTTGTTCAATATGGCCGCGAAGGGCTTTTCGAACAAACGTAACAACTGAACAACCATTTTCATGTTGTGCGCTCCGAAGACGCTGGGTTCAGAAACTACGATACAAAAATCAGCATCCTTAATGCTCTCCATAACAGTACACGCGCTACCGGGCGGACAATCAATAATTGTGGTTAATTTGCCTTTCTTCGCCAATTCTAAAATCTTTGCAATAATAGGGATGCCAAAAGCTTGCTTCGTTTGCATCTGACCGGACAGCACACGCGTGTTGCCAACTTTGTAGTCATATACATGCCCGATGGGTCTCGCTTCTTCTGTAATCGCCTGGGCAGGGCAGACAACAGCACATCCACCACACGAATGGCAAACTTGATCAAATACCTGAATTCGCTCACCGACTCGAGCCAACGCGTTAAATCGACAGAAGTCAACACACTTCGCACACGCATCCTTATTCTGAGAGAGCAGGCACTTCGACGAGTCGACCACCGGATACAATCTGCTAATTGTTTCTATATTCTTGTCGGATTCTTCTGCCCGGAAATACAAATGACCATTCGGTTCTTCTACATCGCAATCCACGTAAATGCTATCACCTTCAACGACAGATGCTAAGTTTACGGAAACCAACGTCTTGCCGGTTCCACCTTTGCCACTTAATACCGCAACGATCATCCTCAGCCTCCGTGTCCGTGAAAACCCGGATGAATATCACTGAGTTTATTTAACAGTCCATTCTGGTAAGCCTCTATATTCGCATTCAAATCATCGCCGACCGAGCGATATATCTCAATGCCAGAACCCGAAAGAACATCTGCAGCATTCTGCCCACTTCTGGGTGCAATAACAACGTTCACACCGCGGTCGACCAAGAGTTGTGCTGCGGCAATTCCTGCCCCACCTGCACTTTGAGCCGCAGAATTCACCATGTACTCCTTCTCTTTTGTTGCTGTATTAAATACAAAATAGTACGGTGTGCGCCCAAAAGAAGGGCATATTGTAGTATTTTCTGAATTGTCGTTAATCGGAATTGCTATAATCATAATATTCTCCATTCCTGAAATTGATTACTCAAACGTGATCATCTGAATTCACATTCTGATGACCCCTTCTGTGGCAAGATCGCCCACAATGATAGTGCTCGGTATCTTCCCGCAGTTTGTAATCTCCGCCTTCTATCCGAAGGACCGCGCCTTCAACCAGAACCTCTGACAATTTCTTACGGGCATCGAAATAGATTCGTTGCACAGTAGTTCGTGCCACCTTCATCAAATCGGCACACTCTTCTTGCGTCAATCCCTCGTAATCGATTAAGCGGATGCTTTCATACTCTTCAACAGTCATCACAATTTGCCGAAGATTGGCTTTCGGACCTCTGGGGCCAAAAACATCAATCTCCGGCAAACCGCAAACCTGTCTCCATTTTCTGGGGCGCGACATAATCAATCCTCCAATATACTTTTAATCCATTATAACTCGAGTGAGACTCACGCGCCTTCATTAGTGATTCAGTCAACAAATGTCGTCTTGGTTAAGATCCTGATCAAATCATTCCTCACCATTTCCCAACTCTTTGTTCACTTTTTCTAACTGATCTTTAAGGTACTCCGCTTGAGCACGAAGCGCCTTATCACGATCAATCGGATCTGGTATTGGCTCATATGCTCCGAGAAAACCATCTCGTGCCACATAATTTGAACGCCGGCCATAACCAAGCCCACGGCCGCAACGTGCACCTCTGTAATAACCACTCACACCACCGCCACGCGGCATATTGTTGAAATGACCATTGCAAACGCCCAAACCTCTTCCAGTCATCGGTCCTTCGCCGAAAGGTCCTGTCCCATTTCTTCCTGGCATACTATCACTCCTTTCATACATTATGTTTTGGTCATATGTCCAATATCATTATGCGCTATTTTGAACATTTGTCAA
>DUPM01000069.1 GCA_012838315.1 Clostridiaceae bacterium
ACAGAAGAGACGACAGAAGAGACGACAGAAGCGACCACAGAAGCGACGACAGATGATACAGAAGAGGCCGTTGCTGATTTGACAGATGACCTGTTTGGCGACTTCGGTTCCGGAGAAGTGAATCTTTCTGAAACGGGCATGGCCATTTATGAGCCGCTGTCTGAAGCTGGTTTTTTGGTTGAGAGTTTTCCTGCTGAGGATATGCTGGGTTCGGATTATGTTGTGAACGAAGGCTTCTTTGCTATGTCGCAGTCTTTTGATCAAATCGTCTTCTATTTTCAGCTGGCTGACAAGGATAGTCTTGATGGTGCATATTCAGAGTTCGTGAGCGCCATGGATTCTGAGTTAGAGGATCCGGAAGTTGCACCGACAATGGATACAGTTATGCGTAACGGCATTGAGTTCCATACTGTTGAGATTGAAGGACAAGTCGCTTATTTCTGTAAGGATGTCAAGACCAACTCCATTTTTGTTGTTATGGCACCTGATGCGGCTACCGCCGAGAGTATTTTGGAAATTGTAGGATATTAATCTCAAGCTGTTTACTGAAGGGGATATGAGATCCGTCTGATTTATCGGGCGGATCTTTTTTCTTGACTTCAAGCATTTCCTCGGGCGAGAATTCAATATTTTTGGTAATATGAAACGGTCTAAATGAACAACACGAGGTATTTTTATGATATATACCGTAACGCTGAATCCAGCGGTCGATAAGGTCATTTTTCTCAAGGGATTTATCGCGAAGGGCATGAATCGGGCGGATCGCACGTCCTCTTATCCGGGCGGAAAGGGGAACAATGTGGCTCAAGTTATTCACCAGATGGGTGGTCAGGTGATGGCGCTTGGATTTGTTTCCGGAACGACCGGCCGCTTCATCGAAGATGCTTTAGCGCGTAAAGGGGTGCGTTTTGATTTTGTTCATACAACCGGAGAGACTAGGACAAATACGAAAATTATCGATGAGTTAGATTCTTGTTGTACTGAGGTCAATGAGCCCGGTCCCGCAATTACGGCAACGGACTTGATGATGTTTGAGAATAAGTTGATGCAACTTGTCCGTGAAAAGGATATTGTTGTTCTTTCCGGCAGCCTGCCCATCGGTGTTAGTGACGATATTTATAAGAGGTGGATTCTGCTTCTCAAGAGTCATAAAGTTCGCGTTATTCTTGATGCAGACGGCGAGGCGTTACGCTTGGGGATTCAGGCCATTCCGCGAGCCATTAAGCCGAACGTTTACGAGTGGAAGCGGTTGTTTTCAAAGGACCATTCGATTATCGCTCCGCAAGATATTGCTCGAATGGGTGCTGGATATGCCAAGAAGGGTGTGAAGTACCAGATGGTATCGTTGGGTAAAAACGGTGCGGTTCTTATTAATAAAGAGCACGCATATTATGCGCATCCTTTTCATATTGATGTCGTGAATACAGTTGGTGCCGGAGATGCGATGACGGCAGCCATGGCGATGGGTATTCACAACAGATCGGATTCGGAGTGTATGCTCCGTTTGGGAAGCGCCTACGCAATTGCTACAGTTGCCTCTTCACAATATGAGAATTTGACGACAGCGGCGGCCGAAGAGATTTCTGAAGCGCTGGAGGTTGAGCAGTTGTATTAATCCGATTTCGACGAGCATAGAGATCCGATATATTCGGCTGCATCTCATCGACGTTTGCTGATATATATATATTTGATATGCCTTGAATGTCGGTGTGTGCCGATATTTTTGCGTTTCACTACTTTACAGTTCGCTTGATGCGATGTAGAATAAGAACAAACGTTCGGTTTGCAGAAACGGCGAGGCGGCATAGTATGGATATTTTCGAGAAGTTAAGCATATTGGCAGATGCAGCGAAATACGATGTGGCGTGCACATCTAGCGGTGTGAATCGAAGCGGTCGACCGGGCATGACGGGTAATGCCGTGGCAGCGGGAATATGTCATAGCTTTGCTGCCGACGGCAGATGCATTTCACTTCTGAAGGTCTTGATGAGTAATGCCTGTGCATATGACTGTAAGTATTGCGTGAATCGCGTGTCTCGTGATACGCCTCGGACCTCTTTCACACCGAGGGAGCTTGCGGATCTGACGATGGGTTTCTATCGGCGCAATTATATAGAGGGTCTCTTTTTGAGCTCCGGGGTATTGAGAAATCCGGATTATACCATGGAGCACATGCTCGAAGCCATTACATTGTTGCGAGAAGAGTATCGCTTCAACGGATATATTCATGTGAAGACGATTCCCGGAGCCAGCGAAGAGTTGGTCCGCCGCATGGGATTTGTGGTGGATCGCATGAGTGTGAATATTGAGTTGCCGACCGAGTCCGGCTTGGAGCATCTTGCGCCTCAGAAGAGTGCATCGGCCATAATTCGTCCGATGGCTCAGATCAGTCAAGGCGTGACGCAGAGTCGGTCTGAGCTGGCTTTGTATCGTCATGCGCCGAAATTCGCGCCGGCGGGTCAAAGTACGCAGATGATTGTCGGGGCGACGCCCGACAGTGACTATCAGATACTGAGGCTGTCACAAGGGCTTTACAGGACGTATCAGTTGAAGCGTGTGTTCTTTTCGGCGTATACACCAATCGTTGAAGACAAAAACTTGCCGAGTGTTCATTCGGCGCCGCCTTTGTTGCGAGAGCATCGCCTGTATCAGGCGGATTGGCTGATGCGTTTTTATGGGTTTAAGGCTGAGGAACTGGTTTCCCCCGATCGACCGAACATGAATCTAGCCATTGATCCAAAGTGCCACTGGGCGGTAAACCATATGGACGAGTTCCCGGTGGAGGTTCTGACGGCAACGTACGGTGTTCTTTTGAGAGTGCCGGGCATAGGTGTCAAGAGTGCACAGCGTATTATCGCGACGCGGGCGCATACGA
>DUPM01000070.1 GCA_012838315.1 Clostridiaceae bacterium
GCGCTAATTTCGAGGTTAGGACAAAGCATTTTGAAGCTTCTCGAGGCCTCCGGTTTTTTCAATCAGTCGAAAATAGAGTTGCAATTCATCTCGCGATACGACATCAAGTTTGGCGTATATATGGCTGTTGTGCGTCTTGAGCGTGCTTACAGAAATAAAGAGGGTGTTAAGCACTTCCTGCGTCGTCTTTTCCTCAAGAAAGAGGGCAACGATGTGCTTTTCAGTCGGTGTCAGGCGATGTATCTTTTTCAAAAAATCCTCGAAAAGTTCACTGGGTGCATCGGACACCACTTTTTGTGGGTGACGTGAACGAATCTGATTGAGAATGGCGATTATTTCCGGTGTTTTCATCGGGTCGACGGTCTCGCTGTTACTGTCACCTGCGGTCGCTAGTTGATTTAAGTCGTGAATAATCGGCGCCGCGAATTTACGACTCATCCATACAGCCATCAACGCGCCAATCAGAATAAAGGACGCACAAAGCACTATAATTCTCACATTATTACTGCCAAGCATCGCGCCATACTCGCTTTCGGGCATGAGTAACATCAGTGAATACGTGCGTTCAATAAATAGCGAATCGGAGGGCAGCAAGGTCAAGGTGTCGTCAAGTCCAACAAAATACCGTGTTTGCAAGTCTTCGGCAATGGGCTTTCCGGAGGTCGAAAAGCGATAGACTTGGACGTCATGGGTTTTTTTCACGACAATCATGGCGGTCTCGGAAATTTCGGATTGCGCCTCAGTGAGAATGGTTCGAATACTGTTGTCATCTCCGCCGCACAAAGAATTTCCGACCATTAAATAGCGGCCATCTGTCTCGGGACAAAGTAAAGAAGTCACGCGCTTGTAAAGTATCGTATCCGGGGAATACCGCAATTTGAAAAGCATGCCGCTGACTTCAAAACCGCAGACTCCGAAGAACTCACCATTTTCATCGATGAGAGGCACAATGCACAACATAATATCCTCGTTCGTTCCTGTCAGGGGCCGAGCCTCACTCCATAAGTAGAGTTGGTGGAGCGCCTTGCTGTTCGAGGCGGCTTCGCGAAGCACTTCGTAGTCCGGCATGATGGCGAGATCAAACTCCATCGACCAGACAGAATTCAGTGAAATGCCCCGCTGCCTTGCAATATCCGGGAAACCCGAAAACATGGTCATATTAGGCGACCCCGCACTGACGGCATTGGGCTCCGTGTTTCTTATATAGATGGTGCTTCGGGAGGCTTCTGCGTTTTCGAGAGTTGGGTTGACGGTGGCATCCAGAATGATAAACGCACCGCTGGTGCCGGATTTTTCGAGCGAAAAAATGAGCCGTTCAAATTGCGAATCAAGGATTTTTTCAAGAATCTCAGGATGGGATTGAAGCTCGGAAGGCGCAATATCAAAATCGGACAGCAAGCTTTCAATTGAAGACGAAACCGTCTCCGACATGTCGACGGCCTGCATGGAAGTTTTTCCGAAGTCGAGCTCTATGTCTGCCTTAGTATGACGCAGACTCTGAGCAAAATATTCGCCGGCCTCTTTTTGGCCTGCGGTCAATGTGCCGGTCAACAACAGCATGATTATGACGAGGAGAAATAGGATAGATACCAAGATCGAGACGAAAAGCATGAATCGAATGCGTATCGAAATTGGCATATGGGCAATGCCGTTTGGAGTCCGGAATCCAATACGGTTGGCAAATGGCAAGCGCATATCAGCTCTCGCCTTCCTGAATATGCTTTAGCGCCTCATCAGAGAGTATCGATAGCGAGTCAATATGATTCAGTGTCGGTTCGACGACCTTCCGTGCGGCCTCAATTTCATTTCTCAAGGCCGCCTCATAGTCTTTTTGAAGCGCATCATAATTCTCTGAATAGGGTGCGAAAAAGAATTGATATTCATCATACATCTGAAGAATGGTCTCGAGTTGCTCTGCGATCGGACCTTCGGTCAGCGTCGATAAATCCGTCTCGAACAATTGGTTAAACGCCTCCGTTGTCACGGGTAAATAGCCGCTGGATAATGTAAATCTCAAATTTTGCTCGGGTGAGGTAAACCACTTCACGAAAATCGAGGCAGCCAATTGATTTGCCTCATTCTGAGCTGTGATACAAAGGCCGCCTCCGCGTTGAAGCGCAACCTTTCCGCCGCCTTCATAGGTAGGAAAAGGGAGATAATCGTAATCCACCGTTTCCTGAGTGTTATCGGCATAAGTGACTTCGGTCGGATAATAGAGCACACCGGCCGTTGATCCAACGGCACAAACCAAATCTCCGGTCTTGAAAAGATCGGAGCTGTAGCCATCAAACACCGCTATACCGCCCATAACTGCGGACTTGAAATATGCGTCCCAAATTTTAAGAAATGCATCGGAGAGCGTATTGAGGCGTACAGTATTTCCATGCTCATTTTCGACCAAGAAGTTGGTGCCCAACTGTCGCGACCCGACTAAGGCTTGGTTGAAGAGGGAGTCTGCCATAAAAAAGGCCTTGCCGTCGTCCTTGATATCCGGAGTCATGGCATCGGTCCAATCATAATAGTCGCGAGATGCGCGGGCGATGCCCTCGAACGTGTTTAAATCCTCAAGCGTATACCCGCAAGCATCAGCGAATCGGTCAAAGAGTGTCCGATTCACAAATAACAATTCCGTGGACTTCGCTATCGGAAAAACATACAACCCCTCATCTCCGAGATAACCCTCGGCGATGAAATCTGCGACGTATGATTGGAGTTCCTTGTCAGAAAAATATTCAGAAAAATCGGTCAACAAATCTTTTTGTTCTAACAGCACCGCCGTCTTGGGATAGGCAGTGGTCAAATCCGGAAGAGGCAACGCACCCGGCTGTTTATCGGCCGATGACACAAGCATCTCGTGCAATTCCTTTGAGCCGGCGATGGCGGTGACGCTGACAATGATGCCCTCTTCTTCGCCGACAGTACGATTAAATTCGCTGACCAAATCGTCCATCAATATCTTCATCTGGCCACCGTAGTTGTGCCACATGGTAATGGTCACCGGTTTATCCGGATTCAGAGGCGAACGATTGCAAGCCGGAAGAACCAAGAAGCAAGACAAAATCAGGCTCATAATCGTGGCCAGTACCGCTGAACGAAAAAAAGTCTTGTGCATAATCGGCCTCCGAATGACTGGTTTTCCCGTGCCTTGATTATAATGGAAAGCAAACATCAACACCAGAAGAGCTATGTAAAAATAGCTGAGAAAGATGTTTTTCGTTCATAAGTTTGGTGAGGACGGCTGCCGATTGAAAAAGCGGGCTTCAAGTGTTAAAATCAAGCATCTCTATGACAATAGAAGAGTGGAGGATTGAGAAAATGATTATTTGGGGTTGGAGAAAGCAGACGAGGAAGAAAATCGGGAACTTCGCACATCGCGCTTGCTCATACTGCAATACGGCGTCCATATGGCAATTATGCTTGGTTCGGACGTGGTTCACTCTATTCTTTATCCCGATTATTCCATATGCGAAGTCATACCAAATATCGTGCCCAAATTGCAAAAGCTACATTGCAATCAGCAAAGAAGACTTTATGAAGCTTAAAGAAGAAATTCAATCCGGCAAACGAGAGACCGAGATTATTGAAGCAATGAAATACGAGGGTAAGACCGAGACACAGATCAACTATCTCAAAGCGATGGAA
>DUPM01000071.1 GCA_012838315.1 Clostridiaceae bacterium
ACTTTGCTAAACTTTTCGCGTAAATCCCGTACAACATAATCACTCAAACGCACCACTTCGTAAGTAGCCTCCGATATTGACGACTTCAACGTGCCCGACACAAAAAATCAACAATGTTCGGCAGCGCATTTCCGGAGAAAGAATAGCCTATATTCCTCGCGTCTAAATTCCGTTAACGGCAGTTTTTGTGTCATGTCACGTAATAACATTATTCATGCTTTTCACGGAAATAAGTGAAGATCCATTTTTACCGGAAATCCCCTCGGGATTAATAGAAATTGAAATGCTGATTTCGTGAGACTCAAACAACCGCAGCCATTATTGGCAAGGCATAGTGCGAGTGGTAAAATAGGGACATAATCGGGAATGTTCGAGGGGGGATTCAGTGATGCTGATACGCAATTGTTCCGGAGGGCTGGTTTTTTATAAGGACACGGTACTGCTTCTCAAGAACGAGAAGCACGAGTGGGTATTCCCGAAAGGTGTTATTCGATCGGTAGAGCGCCCGGACGAAGTTGCAACCGAGCGCGTTGCTTATGAAGCTGGTGTTAGTGCAGTCGTATTGACGCCTGCCGGACGCACGAATTATGAATTTTATTCCGTGACGCGACAGCGTCCGGTATGCAATAAAATCATCTGGTATATTATGCAATCAGACAGTGATAAGGTTGTAGCCAATACGGCCCAGAACTTCACGGACGGGCGGTTTTTCCCAATCAAAGAAGCGTTGGACAAAGTTACTTACAGCCAGGATAAATCCTTGCTTATGATGTCTTACCAGCGATACAAGGAGCTGGTCTGATTTGGAGGATAAAGTAAGACGGACGCTGTCTTCATCCTCTCGGATTGAGCTGGAGGTCAAGAAATCGCTTTTTATCGGATTTGCCTGTCCCGTTGAGTCGCCCGAGCAGGCACAAGATTTCGTTCGCGATATTCGAGCACGGTTTAAAGACGCTAAACACCATGTTTATGCATGGCGCACCTCGTTAAGCGGATCAGCCCAGAAGCATAGTGATGACGGAGAACCACAGGGGACGGCCGGTATGCCGGTGATGGATGTTCTTGTGCGAGGGCGTATAGACGATGCGGCAATCGTCGTTGTTCGATACTTTGGTGGCATCTTGTTGGGGACCGGAGGATTAGCACGAGCTTATTCGGAGGCGGCAGAAAATGCTGTCCGCGCTGCTAATCCGATAGAATTGGTTCCTGCACTATGTTTTAACGTTGTAGTGGATTATGCGCAGTCTGACAAATTGAAATATGCCTTTGAAAAGGCCGGGTACGTTGTGGAGACCAAGTACGAAGACAAGCCCATACATCGAGTCATGTGTGAACGCGGGGACGAAGAGGTTTTCAGGCAATTATGTCTTGATATGACCGCGGGTGGTGCTATAATCACTTTCGAAGGGTCGGCAGAGATGAATATCACGTCGACAGTGCAAGGGAAGGATATTGATGATGAGCGAGCTCGATGAAGAGAGGCATTTATTGTTCAACAGATCCAAAGTTGAGCCGAATAGTGATGTTTCCACCGAAAAACAGTGGTTGTTGCGTATGATGCGCCAACAGATTCGATTTGCCTTGATTTTTTTCGCCAGCGTTATTCAGGCAGGGGTGCTGTTCTTGTTTGGAAGAGTCAAGGAGCAATTCCCTGTCATGATGGGATTATCACTGATTGCATGTCTGATTATGGCGGTATTGTCGGCAAGTATTTTTATCTTGATTGTCATTCGCAAACATCGTCGCCTTTCCGGGGCAGAGGGTGCTTATGCAATGAATATCAAGTCGCAAATTCGATAGATTTTACATTCTTTCGCTTTTGCCGAATTTCTTTTACGACTTGGCAACAGATTAATTGTAGAATATAAGGATAACGGATTTTTTTATAAGGGGTGTATCATATGAATGACAATGAGAATGACAACATGATTGATTCAGTTCACAAGGATGAATATGCTACCAATGATATTGTGGAGGATTTAGAACCGATGACAGAATCGTCTAGTAATTATGTCGCACCGGCCAACTTGACGCCGAACGATGATCATACGAAATCGAAGAAGCAGAGCGTGAGGCGATTCACGTTGCTTCACTTTGCCGTTCTTGTGATGGCCATTCTTTTGGCCATATTATCCGGAGCAATGGCTTACGTCATTTTCTACATGAGGAGTAACGAATTCCGTTCAGATAAAAATCTGAAGAATCCAGTGAAGGAAACAGTGTCGAGTTATACGACCCCGGTCGGAGACAATAGCGGGAAGCATTTCTCAATCGAAGAGGCGGCTAAAGCGAATGACCAGGGTGATAAAAAAGCGCTGAAGACCTATGAAATTGCGTCGCTGGTTCAACCGGCGACTGTATCGGTGATTGCTGAATTTGAAGGCGGGAGCAGTTTTTATAGTGCTTCCGGTTCAGGATTTATCATCACAGCTGACGGTTATGTCGTCACGAACAGTCACGTTATCGATGGATTTGACTTGATCAAGGTTCAGGTTCCGGGATATGACGAACCTTTCGTAGCTGATATTGTCGGTTCTGATGCTCAGACTGACATAGCAGTCCTCAAGATTAAATCTCAAGATGAATTTGAATATGTCACGCTTGGCGATTCGGATGCACTATTACCCGGTGAGTTGGCAGTAGCGATTGGGAATCCTTTCGGCGAATTAGAGGGAACGGTCACGGTGGGGGTCATCAGTGCAATGAATCGCAACTTGGCGGAAATAGGGCTGGAATACGAGTTACTCCAAACGGATGCTTCGATTAATAACGGCAATTCGGGCGGACCGTTGGTCAATTCCTTCGGTGAAGTCATCGGCGTCACAAACGCGAAGATTTCTTCGGGCGAGGGATTAGGTTTTGCAATTCCGATTAACGATGTGAAGACCATCATCGAAGATCTGATAAACGTCGGCTATGTGAGCGGACGGCCGGTGATGGGTGTTGCGGTCGTCACGGTGGACGATTTTTCTGCAGAGAATTACGGCTGGCCCAAAGGCGTTTATGTTCGTGAAATTACACCCGATGGGCCTGCAGAAAAATGTGGTATTATTGTGGGTGATATTATCATTCGAATGGGCGGAGATACCATCCAATCCACGGATGACCTTATTTCTGTGCGCAACGAATTGGTTGTCGGCAGTGAAGTTGAAATCGTAGTATATAGAGACGGTGAAGAAATAGCGCTGGTCATGACGTTGGAGGAAGGAAAAATATAATGAGCAAGAGACATAACAGAGTATTTCTAAAAATTATAGCGATTATTCTCGCGTTGTTGATGGTCTCTTCGGTCGGTGTGACCTTGGTTATGGCTCTTCTCATCGCTTGATGAATGGATCAAGTCAACTTCGCTTTCTGGTTTATCTGAGTTCATTGACAGGATTTGCCATGCGCCGTTTTCATAAACGAAGTGAAAAATAGTCGTTTGTTTTACAAAATGAGCCGACCGCATCGAAGAGAGCGGTCGGTTTTCACATAGCATGGTCATAGCTTGAAGCAGAATGCAGTGTGTTACACCAAGAATTTGAGCGTCACTGGGTGATTGCGAGGCAACTCTGGACAGGAAAGCTTTAGCTCTTGAGACGACGTCCTGAAAAGACTCCCCACCCTGAGGTATAAACCGATCAGGATGATTTCGGAAAGCATCAAAAGATTCTGGATCGGTTGCTTCGAAATCAGCGGCTTTGATTCCCTCGAGTCGTCCGAGATCCATTTCGGCAATACTTGGCTCAACGATTAAAGGAATATTTCGTCTTCCCATTAATATATGCGCGGTATGAATGGCTCGCGGCATCGGGCTGGTGTAACAGAGGTCCAAATCAATACAGGAAAGTCGCCGGGCAAGGGTTTCGGCATCTTCTATACCTTGAACGGTCAATGGCGAATTTTTTTGCCCTTGAATGCGCCACTGACTGTTCCATAGGGTTTGGCCGTGGCGCGTCATATACAAATGAATCATCAAAATACACTCCGAAATGAATAAAATAGAAGAATCAGATATGTTTTAATCCTTCAGGATTAAGCTTGATGGGGTAGGCATTTTGCTTTTCGAGCAAAAACTCCTGGTAATTATTCATACGAATAAAGCTGTTTACGCGATCAAACCATTCCGGATTGGTTGAAACGGAACTATAGAAAAGAATCACAACCTGATTCTCAAGTTCTATCATCGTTTTGTCACCGGGTTGTCGCGCCGGATCGAAAATCCAAGCGTCAAAATCCGAGTCGTACTTGCCTCTGTAGGTGTCGCCGCTTTGAACTGCACGCATAATGCCGGACTGAATTTCGTCTGCGTATGTGGTCTCTAAATTAATGACTGAAGTTTCGTCTGATATAGAGTCGAGAATCGTTTGCGCCATCGGAATGACTTCTCCGGCCGGTAATCCCTGCTGGAAGGTTTCTTCGACGAGTTGGTTGACGTAGAAGAATCTGATATTCCGAAGCGGCTCGACTTGTCGATTTCGGGCAGTGAAGCAAACGAGAATAGGGAAACCATACTCGTCTTCGAAAATGGTGCAGTCGCCGGGTTGGCGGCTCGTGTCATAAAGCCATATGCGCCACTCCAGATTGTCAATGTTGTTGAAGCGAACATTGGAAATGAGCGTGGAGTCCGGCTTAAGCAAAGCTTCCTTGGCCTCGCCGGAAAAATAATCGGCGGCAACAATCTCAAAACGAGACTGATCATGCTCGATTTTCTCAATGATCTCTTGCGCATGCAGATGAGCGGTGCTTATAAAACTCTGGTCCTTTTGCTCAAAAACAATCCGAAGCACGCGATAGGAGACAATGTCGTATTGATTGCGCGAAGTCAAGTAGGATTCTTCTGCCTGATCGTCAGATGCTTTTAGTTCATCAAGCTTCGGCCCCGCAGCGTAGTCTTCGGCAAAATAACGCTTTGACAAGGTATCGATAATGGTTTCGCGCGACACATTTTGCCCGAAAGTTCCTTTGATATAGGTTTCAAAATCAACCTGAATGGCATCTGCTTTGGTTGCGAGCCAATCGACATAAGCCTGTGCGCGCTTCACGTGAACATCTGAAATTGAAAAGCCATGAAGTGTTGCGTCATCGTAGAGTATTTGGATGGTTTGCAACTCTTTGGCGGCAATGTCTATGAAAAAATCACGATTTGTTGCAAATCCGGCTTCTCCGGGAGCTGCCAGCATGGCAGGTGTTTCGGCCGCATGAATATCAACACCATTTTCAATTAAGACAAAATGATACATAAAACTAAATTCTGAATGTGAAACGGATTGGCCGTTAATGCTTAACGGACTCGCCAAGCGTTCGTTGATATTACCGATTTTTATAACAGAATACACTAGGACCATAATGGCAATAATCGTAAGCGGGATAATAAAATACTTTGCCTTAATCCAGTAGTTTGGGCGAATACGTGGTGATTTGACTCGTGTTGAGCCATCGACCTGGACCTGCGGTACAACTTGAAAATCAGGATCATCCGCAATACTCTGGATGCCGTCGAAAGCGTGTAAAGGTAAAGGGATGGGTTCTGGTTCCGGCGTTTCAGTGTCCGAGAAATGGATGGCGCGATAAGGCGTCGATGCAACGGATTCAGATGTGTCCTCAGCTTCAAAGGGTATTAAGCCGTCTGCCGCGATGGCGGTCGCATTTTCGTCTGAAGAATCACTTTTGCTATCTATATCTTCTACAAAATCTACATCGCCATCGTAACCGACAGGCTCGGATGGATTCATCTTATCGTTACTCGAGGGGTGAGACGAGTGTTTCTTCATGAATGGATCTCCTTTGGATTGGCCGGGCAATTCTGAATGGGCGCTTGCTTGGTTGGGACGATGATGCGAAGCGCATGGGGCATATTCTTTATCGATATCGGAAGCTTCGGGCCGGCCTCTCCATCTAAATCGAGTCGCAGCGTAGTGCCGGACGGATTTGATATTTGGAGCTCCGAAGTTTGAAAATAGACGACATTATCATTTTTCAGGTGATTGCCCGTCAATAATTGGCCAAGAAGCGGCAAAATATCGGCAACACCGAGTTTTGAAACAACCAATACATCCAAAAGGCCATCGCAAAGTTCGGCATAAGGCAATAATTTGCGAATACCTCCAACGCTTTTGCTGTTGGACACAATAAACAAAGAAGCGTTGAACTCGAATGTTTCTTCTCTTGACTCAACTCGAATCGGGAAACTTGACAAATTATTTGTTGTTAAATCTTTAGCGCCCTCGAGCCAATATGCAATTCGCCCGAGTGTCGCTTTGGCATCCGAAGGTACTTTGTATGCGATATCTGTCATCAGTCCGCCGGCAAGTACATTTAAAAAATACCGGTTCGCTGCAAGACCAACGTCAACACTTGCCGTTTGAAAAGCGACAAGCATCTCGGCGAAGGAAAACGGATCACTCGGCAAATTCATATATGTAGCAAAATCGTTAACGGTTCCACCGGCGAAAATGGCTAATGGCAAGTCGACATTGGCTTTAAGCATACCATTGACAACTTCATTGACCGTGCCGTCACCGCCCACGGCAAGCACAAGGTCAAAATCGCTTGTCGGTGTTGCAGCAGCAAAAGCCTCGGCGTCGCCACCTTTTTTTGTAAACATCATATCGACGCGCGATAGACTCCCGAGATCGAGAAGATGGGTGACCACATCTTCAACAAACTCGCGACTGTTCTGCCTGCCGGAGGACGGATTGATAATGACCTTTATTCGAAGCTTCAAAATGGTTATCTCCGTAATCTCAAATTGTGATATGAAATGATCATAAACCAAATATACTCTAGCACAAAATATTGATTAAGAAAATGATTATAC
>DUPM01000006.1 GCA_012838315.1 Clostridiaceae bacterium
ATCAAAAACGTCCGCCGCCGCCACCGGTGCGACCACCGCCACCGCCACCGCCACTGAAACCACCGCCGCCGCCGCTGAAACCACTGCCCCCCGAGGAGCTACTGACATATCTCACGTCAACCATTTGCCTGGTATAGGTGTCGGAGTTTTGATAAACCTGCGAATTGTTTTGATCGAGATAAGTTTTGGAATTTGTCGCACTCTTGGTCTTGCGTTTTCTCACCAGCCACATGACAAGCAGGAGCGCCAGCACCGGCGGTAGAACAAACATCGCGACATAAGTAATTGTCAATAGTCCTGACGTAAAGCTATGCTCTTCAATGCTTTCTAATGATTTGATTGTTGCCTGGCCATAGTTACCGGCAGACAGTGTATTTTTAACAGAACGGAAAATCCGATCGCACTCCGAATCCGTCACAGACGCGTGTGCCGTGCCGTAAGTGAAAATATAAAAATATCCCTCTTGCTCATCTATATAGACCATAATTCCGGAGTTGTCTTTAAGAAAAATTATATCTGCCATTTCCCGATACTTCCGGTCGACTTTCACCTGGATTTCGGCATCTGTAACTGACGAAAAATTGCCCCTTGATGCCTCCGTGTAAATAAAGACGTTAATATCTTTTTCGCTAGAAATTGACTTAGCCATCCGCTCAATTTTTTCCTGCTCTTCAACGCTAAACAAGTTACCTTGATCTTCAAGTCGGGCCTTCTTCGGCGGTGGAATCACCATGAAAATGTAGAGGAATATAGAAAATACAACCGCCACTGCAAAAATGGCCCAGAGGCTATAAGAGAGAAGTGCCAGTTCCTTACCCAGATCCCGCCTGAAATTTGTAGTCTCAACCTTTGGTTTTGATAAATCAGCCATTAATAGAACCCCCCCATCACAATCAGGCTCAGCACAAAACGAACTAAGGCAGCACACGCCGGCAAAAGTCCCAGAAAAATAAGCACCAGCTTAAATCGGCTAACAGGAGGGGTTCCGGCCACTTTTCCCGTCTGTCCGTTCATTGCGAATGTATAGGTCTTTCCAGCGTACTTATAGTTGAGAAACCAAAACGGCATGAGTGCATACTTAGTATTAACAATTTCTGCAGTCGAGTTATCTTTTTTGATGCTAACAGATTTGTATTTTGTAGCCGTCGTTTTAAATACCTCTGCAACAAACCGAGAGACGCGCGAGTAGACGTTTTTGTTGTGACTGTCTGCTGAAACATCATAACGGTTTGCCAAAAAACCCGAAAGGTAAGACATGCTGAAAGGAATCATCTCCGAGTACTCGAATGGCTCTACCATCTCAACATATTGATCATCAAAATCCGAAGCACCGTCAAACGGTATTCTGTCCCAGCAGATTTTCTGGCTACGTACGAGTTTATAATACTTAGTCGTCGTTGTAATTTTGTCGCCACTTCTGACACTCGACACCAACGAGCCTTCCGCTTCAATATCCATTTTTGCATCAACATCATATAGCCAAAACGGCACATATATCCCGGTGATTTTATCGATATTCTCATTTCTAACAAACGCGACAGGTGTCATGCGTCCCGCCGAGCACCACTTGAAAAACTTCTTCACGGCTTCCTTTTTGCCATACTTGAACGGAATGACATAATCTGGCTTGCGAACATCCGTCAACCGCTCCGCGATCATTGTCGCAGAGCCGCAAAACGTACAAAAAGTCGCCGCCGTATTGACATCGGTCAGAACTTTCGCGCCACAACTGTCACAAACATACTGGACTGTATCTTGCTCCGAAAACAACTCTCCCTCTGTATTCTCAGACGCTTCCTCTCCGGGAGCGCTTTCCTGAAGTGGATTCGCTTGATTTTTTGAGTCGGCCTGCTCTATTGCTTTGTCACGTTGACTTTCTTCCTCAAGAGCCGCCTCCGCTAACACTGCTTCCGGGGAAACGAGATCCTCCGGATTAATCCGCGCACCGCAATACTCACATGTCATCAATTGCTGATCCGCATCAAAAATAAGGTTTGCAGCGCAGCCCGGGCATTTGTATGAAACCGCCATGTTCACTCCTTAAGCATTTATTCTGAGATAATGGTGTCATCCCCCTTAAAAAAGTGGCGACATTCATTCAACATTATCAAACCTTTATTATTATACTATTTGAATACACAATCTTCGACACTTTCTATCGGAAACGGCAACAAATTGATTGCCAGCCAAAATATGAATCCTTCTAGATTTATGTTTTCATGTCTCTCGTCCAATTTACGTCTGGCAATTTGGGCAATAATAGACAGAACCGCCCATGTAGTTTTCTTTAGCGATAATCTCAGAACACTATTCACACGGATTACCGATAATTGCAAGTGTATGTCCACAAGTTCTATACAAAATCCTCTTTGCTATTCCACATTTGTTATTCTGACATAGCGACGCATTGGATAATCGCCGTCATGTGCTTCGCCCGAAAAAAGTGCCGACATCGTTCCTGCCCTCGTTACACGTACGACGCCGCTTCGAAGTAATAGATCGGTCAAGGCATCTCGTTTTTCGGGCAGACAAATGAGCCCTGCCGTCTGCAAGACTGTCTTATAAGGACGCAATCCGCTGACAATGTGTTGCGAAGGCAAGCGCTTCACTCGGACATGTCCAAACATATTGGACAGTTCCGGCGCACTGTCAGTCTGCGCAGATAAAGAACATCCGATACCTTGATAACAATCTCCACTACAATTCTTGTTGCGCGTCAAGAGGCGGTTCATATTTTCGAAATGGCGTCTAAGCGTCTTATCTGCACGGATGCCGAGACTCTTGGATGCATGCATTTGAGAAGATCCTTCCAAGATTGGGAGAAACTTCTCGCAAAATCGATACACCTCATCCATTTCTTCCGTATCAAGAAAAATAGTCTGACACGAACTGCACAAGACTTGGTCCGTTTTAATGATGTGGTCAGCCAGCAAACGAAGCTCCCTATCTTCGTCTTCATACCCAGAGATATAAGCAAAACTCAGTTTGTGTCCCCATTCTATAATTTTTGCCCCGGGCGGCGCCATTCTCCGAACTGCCCCGACAGCAGCCTCACCGCCCCAAATAACGATTCCATCTGCCATCTCCGAAAGCTTCTTAATTGTTGCAACATCCGACGATGGAGTATCAAACACATATATATAATTTGAAAGTTGGGGCTCGATCTCCACCAACCCAGCGATAATTTCGAGCGACAAGCCATTATCCGCCTGCGGAAGCTTCAATATATTGACGTTTCCGCTCAAAAGCCCCTCTACGAGAGAAAAAGCCGGCAATCCGTCCATATTGCCTGCGGCTATGTGAAGAATAACACCCAACGGCATCGGTCGAACCTGAATAGCGCTTTGCCCGAGCGGAGGATTCGTCATGACGGCATGACGAAGATCATCGCCAAGCTCCATTTTTATCTTGTATTCTATGTTTTCACGACGCATCATACGAACAACTTGTTCTTTGTATTCTTCTGCGTGCGCTGAAGAGAGTTCAGAAATCTTTTGATCATATGCGCCGAAAGCAATTTTTTGCGAGAGTTGATCCAACGCGGATACGACGGTTTCAACTGAAAGCGTTCTGTGCGCAAGTGTATCGCAAATGTCTTGTTCCATTCTGATTATGATATCATTCAGTTGTGAGATATCGACCCGTTGCCCCTTTTCAATAATCATAGTGCATCCTCCTTGATGAGCTCCGCCGCACCTGCTGCACACGTCTTGATGTCATGCAATCCGACGCGCCCGACAATTTCGACATATGGAGACTTCAAACCGCACGCGCATGTCTCGCCATCTCGAAGCACAGCCAGATCATCAGTCATAACACTGAGCATTGGCGTCGCATATACCATCGGTGTCAACAGATTAAGAAGACCGACTTGACCCATCGGCAAAGGCTTAAGCGTGTCGACATCTCGAATCACCACCCTCCCATATCTTGGAATGTGGAAATGGTGATGTTTGCAATCACAGTAGAGGATCGGGTGTTCGACCGCACCGAAAAACTCGATAATATCCTTATCTTGAATACCTAAAACCCTTTCGGCCAGCTGGTAGAATGTCTGTTTGTCGACCTTCTCACTGTAGTGCTGCTTCCAACCGCCACCTAGCATGATTTTAGAACCCTTTTTGAGTTTGATTCGTATACCTTTGTCGTCCATCATTCTCAAGGCAAAATAAGTGTAGGCCGGGAAGCCCATCAAACGCATGGGAAATACCGATCGACTCAGGCCGACAATCTGCTCAATTATGTTCTCCAGGTCCGTCTCATATTCGCCATTTTTGAATAGAATGGCATATTTTCTTCGAACTGCCGGCGCAAAAAATGTAGAGCCAAATGCCGTCTTGGTCACCGCTGTTCGATTCCCGCGATGTGGTTTGTATCCAAAAATCACATAGTTGCAAGGGCATATAGAAAGAATACGTCGCCACGACGCAATCTTCATCACCATAACCAATCCACACAGTAGGCCACTCAATTCAAAGCCAATCTCGCTCCTTTTTCCGCGCGTGCCCGAAGAAGTCGCACGTATTAGCATTCTTTTTCGAGACATACTAAAAATGCGATTATGCTTGAAAATCAGTGTCGGCAAGAACGGAATATCTGCGATGTGATTGATATCTTTTATAGAATCAGGATGAAGGTTAAGGCCATCCAGAATATTTTTGTACGCTTCACAATGATTATATTGATAAAGGCAATTCTCTTTCATGGCAGACAAAAACAAATCATCTGTCTCAGAAGTTTCAAAAGGGTGACCCTTTAGGAATAATATTGATCTATCAGCCATATCTGCCCCCCATCGGAGTTATTATGTCACAAGTCTCAATCGTCCTCAACACATGCTGACATCTGACCCCCATGTTGTGTCTTCTTTTCATATAAATTATTCAATTCGTCAGCGCAAACATAACTACAAACAACTCAAAAAAAGAACCGCCCCTGCATGTGCAGGAGCGGTCTTGAGTAAACCTTCGTTTCTCGTTGTTATCTTTGCGCGATTGCGGCCTGAGCTGCAGCCAATCGGGCGATTGGTACACGGAAAGGTGAACATGAAACATAAGAAAAGTTCAATGTGTTACAGAAATGGATTGAGGATGGATCTCCGCCATGCTCACCACAGATACCGAGCTTAATGTTCGGACGTGTTTTGCGTCCTGCCTCGGATGCGATTTGCATCAGCTTGCCGACACCGACTGTATCCAGACGAGCGGTCGGGTCACTTTCAAAGATCTTCTTTTGATAGTAAGCATCCAGAATCTTTCCGGCATCGTCTCTAGACAATCCGTATGTCATCTGAGTCAGATCATTCGTACCGAACGAGAAGAACTCTGCCTCGGTCGCAATATCATCAGCAGTCAAAGCAGCACGAGGAATCTCAATCATTGTGCCGACAGAATAGTTAAGCTTAATACCTGACGCATCAATTAACGCGTCAGCTGTCTTAACAATAATATCCTTAACATACTTGAGCTCTTTGATTTCGCAAACGAGAGGTATCATGATCTCCGGAACCACCTGAGGTCCGCCGTCGGCATTGATTGCGATAGCCGCAGAAATAATGGCCTTGGTCTGCATCTCTGCAATTTCCGGATAGGTTACGGCCAAACGACATCCACGATGACCGAGCATCGGGTTAAGCTCATGCAGGCTTTCAATCATATCTTTCAACTCAGAAGCAGCCATGCCGAGAGCCTTTGCGAGATCCTCTATATCTGCTTCGGCTTGAGGTAAGAACTCGTGAAGCGGCGGATCCAAAAGACGAATCGTCACAGGATACCCCTTCATTTCACGGAACAGACCTTCAAAATCGCCTTGCTGATAAGGGAGAATCTTCTCGAGTGCCGCACGGCGTGCTTCCTCCGTCTTGGCTACAATCATCTGCCGGAAGGCAAAGATACGCTCCGCCTCAAAGAACATATGCTCCGTTCTGCACAGACCGATACCTTCCGCTCCCAGATCGAATGCAACTTTCGCATCGCGAACGGTGTCAGCATTCGTGCGAATTTTCATCGTTCTGTACTCATCGGCCCAATCCATAATGGTCTTAAAATCACCGGAGAGCGTTGCTTCTTCGGTAGCTATTTTACCGGAATAAACATTACCACTAGTACCGTCGAGAGAAATCCACGCGCCTTCGTAATACTTTTTGCCATCTGAGGTCTGGAAGAATTTCTCATCTTCTTTTATTAATAATTCAGAGCAACCGGATACGCAACATTTACCCATGCCACGAGCCACAACAGCAGCGTGAGAAGTCATGCCTCCGCGACCTGTAAGAATACCTTGTGATGCATGCATACCGGCCAAATCTTCCGGAGACGTCTCCAAACGAACCAACAATACTTTTTTGCCAGCAGCCGCTGCCGCTGTCGCATCCTTCGCATTGAAATAAACCTCACCGGTAGCCGCTCCCGGAGAAGCAGGCAACCCGCGAGTGATTGCAATTGCTGCCTTGAGAGCTGAAGGCTCGAATGTCGGGTGCAACAAAGCATCCAGTTGTTTGGGGTCAATCTTCATGATAGCTTCTTCTTTTGTATTGAGACCTTCCTTAACCATGTCCACGGCGACCTTCATTGCTGCGGCGGCTGTACGCTTGCCATTACGGGTCTGCAACATGAACAACTGGCCACGCTCGATGGTAAATTCCATGTCTTGCATGTCCTTATAGTGTTGCTCGAGCTTAATCGCGATATCCGCAAATTGCTGATATACTTCCGGCATCACTTCCTTGAGTTGATCAATGGTCTGAGGTGTGCGTATTCCCGCAACAACATCTTCACCTTGTGCATTCATCAAAAACTCACCATAAAGCTTATTTTCGCCCGTCGCCGGATTTCTGGTAAAAGCAACGCCTGTGCCTGATGTGTCACCCATGTTACCATATACCATTTCTTGAACATTTACGGCGGTTCCCCAGCTACCCGGGATATCGTTCATGCGACGATAGAGAATCGCGCGCTCGTTGTTCCAAGAACGGAAGACGGCCTTAATTGACTCGAAAAGCTGAGCTCTCGGATCCTGAGGGAAGGGTTCGCCCTTGTTCTCCTCATATACAGCCAAAAATCGCTTCACGACTTCCTTCATCGCATCAGCGTCGAGGTCTGTATCTAGCTTTGCGCCACGCTCTTCTTTGATTGTATCGAAGACGTGCTCATACTTGCTCTTGCTGATTTCCATAACCACGTCACTGAACATTGTAATAAATCTGCGGTAACTGTCATATGCAAAGCGCGGATTGCCGGTTAGCGCGGCGAGCCCCTCAACGACTTCATCGTTGAGTCCAAGGTTCAAAATCGTATCCATCATACCCGGCATGGAGGCACGTGCACCGGAACGAACGGAAACCAAAAAAGGATTGGCTGCGTCGCCTAATTTCTTTCCAACCACTTTTTCTGCTTCAGCGAGCGTGTCGAATATTTCTTTTTCAATGTCCTCTGCAATACGTCCTCCATCATCATAATAGCGAGTACATGCTTCGGTCGAAATCGTAAAACCACGCGGAACAGGCAAACCTAAACCTGTCATCTCCGCAAGATTGGCGCCTTTACCGCCGAGGAGGTTTTTCATCCCTGCATTACCCTCGGTAAACATGTAAACATACTTCGTCATCGTACTTCCTCCGTAATTCAGTGCATATTTTTCAAATACCATTGTATCACTGGAATTGTTCCACCAATCGGTATTTTGAAATCAAAAATCGAATTTGCCGACAAAAAAATCTTCGAGCTTGTCAATCGGAAAACGGACATTTCCCGGCTCGAATTCTACCTTTCTCATGCTGTCACGAAGACGGATTTCGACGCATCCATCATTGACTGAGTCGAAGTCGAAAACCACGCAATACGGCGTGCCGACTTCGTCTTGTCGACGATAGCGTTTGCCGATTGATTGGCGATCGTCGAATTCGCATGTATAGGTCTTGGAAAGTTTTTCGTAAATGGGCAATGCTTCATCAGAGAGTTTTGCAGATAGCGGCAATATGCCGATTTTTATCGGAGCCAGTGCCGGATGAAAACGCATAATGGTTCTTACATCGCCATCACCTATATCTTCTTCGTCATAAGCAGAACACATAAAAGCAAGCGTCACACGGTCCACACCCAACGACGGCTCAATAACATAGGGAACGTATTTTTCATTCTTTACGGGGTCAAAGTAAGATAAATCCTCTTTGGCATGTGTCATGTGCTGCTTCAAATCGTAGTCTGTACGATCCGCAATCCCCCACAACTCTCCCCAACCGAACGGGAACTTGAATTCGAAATCCGTTGTCGCATTAGAGTAAAACGCAAGTTCTTCTTTGGCATGATCTCTGGTACGAAGTTCGGAATCCGGAATGCCGAGATCCAACAGCCATTGGTAGCAGAATGTCTTCCAGAAATCAAACCACTCTAAATCCGTCCCCGGCTCGCAGAAGAACTCCAGTTCCATCTGCTCAAATTCTTTGACGCGGAAAATAAAGTTACCCGGTGTAATCTCGTTACGGAACGCTTTTCCGATTTGGCAGATGCCAAACGGTATTTTGCGACGTGAAGAACGCTGAACGTTCTTGAAATTTACGAAAATGCCTTGAGCCGTCTCCGGGCGAAGATAGACCTCATTTTTGCTGTCTTCAAGTACGCCCATGAAAGTCTTAAACATCAGATTGAATTTTCTGATATCCGTAAAATTGTGACCGCCGCATTGAGGACAAGCGATGTTGTTCTCATTAATCAATTCAAGCATTTTGATATCCGGCAAGCCTTCAATCTGAATGTCGAGGTTATTATCTTGGGCAAAGTCTTCAATAATTTTATCTGCACGGTGTCTGGCTTTACATTGGCGACAATCAATCAACGGATCCGAGAAGCCACCAACATGTCCGGATGCAACCCAAACCTGAGGATTCATCAAGATAGCGCAGTCCAGTCCGACATTGTGCGGGTTTTGTTGGACAAATCTCTTCCACCATGCCGCCTTAACATTGTTTTTAAGCTCAACACCCAGAGGACCATAGTCCCAAGAATTAGCAAGTCCGCCGTATATCTCGGAGCCCGGATATACAAACCCGCGTGTCTTGGCAAGAGCAACAATTTTCTCCATCGTTTTGGGGTCGCTCATTCCTCGTCAGCCTCCGTTTCGTCAGTAGAAATTTCTTTATCATCCGATACTTCATCATCTCCATCAAGTGCTCGAAGATCTTCAATGTCTTCTTCGGAGACGTCCGTAACGTCTGCTACGTCTGTTGTGTCTGTTTCGTCTGCTATGTCTGTATTTGTCTCGTCGTCGTTATCCTCAGTACTCTTAAGGAAGGCGATTAGCTCATCACCTTGTTCCGGTTCTGCTGCCGGCGGAGGATTAATGATTGGCTCAATAAAAGCGTCCATCGATGCTTGATTTTCGGCCTGCTCTCTGGCAAGTCTTCTTGCTTCTTCGATTTCGGGACGAAGCGGCACAACAGGCGAATGTATTCCTGGAACACCGACGACCTTCCCCGATACGATTTCTTCGCATGCCAACGTGACGAGATTGGGACCTTCTGCCTCGACCATGGGTTGTGCGCCGTCAACAAGTTGACGAGCTCTCTTTGCAACAAGCATAGCCAAAGTATAGCGAGATTCTGCCTTAGGTAATAATTCTTCAATTGGTGGTTTGGTTAGCATTTGGGGCCTCCTTGTGTTTGTGTGTGGGTTGTATTACTCTGCGCCCGATAACATAGGCTTTCAAGCGAAAAAGTCATCCTTCAAGTATTCGATCTTCGATTCCGATTTGTCTGCAGTAACGGTGTTTTTCTGCTTCAATAATAGCGATAATTCTTTGAGCAGCATCATTTACGGTATCGTTGATGACGGCATAGTCAAAAAGGTCCGCCTTCGGAATTTCTACACTGGCTTCGAGAAGGCGTCTCTCTATGAGTTCAACTGACTCTGTACCTCGGCATATCAGTCGCCGCCTCAGTTCAGATAACGTCGGAGGCAACAGAAAAATTGTCACGGCTTCCGGATAGTTCTCCTTCAGTGCCAGAGATCCGGAAACCGTCAGATCAAATAACACGTCCCGACCATTTTCGATATGCTCTATCAACGGCTTGATCGGCGTGCCGTAATAGTTATTCAAATATATATCATGCTCAAGAATTTCTCCTCGAGCCATCATCTGCTTGAATTCTTCTTCGGTGCGAAAATAATATGACACACCCTCTGTTTCACAAATTCGCATCGGACGCGAAGTGACGGATACCGAATGCGCTATGTCCGGAATTTGCTCGCGAACCCTTTCTATAACTGTGCCTTTGCCGACACCTGAAGGTCCGGAAACCGAAACCAAAAGACCGCGTCGCGTCAGTGGACTTAGTGAATCACTCACAATGGCTGTCCCTCCGTTTCCGGCTCTGCCTTATCCGCATCACTTTGCGTCATTACCAATAGCTTTTCAATTTCCTCGACGGACAACGCGGATAGTATCACGTGGTCACTGTCCATTATGAGAACAGATTTGCTCTTCTTTCCTGATGAAGCATCAATCAAAGAACCTCTGTCCCGAGCATCTTGCACCAATCTTCTGATTGGTGCGGATTCTGGTCCTACGACGCTAATGAGTCGATCGGAAGATATTATATTGCCAAATCCTATCTGAATAAATGTCACGTACGCCTCCGTTGGATTACACGATATTCTGAATTTGCTCGCGGATCTGCTCAACCGTCGTCTTCATATCAAGCACAAGATTACTCATCATCAAATCATTTGCCTTCGATCCGATCGTGTTAATTTCTCGATTCGTCTCTTGGATAATAAAATCCAGACGCTTACCCATCGAACCCTCTGATCGCAAAGTCGCATCCATTTGCTCAAGATGACTGCGGAGCCTTGTAATCTCCTCATCTACTGAGCAGCGATCCGCAAAAAGTGCAATTTCGGCTTCTCTTCTCGATTCATCATAAAATAGCTCTGCCTGTTCACCAAGCAACTCACGGATACGTGTCGCGAGACGCTCGCGATATTCTTGCGGCACTATAGGTGCCCGAAGTTCCACCTGCTCCAATAAGGAAATTAACGTCTGTCTCTTAGAAAGAATATCGGCCATCAGGCGCTCTCCCTCTGTTTCTCTCATGAGTGAGATACCGTCCAGAGCACCATCCAACGCTTCAAACAATGCCGACTTAATCAACTCAGTATCTGCCTCAGCCGAAATTGATTTGATGACATCGGGAAAACGAGAAATCACAGATACCCCAACATCGTCTGGACGTCCGGTGGCTTCAGCAATATCTTTCATGACCGTAGAATATTTCTCGACTAAATCCATCTGGCAAACAAGATCGGTCTTGCTCAGAGACGTGTCGTCAACGTTAATAAACACGTCTGCCTTACCCCTGACGAGACGATTGGAGACGCGTTCTTTGATCATCGGTTCAAATGATAAAAATGCCCGCGGCATTCGAATTTGAACATCACAATATCTGTTATTGACCGACTTTAACTCTACGACAATTCGACCGGTTTCAGTGACTGATTCTGCTCGACCATAGCCGGTCATGCTCATTGCCATGCGTTAATCTCCTACTCTACATCATAAAATGGGTGTGTGCGAAATAGAAATGCACCGGAATCAGGCTAAAATCAAGGGTTTTCGGGCATTCATGTCGCGAAAGTCATTATATAACATGGTCCAAATTTGCGCAAGCGCCGAAAACATCGTTTCAGCTTAGAGCCGCAATGGTTTAAAGGCAATATAATCCGCAGACACCAGACGATAATCCACCCCGTCCACAACGCCGATGACTGCCTTTTCATGCCCTCTGCCGTGAAGATGACCATACACGCAAATGTCAACGCCGAATTCGATACACAGATTTCCAAATTCGGACCTTGCCTGAGCGGAAAAAATCGGGGGATAGTGCATCATAACTACGATACGATCATCCAAAGATTGTCGTAGTTTTTCACCGGCACGAAGCGAGCGCGCAAGTCTCCCGACTTCCCGGTCAAACACTAATCTATCCGAGGCCGTGAATTCGGTATGTTCAGGAAGCAACCAGCCTCTTGTACCGCATACTATTGTGCCGTCTAAATAGAAAGCGTTGTTCTTCAATAATCGGATGCTCGACAAACCTTCATCGCTCATCATTTTTTCGATTTTGCCGCTGGTGCCCCACCAATAGTCGTGATTGCCCTTCGTAATAATCTTTTCACCGGGAAGCCGATCAATGTACATTAAATCAGCGAGCGCCTCCTCCGGCGTCATCGCCCACGAAATATCACCGGGAATCAAAACTGTGTCATTATCACCGACTAACTCTCGCCAGTTCTCTTCTATCCTAATATCATGCTGATCCCAGGCCGGCCCGAAAATATTCATTGGTTTATTTGTACCGAGCGACAGGTGCAGGTCCGCAATTGCGTAAATAGCCATTAAATATCCTCCGAGCGATGAAAATGCCGATGAATCGCTAGTGCGTCGTTGCGCGATATTTTGGGTGCTCGTTCGAGCGTATCTACATCTGCCACAGCAATTTTTGCAATAGTGCCAAAATACTCGAGTAACGTTTTCCGTTTTTGCGGGCCGATGCCCGGAATGCTTTCAAGTTTAAATGAGAGATGCCGCTTCTGACTGAGTTTTCTTTGATAAGAGATAGCAAACCGATGCACTTCATTTTGTATCGCTGTTAACAAGCGGAGCAAAACTAAATTCTCTTCGACTTGGCACGCCTCTTTTCCCAAGCTGAAGACTGAGCCGTCCGGTAAGACCAACCCAGCAGTCTTATGTTTCTGATCCTTCACCATACCTGCTGCGCAAATACGGTTTTGAAGCCCAAAGTCATTTAGAACTTTGCGCGCTACAGAAAGGTGCGTTCTTCCTCCGTCAATAAGTATCAACGACGGTTCGGGCCCCCACTCTCCGGCTTCCAAATGTGCCAGTCGTCTTCGCAGTACTTCTTCCATCGAAGCATAATCATTTTGCCCCTCGACGGACTTCAGCTTGAAGAGCTTATACGCTTTTCTCTCCGGTCTGCCCTCTGCGAAAACCACCATCGCTCCACACAAATCATCAGCACCCATGTTTGAAATATCGTATGCCTCGATACGATTTGGCGTCCCTTTCATCTCCAGTAAATCTTGCAAACGACTGAGCGCAGTACTGATTCCTTTTTGTGTGTCCCCGACGCGAAGCACACGCCGATGCAACGATTCCGCTGCGTTTCTTTTTGCCAAATCCAAAAATGCAACACCGTCTCCGCGACGTGG
Source organism: Clostridiaceae bacterium (assembly GCA_012838315.1). Classification (GTDB taxonomy): domain Bacteria; phylum Bacillota; class Clostridia; order Saccharofermentanales; family Saccharofermentanaceae; genus DUPM01. The sequence goes on from DUPM01000006.1 coordinate 13,224, forward strand.
GATGCGCAATTTCACTTTTCTTCCGGCAAGCTGAGATAAAAGCAACTCAAGTGCTTCAGATTCTTCCGGCATCGCCGACAACAAAATTAGCGGCGGCACACCGACCGTTTCCGGGTAGTACTGCTTAATAAAGGCCTCGACGACATCACTTTCTTCTTCACCCGCATCATGCACAAAATAAGTGGACGAGCCGACAATTCGACCGGCGCGCAATTCCATTTTTCGAATGCAAATCTCTCCTGCATCGCGATGAATTCCGATTGCATCCATGTCCTGCTCAACGCGAAAAGTCACTTTCTGCGATGCCATTATACGCTCCAAAGCCTGCAATCGATCTCTGTACAGCGCAGCAACCTCAAAATTCATGGCCTCCGATGCGCGAACCATTTTGTCATTCAGCGTTTTCTGTAGTCCGTCGTATTTTCCTTGAAAAAACGAACATACATCGAACATGACTGCGCGATAATCCTCTGCCGAGACATCGCCCTTACAAGGCGCCACACATCGCCCAATGTGATAATTCAGACATGGACGCCCCTTGCCGATATCTCTGGGAAATACTTTTCGACATTTTTTGGTTGGAAGAATATCATTAATTGCCTCCAACGCACGGTACAGATCACCGCCCAAAAAAGGACCGTAGTATTGTGCGCCCTTTTCTCTGTCAGATCCAATCCGAAACGCTTTGAATATTCGGGGATAAGTCTCGTTCATCGTGATGCAGACATATGGATATCCCTTATCATCACGCAAGAGAACGTTATATTTGGGGTTATAACTCTTGATAAAATTCGCTTCAAGAAGAAGCGCCTCGAGCTCACTTTCAACGACAACATAGTCAAAATCCGCGATGTTCGAAATCATCGCGCGAACCTTATCGGTTCCGGATGGATTCTTGGCAAAGTAAGAGCGGAGACGGTTCTTAAGATTTTTGGCTTTTCCGACATAAATAACAGAACCCGAGGGGTCCTTCATCAGGTACACACCCGGATTCTCGGGAACAGCGTCTAGACGGGCATCAAATCCGGAAGGCTTCGGATTCATGCGAGCTTCGGATTATTGAGATATTCCACTAATGTCTTGATTGCCTCGGACTCATCGGCTCCGTCTGCAGAGATCTCGATACTCGCGCCATTCTCTATACCCAGTGACATAACACCGAGAAGGCTCTTGGCGTTCGCGCGTCTTCCGTCCCGAATCAAGTAGATGCTGCTCGAAAATGAGGAAGCCTTCTGGATTAAAACCGCAACCGCCTTCATCTGAAGCGCTTCGTCACATTGAAAATTAACTTTTTGCGATACCATTTTGTTCCTCCAAGCCTAAATATCTATACATTTCTTCTGATAAAATAAAGTATATGTACACCCTTTACGGATGTCAACCGAAATACACAATCGCTCATTTTTTTGTACGTTTATTGCATTTTTCAGCACTTGCCACTCATTTTATTGTGCTTTTTTACTCTAGTCTAGCACTTTTTTCAATATGGATTAACGACTTTCATTCTTTTACAATAAAGCAATGCGTCCTCCAAAGGGTTCGAATAATAATCTTTACGCCGACCGACGGGTTCAAACCCGCAAGATTCATAAAGCTTTTTGGCCGCCGCATTGGACTCGCGAACTTCTAAGAAGATTGCTTCGACACCTCGCTCAAACAAACTATCAACAGCTTTTTCGAGCATGGCGCGACCCGCACCACTCCCTCTCGCCTCGGGACAGACTGCTATATTCGAAATCTCTGCTTCATCGGCAACGAACTGAATCGCAACATATCCGATGATTCTCTTCGGCGCCTCGGTAATAACAGCAACAAAACAATCCCGATGCAATCCGTCCTGAACGAACGTTTGTAGGGATTCTTTTGACCACGGAATAGAGAATGATGCATGATCGATTAATACCAGCGCATCAATATCCTCCATACGTGCCGAACGAACCTCATATTCTTCTTTCTTCATCGTCAACACGTCTCCATTTTAGCCTCGCGTTGCCGCTCGGCAGACGTTTTTGCCAAATAGGAGGGCATCACGACACCGGGCGCAAAAGGAGTATTCTTAATGTTGTCTTTTGAAAAGACCGTCGCTCTTGCATCTGTTGAGATATCTGCGACATATTGGCTGATGATTTCTTGTGCTAAAACGGCTACCGACACCGGATCTATGGCGACATATCGATCAATTTCAACAAAGTCAGTCTCTACCGCTTGAGATATGTCACACTTTGTCTGTGAAACATTCTCGTCCGAAAACTCAGAAACCTCTTGGTTTTTCATCAGTAATTCGCGACCCACACGATACATGTGACAAGCGTTGCCACAGGTTTTAATCGTGGTCCCAGGCGCATTTGCATCTCGCCATGCATCACACATTCTCACTAAATCCTCGATGTGAGCGGCTTGCTCCGATATGACTTCCTCACCGCGAAAATAAGCCGACGCAAAAACACGCTGATTCCTCGCGTCAATCATCGGTACCACCAAAGCATCTGCGCTATTCAAAAGCGGATGTGCCAAAGCTCGTAGTGATGAGACCGGTATTAAAGGCTTGTTGGCCGCAAAAGCCATCGCCTTCAGCGCGCTTAAGCCGATACGAATACCGGTAAACGACCCCGGACCAACTGTACATGCAAATGCGTCTAAATCTTGATAACTTAGCGGCATTCGAAGCATTAAATCGTGCAGAAGCGGCATGAACGTCTGCGAATGGGTCATGCCAACCGACAGAAATGACGAACCCAAAACTTTCATGTTATCTGTCACGGCACCACCGCATGACGCCTCTGAAGTATCACAAGCTAAGATTTTCATATTGCACCTCTTTCTGATTAAGGTCACACAAAAAACATATTGATGAAAAACTTACACGACTTATAGTAGCGGCTCCAATCCAGACACCTCACTCAGTCGAGTGCGAACAAGATCTATCAACTCAAAATATCGCTCTGTACCAATCAGCTCGATATCTCTTGTATCGCCACTGCCGCGAAACAAGACGGATAATTTTTCTGCCGGGAGTATCGACGCTATGCGCAATCCCCACTCAATAACACAGACACCATTTCGGTCGAAGTATTCGTCCAATCCCGAAAAAACAAAATCATCTTCTCCGTCTAAGCGATATACGTCGAAATGAAACATTTTTGTGCTTGATTCATCGCCATATTCTCTCACGATTGTATATGTCGGACTGGCCACCCGATCATGCAAACCCATACCATTTGCAATACCTCGTGTCATGACCGTCTTGCCGGCGCCGAGATCACCGTCAAGAACAACGACATCTCCGCTTCGCAGATGTTCTCCGAGAATTTTACCCAGATATTCCGTTGCGTCTTCTCGCGCCGATCGAAGTATCAAACGGCTTTCCATCTCAGTAATCACTTGCATTTTGACGATTGTCAAAACGCACCTTTCCGGCACCGACGAACATAATCACTCGGGAAGTATACTCAAACGGATCTCGATCAAAGAGCGTAAAATCAGCCATTTTCCCAGATTCGATACTGCCAAAATCCGAATCCACACCGAGAATTCGAGCAGGAATAGTCGTTATACCTTGAATCGCTTCTTCCGGCGTCATCCCTCCCTTAACAGAGATGGCCGCTGACAAAGCTAAATATTGTTGCGGCACACACGGATGATCCGTCATGATTGCGACCGGCAATCCGGCGCGACGCAAAACGCCTGCAGTCTTAATCGTAAGATTCGACAATTCCGGTTTGCTTCGATCTCCGATGATTGGCCCGACGATGATGCCCAATAACTGTCCACCTTTACCGTTCGGCATGCCGATACCGCGTTGCTCGTTCTGTCCCGCGTGATACTCCTCTGATAGAATATCCGCAATCAAGTGTCCTTCTGTACAATGTTCCAACGTGTATTTGAGCGAGAATTCATTACACACACGAATGGCCGTCAAAATATCATCCTGACGATGTGCATGGATCTTAAGTGGAATACTTCCGTCAATTAGCGGCAAAAGTGACTCGCATTGCAAATCCTTGTCCGGACGCTCCGGACGCTCCGGTCTGTCCTCATCCACTCTCACTTCAGAGACTTCGGCAGAAGCTTCTTCAGCCACATCCGCTGCCTTTATGGCCGAAGCATCTTCGAAAACCTTTAAATCCTGATCGTATTGCTCTAAATCCAAATGATACTTGTCCCATTTATCTTTATAATCAAGCGCCTTCCACAGTGATTCTCTTAGCAGCGCAGCTGTCGCCATACGCGTCTGCGGGGACTTGTTATCTTTTCCGTATACGCGTTTGGGATTCTCACCGAACGCCGCTTTCTGTGCAGCGTAAGAATGAATCAGTGCGCGATCCACAGTTCTCTCGTACGTTTTGATCAATGCAAACTGCCCTCCGAGAACGTTTCCGCTACCCGGACCGGTCATCACTAACGCAACGCCACCCTCGTATGCCTCTCTAAAACAAACATCCCCGTTGTGTATGCCGTCAACGGCACGAAGCTCAGGCGTAATGGGGTCAGTCATCTCGTTGCCATCACTTCCTTCGACATCCAGCGAATCATTAAACAGTCCAAGATGCGAATGCGCGTCAATAAAGCCCGGAAAGAGCACCGCCCCCGCGGCATCGATGACGTCGCACGCAATACCTTCTACTTTATTATGATTTTGATTAAAATCAATCATATTTCCGACTTCAATGATACGATCGTTTTCGCAAATAATATAACCGTCGGAGATGGTTCCCTCATCAGTCATCGTATTAATGACGGCATGTGTGATCAACAGCATATTGCTCCTTTCGACCCAAAGGGTCCAAACCACTCAGAAAAAGAAACACAGCGCATCCGACGATTGAAACGTCGAATGCGCTGCGCGATAAGTATTGAAAGTGTTGTGTCTCTTCCGAATACCTCAAGGTATTGCCTCTCGGTACGGTCGTTCTCGCGTGGCGCATCTTGCCGATTAACGCTTGGAGAACTGAGACGCCTTTCTTGCTTTCTTAAGTCCGGGTTTCTTTCTCTCCTTCATACGTGAATCACGTGTGAGGAATCCGGCCTTCTTGAGGATTGCCTTATATGCCTCTTCATCGGCTTGAAGCAATGCTCTGGATACACCGTGACGGATTGCACCGGCTTGTCCGGTAACACCGCCGCCAACAGCCTTGCAAATAATGTCAAACTTTCCGATGGTTCCGGTTGCAACCAACGGTTGGCGAACGATTAACTTTAGAGTCTCGAGACCAAAGTAGGAGTCAATGTCTCTATCGTTAATGGTGATCACTCCGGTTCCGGGAAGTATGCGAACGCACGCAACGGCATTCTTACGACGACCGGTTCCGTAGAAATAGACTTTGGTAGATTTCTTAGCCATAATCAATTACTCCTCCCCATTAATCCTTAATCGCCATCGGCTCAGGTTTCTGCGCGGCATGCTCATGATTCGGGCCGGCATAAACATTGAGTTTACGATACATCTGACGACCTAAAGAGTTCTTCGGGAGCATTCCCTTAACAGCAAGCTCAATGGCCTTCTCGGGCTTCGTGTTCATCAACTTGCGATAGCTTGTCTCCTTGAGCCCACCCGGATATCCGGTATGGTAACGGTAGAACTTCTGATCCAGTTTCTTTCCGCTCAAAACAATCTTGTCTGCGTTAATAACAATAACATGATCGCCGCAATCGAGAAAAGGAGTATATGTCGGTTTGTGCTTACCGCGAAGAACGGTCGCTACTTGTGTCGCCAAGCGTCCGAGCGTCTGCCCCTCCGCATCAACAACAAACCACTTTCTCTCAATACTTTCGGCATTCGCAACATATGTCTTCATAATGATCTATGTGCCTCCTCCGTGTTCATGCGCTCAATATGCGCATAAAAATAGTAACGCGGCGAACCGCTTCACTATAATAAGGGCCGTCATCGGTGATGTCAAGCAATTATTTGAAAAATCTCTTCATTTGTTCGTTTTTCTCATTTTTTCTCAAATAATCGGCATTTTTCTCACTCATCAAACATAATAAATCCATTGATTCTCAGAATTGACGTCCTTATCCCCTTCATCCCAAGTAGCAATTTCTACTTTCTCGAATTAATCTTGTCGATGATATTGCAAATATCACTCAGACAATCAACAACATAATCCGCCATGCCAACATCTTGTCCTTGCGAAGTCGGGTTGCGGTATCCGACCGTGATCATACCTGCCGCTTTAGCCGACCTAACGCCTGCAGTGGAATCTTCAACCGCCAGACATTCTTCCGCCCGCACGCCAATTTTCCGAGCCGCGAGTATATAAATGTCCGGAGCCGGCTTGCCGTGTTCTATTTCTTGTCCGGATGTATAGGCTTCCATAAATGGCCAAAGATTGAGATGGTCAAATACGGCCTGTACAAAATCCCCTCTGGAAGACGATGCCACCGAGGCCGACAATTCATTCTCCAAAATATAGGCCAGTACATCTTCTAGCCCCTTAGACGCTTCGATTTCTGATGACGGTAACGCTTTAATGTTCATCGACCATTGTCGCTCAATCAACTCTTCAACACTATCAGAAAGGTGGTAAATCCCTTTCAACTCCGTCCACAGGGCTTCGCTTGTGCGTCCGACAAACGGGTCAGTAACAGATGCATCCGCATTTATGCCGTATGATTTTAAAATCTCTATATTGGTCCTATCGTGCAAGGGTTCGCTGTCCAGCAGCACGCCATCCATGTCAAAAACTACCGCTTTAATCATAATTCATCCTTCTTGACACAGATAGTCAAAACCCCTAACCCAACAATTATCAGAGGCGGGCGCCCGCACAAAGACTATCTGCTACGCCATCTTTGTATTCTCCGGAAAAACAAGCATCGCAATATGCCTTATTATCAAGGCCGAGCATCTCTTGTAAAGAATGTTCTTCTAGATATCCCAGGGTATCGGCACCGATATGATCGGCAATTTGTTTTACCGTCATATGCTTTGCGATCAGATGCTCCCCCGAAGGGACATCCGTACCATAATAACACGGAAATAAAAATGGCGGCGCACTAACTCTGACATGGACCTCCAGAGCGCCGAAAGATTTTAGCATACCCACTATCCTTGCAATCGTCGTGCCCCGAACAATCGAATCGTCAATCATGACGACTCTTTTCCCTAATACTGAGGCACGAATCGGATTGAGTTTGATTGCAACCGAAGCCTTTCGACTTTCCGCATTGGGCTTAATAAACGTTCTTCCGATATAATTATTCTTCACAAAACCTCTAACCATAGGGATCCCAGACTCTAAAGCATATCCTGAAGCCGCATCCATCCCAGACTCCGGTACTCCGATGACTACATCCGCATCGACCGGATGTTGACGCGCCAGAAGTCGCCCGGCTCGAATTCGAGACTCATACACACTAATCCCGTCAATCACACTGTCCGGCCTTGCGAAATAAATGTACTCAAACACACACCTGCTGCACATGACTTCTTCACTCGAGGGCAATGAATGCAACCCCGAGGCATCGCAAACAACAACTTCGCCGGGCAAGACGTCTCTGAGAAAAGTCGCACCGACACTGTCAAGGGCGCACGACTCCGAAGCAAAAACATAACCACTTTCCGTTTGACCGATACACAAAGGCTTGAATC
>DUPM01000072.1 GCA_012838315.1 Clostridiaceae bacterium
GCAAACAGCACTCACGAAGTATTAACAAATTTTCAAATATGGGCAGCAAAAAAGCACAGATTCTACGTTACAGTCGTCATCTGTGCCCTCTTGGCCTTTGCGAGTTTATATACAATTATTGGGATTGTTAGCCTAATCGCTTTGCAAGTATCGAAATTTGCGTAGCTAGGCAATGTGAAAATTTTGCAGTAGGATTTATCAGATAAAAACCATCGCGTTCAATTTTGAGGAGAGAAACAGTTGGCAGCTTTTGAGTGGATAATTAATGTAGCACGAGATCAAGCAATTCGGGAGGATGTTTTTGATTATGAGGCATTTGAGGAATATCGTGAGATATCAGATGCGGACTTGCCGGTAGATTCGTTCTTTGTCGATGAGATGCATACGGTCAATTATAGCCGTCGTACACAAAACATTACGATAGCTTTCGTTATTTTGTTTGTGATCCTGTTCTTCATTCTTACAATCTCTTTAGGCTTGGAATCGCAGTCCTCAAAACTTGCTTGTTATCTGGTTGGCCTTCCATTCATAATTATTGGTGGAATTCTTATGGCGTTGCAGTATCGTACGGAGAAAGCGTTCGACAACACAAGCCAATCGTTTCAAGGGCTTCAACGTGGTGTGGTCCTGAATATAACGACCGTGACCAATAATGTGCTGTCTAGTCACTTAGGTCGGCATCGCTGGGGCAAGAACGAACGCGTGGCTTCATTCACTTTTTGCACAGTGTTTTTTCCGGATAACGGGACATATATCAAACATGTATTTTTCACGCGTTCCTTGGGATGGTCTCAGTGTCGCTTTGGCGAGAAGGTGGTCGTTTCTAAGTATGACGGTGAATCAGAAGCTCGCATGTCGCCGACGATTCATCTTGAGGTGCCTGAGTCTCTGATCGAGAGGGCAAAGGCCGTAAGAGAAGCGAGAGGCATATCGGATCAAGTGCAAGGCTGAGAACCTTATTTTAGTCCGGTGGTTACAATACCGACATTAGACAATGGAGAGCAACAGTCGCGTACCATCCTCCTTGATGGGAATGAGAACCATTCGCCAATGATAAGAAACTTGTTCCGGGGTGCCGGCGGACCTGCTCAAATTCGCTTAGACGTTGATTGAGTAGGCTTGTCAAGGATAAGAAGCGCGCAAAGGAGGACCGACGAACCTATTCAGACGCGTTCACATCGATCTGGCTTGCTACGGAGGAGCGCTGGCTAAATTTTTCCGGACGTGCTCACCATACGCCGGAATCGTGGCTCCGCTAAGTCGGTGTATTCAGTGCCTTGATAATCATCAAGCAGATTTGACTACATTGATACTAAGACGTTCATAAAATGGATTATTTTATAATATCGAGAGGGAACAAATCGTTTCACTTGATGTAACAGGTGAAGATATGGGTCATACGATGTTTTTCAGCTGTTTGGACCGGAGGGCTTTGAAATGGAATCAAGTGAAAATTTTCTTGTGAGAGCCCGTGAGCAGGCTGAGTTGAACTGTGACTTTGTCTTTGTCAAAATGAAGGACTACCGGGAGATAACAGAAGCAGAATTGCCGATGGGAGAATTTTCTCCGGATGAGTTAAAAAAATATGAGAAGAACGCTGCAGTAACGCAAACAGTACTCATGAGGTTTTAACGGACTACCAAAAGCGGGCAAAAAGACAGATGAAAGTGTTCGCAAATGTGATAATTTCTGGATCATGGTCTTTGCGAGGTTATATACGAAAGTAGGTATTATTAGACTAATTGCTATACAAGTATCGAAGTTTTCACAGTAGATTTTTTCAGACATACATATAATGTAATGCAATTTTTTATGAGGAGAAGATAATATGGCATTTTTAGATTGGATTATACCTGCGGCGCGTGAGCAGGCGTTGCATGAGGATATATTTGATTATAAAGCGTTTGAAGACTATCGCGAAGTGAGCCTGTCGGAACTTCAGGTGGATGCTTTTTACGTGGATGAGATGCAGAATGTGCTTAAGGATCATCGCATCCAGTTCTCGTCTGTTGCCATCGCATTTGGGGCAGCAATCGCATTTTACTATGCTGCGTTTTTGACATGGAACAGTGCGATCGGTATGGCAGGGATTATTAAGAACATTATCTTTTTGACAGTCCCGACCGGTTTTCTAATCGTTGGGGTTATCATGGCCGTGCTACTCGTTCGCAGAGGCAAGGATCTAGATAACACGCAACAGCGGATTGAGGCGCTTCAGCGCGGCGTTGTGCTTCATAAGTTTACCGTGTATCGAGATGCGGTGGCGACCATCACGAAGAATACGCTTCAGAATGATTCTTATGGTCATCCAGCGGATGCACATAAGCGTGTGGCGAAATATACGTTCTATTCCATCTTTTTTCCGGATGAAAAGACGTATGTCCGTCATGTGTACTATGCTCAAACGGTCGGACGCGCTTCTTTTTCGTTCGGAGATAAAGTGATTGTCTACAAATTAGCATCAGATCCTGAGGCCACGCTCTTGCCGACGATTCATGTGGATGTACCGGAAGATCTGATGGAGAAAGCCAAGGCCATTCGTGAAGCTTTGGGCATTGCGGATCGACGTGCGGTGTCTCTGTCTCGAGGTGAGGATGGCGCCTATGTTGCCGAGCCGGTTACCAAGCAGACCGGAAAGAAGGTTATGAATGGATATGTCTTGTTGTTAATTATTTTCTTTGGTATGGCGTTGGTTCCGCTCATTGCCTTCGGACTGTTACTGTTACTCATTTGGTACATTACGGGAGATACGCCGAATATCACGTTTGGGAGCAGCTCGTCGATACTCTATTTGCTCAGCCTGTTTCTTGGGCAATAGAATCGAGTGCTCTTTTTTCGATGTCATCGGATATAATCACCGTCAGCAATATTTTGCTATCATAGCGCGATTTAAGGTATAATCATTGAGGTTATTGTTATAAATTGGATAAATATCGCCGGAGGATAAATTATGAGTCAACGTAGTGAAGTCTCAGATAATGAGATTAGTATTAGAGATTTAATTGAGGTCGTCTGGAAGGGCAAGTTTTTTATCGCAATCGTGACCGTTATCGCTGTCATTGTCAGCGCGGTCGTCAGTTTTTTTATCCTTCCCGAGACATACTCCACCACAATGTCTTTGGCCGTTAAACCGGTCACCGTCAAGATGTCTACGATTGACAAC
>DUPM01000007.1 GCA_012838315.1 Clostridiaceae bacterium
TACTCGCGTTTTTGCACCGAAGTTCGGTTACTTGGAAGATCCGGCTACCGGTTCCGGAAACAGTGCTTTTGCATACTATATGCTCCAATATGACCTCTGGGATCGAAGAGATATATTAATTGAGCAAGGTGGAAATAATCAAATCTATAACGGTGTACGAATATCTTATTGCGATGGGTCCGTATTGTTTGGTGGCAGCGCTACGATTCGAATATGCGGAAAATATTGCATTTGAGCCCCTCTGATATACAAAATCGATGGAAAATACTTGAAATCATTCATTTTTTATTGATTTAGGTCGTAAAACATTTGAAACGCAGAATGTTCTTTGCTATCATTTATGAGTTGATCGCACGATGCGGTCTTTGTAGCGTCTGAAGGCAGACAGGAGGATGGTAGTTATGTGGCGAGACATTATGCATGCAGCTTTTATTCTGGTGTTTTTTACAATTACTATTTCAGTGGGTATTTATTCCCGTAGGCACACGAAAGACGTTGGGTCTTTTGTATTAGGCGGACGATCAGTCGGTCCTTGGCTGACTGCGTTTTCATATGGTGCCACATATTTTTCAGCCGTCGTTTTCATTGGCTATGCCGGACTGTTTGGGTGGAATTTCGGTATATCTGCCATCTGGATCGGCCTCGGAAACGCATTTATCGGCAGTCTTGTGGCGTGGCGTTTGCTGGGTCGTCGTGCCAGAGTCATGACCAAACATTTAAACTCCAATACTATGCCGGACTTTTTCGGCAGCCGATATGATTCCAGGGGACTCCGAACCGTCGCGGCGGGAATCGTATTTGTGTTCCTGATACCTTATTCTGCGTCGGTATTCAACGGCCTATCGCACTTGTTTACAACGGCACTTGGCTTGAATCGTATTCCTTACGGATATGAACTTTGTATTATTGTCATGAGTATATTTACTGCGGCGTACGTTATTTTGGGCGGTTATATGTCAACGGCAATCAATGACTTCATTCAAGGTATTATCATGTTGATTGGGTTAGTTGTTTTGGTCTTTTCGGTGCTTAGCAACCATGGCGGTTTGATGGGTTCCTTGGCAGCGTTGTCACAATTTGACTCGCCAACTTCTGATATCAATGGTGTGTTTGCATCCATTCTGGGCCCGGAGCCATTGAATTTATTGGGTGTCGTGATACTGACTTCGTTGGGCGCATGGGGCTTGCCGCAAATGGTTCAGAAGTTTTATTCGATAAAAGACGAGAAGTCGGTACGTGCCGCTACAGTTATATCTACGATTTTCGCAATTATCGTTGCCGGCGGATCATATTTTATCGGATCATTCGGCCGCATTTTTGTCTCGGCTGAAGAGGCGACCAACCCAGTGACCGGTGCATTTGCTTCCGACATGATTGTTCCTGAAATGCTTGAAAAAGCAGCGCCCCCAGTGCTGATAGCTCTGGTCGTCGTGCTGGTGCTTTCTGCCTCTATGTCGACGCTGTCTTCTTTGGTCTTGAGCTCTAGCTCGACTATTACGCTTGATTTGATTGCAGCCAATCCGGAGAAACCGTTGACTGAGAAGATGAAGGTCACTTGGATTCGTATCTTCCTTGCCATCTTTGTATTTGTTTCCATGGTGTTGGCGCTCTATTCTTACCGGACTCACGATATGTATATTGCCAAGCTGATGTCTATATCTTGGGGGGCGTTGTCCGGATCATTTTTAGCGCCGTTCCTTTACGGGTTATTTTGGAAAGGTGTGACAAAGGTGGCGGTCTGGGCATCCTTTATCAGTGGTGTCGGCCTGACCCTGACGCATTTAGTCTTATCTAACGGGCCTCTTTTTGGGCACTCGTTTGCTTTCCCCACGGGATTGGCAATTAATCTGGCTTCGCCGATTAATGCCGGCGCATTTACGATGCTCTTTGGGTTGGTATTGGTTCCGGTCGTGTCGCTATTGACACCCAAAATCCGAAACGAAGTCGTTGAACACGCGTTTGAAGGTTACGCCATCAAAGTAGCAGCAGATCAGAAGCGACAGTTGCCCGAAGACGAAGTTCAATAATACTATGCATGCACGGGAGGAATAAACATGTTATGGAGTCCATCAGAAACTCTGTCAAGATCTGAAATCGAGGCGATTCAATTGGAGCGTCTTAAATGGCAGGTATCATATGCTTACGAGAGGGTGCCATTTTACAAAAAGGGAATGGACGAAGTAGGCGTTCGACCGGAGCATATTACGAAGCTTTCCGATATTTCAAAGCTTCCGTTCACCGTCAAGACGGATTTGCGCGATAATTATCCGACGGGTTTGTTCGCAGTCCCAAATAAAGATATCGTTCGATTTCACAGTTCATCAGGCACGACGGGAAAGCCGATCATTGTCGGCTATACAAGAAATGATATGGAGAATTGGACAGAGTGTTGCGCGCGCATGTGTACTGCTGCTGGGGTGACGCAAGATGACGTTGCGCAGGTTGCTTTCGGCTATGGTCTTTTCACGGGGGGCTTTGGACTTCATTATGGACTCGAGCGTGTCGGGGCATCGGTGTTGCCCATTTCTTCGGGTAATAGCGAGCGACAGATTATGTTCATGAAGGATCTGAAGACTACCGTACTAATCGCCACCCCATCATATGTACTGCATCTGGCCGAGATCATGGCGGATATGGGCGTGACCAAGGACGACATTTCCCTTAAGACCGGCATGTTTGGCGGAGAAGGACACACCCCTGAGATGCGTGTTCAGATTGAGGAGCGTCTTGGAATCAATGACACACAGAACTACGGATTAACCGAATTATGCGGTCCCGGCCTTTCGTATGAGTGTCTACATCATACCGGCATGCATATCAATGAGGACTTTTTCTTGGCGGAGATTATTGATCCGGTGTCCGGAGAAGTCTTGCCTAAAGGATGCGAAGGTGAGTTGGTGATTTCAACACTAACTAAAGAGGGAATTCCGATGCTTCGTTATCGAACCAAAGACATCACAACATTGACATACGATCAATGCGCTTGCGGTAGAACGTTTGCTCGAATGGACTTAGTTCGCGGACGCTCGGACGACATGATGGTTATCCGTGGTGTCAACGTTTTCCCGTCGCAGGTTGAAGCGGTTCTCATGGGTATTGAAGGCATCGGCCAACATTATCAGCTGATTGTGACCACAGAAAAGTATATGGATAAGATGGAAGTGCAAGTCGAACTTCTCGACGGAGCGATTCTTGACAGTTATTCAAATCTAGAAAAGCTTGCTAACGAGATTCGTCACAAGATTCGAACCGTTCTTCAAATCGATGTCAAAGTGACCTTGCTAAACCCCAAGACTTTGGAGCGCACTGCGGGCAAATCACATCGCGTCATCGATCGCCGTTCTAAATCCTTCTAATAATTTTAGATGAAGCCCAAATTCCGGTATGGTATACTGACTTCTGAAATAATCGGTTAAAGGTGGGATGGTTTTGGATAAGATCCTTTTAGGCAATGAAGCGATTGCGCGAGGCGCATATGAAGCCGGTGTGAAGGTCGTGTCGTCGTATCCGGGTACACCGAGTACCGAGATTACGGAATCAATAGCAGCGTACGATCGTATTCGATGCGAATGGTCTACGAACGAAAAAGTCGGTGCGGAGGTTGCAATCGGAGCATCTATACGCGGAGCCAGAGCGATGACATGCATGAAGCATGTGGGTATGAATGTCGCAGCCGACCCTCTGTTTACAGCATCCTACACCGGCGTTAACGGTGGGTTGGTCTTTGTTGTTGCCGATGATCCCGGAATGCACAGCTCTCAGAATGAGCAGGACAGTCGCCATTATGCGCGCGCGTCGAAAGTACCGATGCTTGAGCCATCAGATGCTCAAGAATGTAAAGATTTTACAAAAAGGGCTTTTGAACTTTCCGAAAAATACGATACACCCATCATCATTCGACTGCACACGCGTGTTTCTCACTCTCGATCAATCGTTCATCTTGATGAGCCTCTGGAGATTGTTGTCAAAGACTATGTTAAAGACGTGGCTAAGAATGTCATGATGCCGGCGATGGCTGTTAAAAGACATATTTGGGTAGAGGATCGTCTGCAGCGGATGGAAAAGGACGCTTCATCAGATAAAAGCGTTGGTTGTTATGAATGGATTAAGGGCGATGATCAAGTGGGTATTATTACGGCCGGAGCCGCATACCAATATGTTCGAGAGGCGTTGCCGAATGCAACAGTCTTGAAGTTAGGCCTTATTTATCCTATTCCTTCGGACCTTATTGCTAGGTTTGCATCAAGCGTCAAGCGCTTGGTCGTGGTTGAGGAGCTAGATCCCTACCTTGAAAACGAAATCAAGGCGATGGGTATTGCTTGCGAAGGCAAGTCTCTTTTTACGCTCCAAGGTGAGTACAAAGCGTCAATGATTCGAAAAGCGATCACAGGAATCGAAAAAGATACGGGAGAAATCAATACGAGTGCACTATGTCAGGCGCCGAATCGTCCACCGATGATGTGCGCCGGTTGTCCGCACAAGGGTCTATTTATGGCGTTAAATCGCCTTAAAGCTCAAGTCATGGGAGATATCGGATGTTACACACTAGGCGCATTGCCGCCAACATCAGCGATTGATGCTTGTGTTTGCATGGGAGCGTCTGTCGGCATGGCGCACGGTTTTGATTTAGCGACCGACGGCGTGGATTCCGAGAGGACCGTTGCTGTTATCGGTGACTCTACATTCCTTCATTCCGGAATTACCAATCTTATCAATGCCGTATATAACCGAAGTAAAATTACGGTCATCATACTAGATAATTCTATTACCGGAATGACCGGACATCAGCAAAATGCTTCTACCGGAATGGATATTCGTCTGAATCCGGCTCCTGCGGTCGATTTGGAAGCTCTTTGTGTGAGTGTCGGTGTGAAGTCTGTTCGAGTCGTCGACCCAGTGGATACGGCGCAGTCTCAGAGTGTGATTAAAGAAGCAATGAATGAAGACGGTGTTTCCGTTGTTATCGCACGGCGGCCTTGTGCATTGATTCCTACTGGAAAGGGACCGAAGGGTATGACGGTTCTCGTGGATAAGGATAAATGCACGGCGTGCGGTCAGTGTATCCGCATCATGTGTCCCGCACTCATTGCCGGACCGGACAAAATGCCTGTGATTGATCCAGATACTTGTAATACATGCGGACTTTGTATCAATGTCTGTCGCTTTGATACATTAAGTGTCGGAGGAGTCGAATAATGAACAAACAAATTGAACCGGTTTTTCCAATTCGTTCTTTTGAAGACGGTCATGTTCTGTCTATTGTTCTGGCCGGAGTTGGTGGTCAAGGTACACTCATTGCAGGCAAGCTTCTCGGCATATTGGCTTTGAAGTTGGGATTGGATGTTAAAGTATCTGAAGTGCATGGTATGAGCCAGCGTGGAGGATCCGTCATTACGTATGTTCGTATTGGCAAGAAGGTGTTTTCGCCAATCGTTGAAGAAAAAACAGCCGACTTTTGTCTATGTTTTGAGTCCCTTGAGGCGCTTCGGTGGGCCGGTTTGTTAAAGAACAGCGGTCGCATGATTATTAACACACAGCAAATTAATCCACTTCCTGTACTGATGGGCCAGCTGGATTATCCTGATGCTATCTCAGAATCGCTTTGCAGTGCATGTGCGAATCCGTCAACTGTTCTCTCAATGGATGCGTTGTCGATGGCAAGGGAAGTCGGGAGTACTAAGGCGACAAACATTGTTCTTCTAGGTGCGTTAAGTGTATTTTCGGATTTTCCCGAATCACTTTGGCATGATTCTATTAGAGAGGCATTTGCCCAAAAACCTGCAACAATACCGATGAACATCGAAGCGTTTGAAAAGGGTCGGGACTTCGCCAGAACATTCATGTATAATTAAGTCAAGATTCTTTATTCTTGCGCTTTATTAGTTTGTGGAGGTATGACATATGTTAGTACGTCAAATCAATGTTTTTCTGGAAAACCAATCCGGTCGTTTAGCTGAAGTCACTAAGACTTTGGGAGATAACGATATAGATATTAGAGCCCTATATATAGCGGACACTACGGAGTACGGCATCTTGAGAATGATTCTCGATAAACCTGAAAAGGCCGTCGATATTTTGACGCAGGCAGGGTTTACAGTCAGTAGCACTCCCGTAATTGCTTTGGCAATTGCCGATAAACCCGGCACTTTAGATCATGCTCTTTCGATTCTCTCGCAGGGATCACTTTCACTTGAGTATCTTTACGCTTATGTCGGACGCTCATCCGATGATGCGGTTGTTGTGATTCGTGTTCAAGATCCGGAATTAGCTTTGACCAAGTTGGAAGAAGCGGGCATACGTGTTCTTTCCTCCGAGGAGGTCTACGGCGTCTAATGAATAATCCTTATTCGTCTTTTGGCGTCTCGGATGCGACCTACAAGGTGGCTTCCGAACTGAAAGAGTCCATCTCAGGTGCGTATCAACGTGTGGATGACATCTGTAGTCGCAATCAACTGAAAGTTTTGCGTGCTTTTCAGAATGCGCGTTTATCCGAAGTTCATTTCGGATTCCCGACAGGGTACGGATATGACGATGTGGGGAGAGAGAAACTAGAGCAGATTTATGCAGAAGTCTTTGGTGGAGAGTCTTCGTATGTTCGTGTCCAGATATCTTCCGGTACGCAGGCGATTGCTGCTTGTCTTTACGGTGTGTTGCGACCCGGTGACGATATGATCTGTGCAACCGGCCTTCCCTATGATACATTGTGCACGGTAATCGGCCTGAAGGCTGACGATGCTAAAAGCAACGGCTCTCTACGAGAATTCGACATTGGTTTTTCACAAGTCGAGTTAAAAACGGATGGTTCAGTGGATATAGAAGGCGTTCTTCATGCCATTACACCGAAGACTAAGCTTGTACTTATCCAAAAGTCCAAAGGATACTCGACAAGGCCTTGTCTAAACAGTGCGCTTATGGCAGATGCCATACGTTCCGTTAAGACCTTACATCCTGATGTGGTTGTTTTAGTGGATAATTGCTATGGTGAATTTGTTGAGGACCAAGAGCCATGTGAGTTGGGTGCAGATCTTTGTGCAGGCTCATTAATCAAGAACCCCGGTGGCGGCATTTGTCCTTCCGGCGGTTATATCGTCGGCAGAGCCGATTTAGTTGAGAAGGTCGCGTCACATGTGACCGCGCCCGGTTTGGGCAGTCATGTCGGCCCATCTCTTGGGTTTAATCGTATTATTGCGCAAGGCCTTTATCTTGCTCCGCATATTGTTTCAGAAAGCATGAAGGGCGCAATTTTTGCCAGCGCACTTTTTGAAAAATTTGGGTTTTCATGTGCACCGGCTTCAACGGATTTGCGTGGAGATATCGTACAAAGTGTCCAGTTCGAAAATGCGGAGCAGGTCATTGCATTTTGCAAAATTGTTCAGGCGTCTTCGCCAGTTGACGCTTTTGTTACTCCGGAACCTTGGCCGATGCCGGGATACGATTCGGATGTGATTATGGCTGCGGGCACATTTACACAAGGCTCTTCAATTGAATTATCGGCAGATGGGCCGATTAAGTCGCCGTATATGGTATATATGCAGGGCGGATTGGTCAGTGAGCAGGTCAAGTTGGCTGCGATGTTGGCCGTTGAAAGAATGGGAGGTCGAATCGCTTGAGTGATAAGCCAAAGCGTCATGATACAAAGAGCTCGGGAGTCAACCGAACCGATTCGAGATCTTCGAAAGGACAGCCGGGCAATCAATCTGGAAAACCTACTCATCGAGTTGAGAAGCGGCAGTCGAATTCTCTGTCAGCGAAGGAACGTCAAGGCAAATCGACGGGGAATCGCCCGAGCACTCTTGCCTCAAGTCATTCAAAAGCTCATACTAAATCTAGTATGAATAAGCCTTCCGGTTCGAAAGATGCACATACGACGTCAGTGACCAAGCGTGCTTATACCGAAGATCAAAACAAGAAGATAAAAAGCAGCACAACATCTCAGGATCCAAGACCAATTACAGAGTCTCATAATAAGCGTTATGTATCTTATGAGCATATCGGCCACCTCGAGAAGGTTCGCAAAAAACGGACACTAAGTGCGGCATTGTTTCTTGTCATCGTAACGCTTCTACTTATGGTGGTTACCGCATCTGCTATTATCTATATCAATGATTTTGTCTCTGCGAAACCGCGGTTTGCATTTGTAACGACCGGTTCAGTCGAGCACTCTGTCGGCACGACTGCGCTGATTGTTCGAGATGAAGCGGTCTTTAGCTCACAGAATTCCGGTACATTGGTGGCGCTGGTTACAGAGGGCAGTCGAGTGGCAAAGTTGCAGCAGCTGGCTATGGTTATTCCTGAAGGAATGGATACCACGATTTCCAATCTTAATAATATTCAGCAACAAATTGTTGAAATCGAAAGAGAGCTTGTTGCCAAAGGCCAAGCGGAGACCGCAAAACTCATTTACAACGAAATGAACAGTGAAATGCTTCCCGTTATCAATTTGCTTCGTAGTGACAGTATGAGCGGGCGATTGGCTGACATTCATTCATATACATCCACCATTCAGGTGATTATGGATAAGCGTGATCAGAGCCTCCAGAATGTCGAATTTAACGATGAGCAGTTGATTGCACTGCGTAATACTAAGTCTCAGTACGAGAGAGAATTATCGGCAGGATCGACAGTGTTAGCAGCGGTCATGCCCGGCGTGGTCTCATACAAAATTGATGGCCTTGAGACCGTTCTGACTTATCAGCTTCTTCAAAATATGCTGCCTTCCGAGTGCTCAAAATACATAGCGGATTCATCAGGAATCATCACAACGGATCCTGTCATTAATAGTGGAGATGTGGTATTGAGAATCAGTCAAAATGAGATTCAATATTTTGCATGTACTGTATCGGATGCCAGTGTATATGAGTATCCTTTAGATTCAGTGCACAAGATTCGCGTTCCGGCAGAAAGCATTCTCATAGACGATTGTAAAGTGATTCGTTCGACACAATATGAAGACAATGTATTTGTCGTATTTCAGACTAGCAATTCGATTGAGCGATTGTTGGATCGTCGATCTGTGGATATTGAGATTATTAAGACAAGCACCGAAGGATTAAGAGTGCCGGTATCGTCACTGGTCGATCCGGATTACACAAAAGGCTTTGCAGAAATCCTTATCAATTCCAGCGGGTATGCGCGATCGCTAACCGTAATTCTGCTGGATTACGATCGAGAATATGCCATTATCGCTCCGGTTGAGGGTTTTGATCAACCGAATCAAAGCACAATAGTGATCACCAATCCGCATACAATTTCTGATGGCGAGAAGGTTGAGCAATAAAATGATGAACTATGATCGAATTTTGTCGCAGATGAGAGAGCGAATCGCATCCTTTGAGATACAAATCAATGAAGCGCTTCGTGCCGCTGGTAGAACAAGGGATGAATTGACAGTTATTGGCGTTTCGAAATTCTTTCCGCCCGAATACGCTAGAGCGGCTTATGAATTGGGATTTCATGATTTGGGTGAGAATCGAGTACAAGAGATGCTCGAAAAAATGTCTGCTCTTGCCAGTCAAGATCTGTATCCGAACTGGCATTTGATTGGCACACTTCAGACGAACAAAGTAAAATCAGTAGTCGGCAAGACCGCGCTAATACATTCGGTGGATTCAATTCGTCTCATGGATGAGATTGCTTCGAAATCCGAATCGTCAGGCGTAACTTCAGATATTCTACTTCAAGTAAATATCTCAAGAGAACCTTCGAAGCATGGATTTGAAAAAGAATCACTTGACGAAGCGATTGACCGAGCGAACGCATTGTCGGGCATTCGATTGATAGGACTGATGACGATGGCACCCATCATGGTTGACAGACCGTCCGAAGAGGCGGATAAATGTTTTTCTGAGCTTAGAGAGCTTTTCAATCGGCATCGCGCCAATGTCAAAAATACGTCGGATTGGAAAGTACTTTCAATGGGAATGAGCCAGGATTATTCACTTGCGATCCGACACGGAGCGACACATATTCGCGTCGGCACGGCCATTTTTGGACCAAGAACGCTGTAATTTCATCGTTTCGTGTAAGACTCCTGTTAGAATTGCCGCTTTTTGTTTCCGAGCCGTTACATATCTTTTACGTGTTCCCCTGAACCATTGAACGTTGTCTAAAAGATTTCTATACTGTGTTCATTAGTTCTTTTCGTCTGTGTATTATATTAATCAATCTATCGAAAAGAATAGTTTATTGAATAAGTGTTGGAGGAAATGAAGATGGCAAATTTTTTCAAGAAAATGGTAGATAAACTTTCCGGATATTCGGATGAAGATTATGTTGACTATGACGACGATTACGGATATGAAGAGGTCTCGTCCGAGCAGTTTCAGGAGCAGGCTGATTTTGAACAAAGCAACTTTTCCAATTTTGTTCAGGAGCCGATGATACAGCCGAAGTCAGAGCGAAAAGTATCGGAACACAAGGTTGTTCCACTCAAGTCGAATTCTGCCGCGCAACAGCTCGTTATTATCGAGCCGGACCGTATTGAGTCTGCCAAGAAGGTTATTGATCATCTTCGAGCAGGACACACTGTCATTTGCAACATTGAGCGAGTTGACCGCGATGTTGCTCAGCGCGTGATTGACTATATTTCCGGTTCCGTATATGCTATGGATGGCAGTGTTAAGCCGATTGATTCGCGTCATCTGACATTTGTTGCTGCACCTCGTAGCGTCACTTTGCTCGACAAGGAGACCGCTCCTCAGCCGCAGACATACGCAACAGAGCACTTCAGAATGGCTCGTTGATTCGTGTAAAGACTTAATAATTCTTGCCTCGGAGCATATGAATGAGTATTGTCATAGGTTTGGATGTCGGTGGCAGCACGACAAAGATTGTCGGGATGCTTGACGGTAGTATTATCGGCAGCGAGATTGTCAAGGCAGATGATCCAATTACTTCGGCATTCGGTGCTTTGGGCAAATTCATTGACCATAACCATCTTCATATTTCAGATATTTCGAGATTAATGATCACCGGTGTAGGGGCTTCTTTCCCCACCGGTGATCTTCTTGGTATTAAGACCTTTCATGTTCAAGAATTTCTTGCAACGGGTTTAGGTGGTCTTTTTCTTACCGGCCTTGATCATGCCGTTGTGGTCAGCCTCGGTACCGGCACTGCTTTTGTTGAGGCGAAGCAAGAGTATGTACGTCATATCATCGGTTCCGGCATCGGAGGCGGTACGGTTTTAGGTCTTGCCAAAAGTGTTCTGCATTTAGATGATTTTGAATTGTTGACTCAACTTGCTTCACAGGGTCATTTGGATAAGGTGGATCTTTCTATCGGAGATATATCGAAGATTGAGATACCGGGATTGCCGATGACCACAACCGCATCCAATTTTGGCAAGGTATCAGACAGTGTGACGCGTGAGGATTTAGCCTTGGGCATTTTTAATCTCGTGTTTCAATCTATTGGTACGATGGCTGTTTTAGCGGCTCGCCAGACTGGGCTGAAACATGTTGTATTTACAGGACAGATGACAAGAGTACCGCAGTGTCGATCTCTTTTCGAAATATTTTCAGGCCTTTATCATGTGAACTTCTTGGTTCCGGATAAGTCTGAATTTGCAACTGCTATCGGCGCTGCGATTTTTACGGATTTGCATGAGTAACCGGACAAGGGCTTTTGAGCTAGATCTTCTGCGTGGTTGGGCCATCTTAATGATGATTTTTCATCATCTTTCTTATGACCTATTGTATCTTTTCGAAATCGAATTGGGGCGATACATTGAGTCGGATACATATATATATATTGTGCACCCAATTATGTTAATTGTGTTTACAGGTGTCTCCGGCATTTGTTGTGTATTTTCCAAAAATAACTTTAAGAGATCGCTTAAAATGCTGATTGCCGCACTTGCTTTAAGTATCGGCATGGCTATTGCTTCTTGGTTGACGCAGTCATCGCTTTATGTGTATTTCAATATTTTGCATTTAGTGACAGTGGGCACGTTTTCGTATGCATTGATACAGAAAGTTGAGTCTACGCGCCCTTCACATGATAATGAGGTAACTACGGGTAAAAAGTTTGCCATCAACCCCAAATTTGTCACGCATCTGCTGATACTGCTTGCGGCATCGGTCATTTTTATTTCTGCTATTTTTATCAGTCGCTTTGATCACGTATCGGACAATGTTCTTTTATTGCCGTTTGGAATTATTCCTAGGGGTATCGGTGGAATGGGTGACTATCTTCCGATTGTGCCGTGGCTCGGATTTTTTCTGACAGGTGTTGTTGTTGGTCGATTATTTTACAAATCGAAAGAGACGCTTTTCCCCAATACGCCCGTCTGGGTGCGGAAAGCGGGCGCGCCCCTTGAATGGATGGGGCGGCATTCTTTGTGGGTATATCTCTTGCATCAGCCTTTAATCATGATTATTTTATACGCTGGCCGAGCGCTGAAAATATGGTAATATAATCTTCACATGAAACAACAATCTAAATTAGACAGAATATCCAATCGACGCGTTATTGTCCTTATGACGCTTTTTTTCTCAGCAGGTGTGTGCTTGCTGTTTTTGCCGAGTCTTCTATCTGAATATGAGTCTGTTGCAGAATTATATTCAAGTCGTTTGTTTCCGGTTTTGTCGTTTGTTCCGTCTTTGATTTCGAATATATTTCCGATTTCGCTCACAGAAGTTTTTGTTGTTTCTTCGGTGATCATTATCCCGATATTATTGATATTCTTTCTTGTTCGCATTATTCGATCGGAGCAACGATTGCGAACACTCAGAAATGCGGTTTTAGTTTTCTCCGCCGTCTTTTTGGTTGCGACTTATCAGTATTCGATGATGCACGGCATAAATTACTCGCGTCGGCCTATAAAATCGGCCTTGATGCTCAACTCAAGTGATGAGTACGAAGTTGCTGATATTGAAGAAGCACTGGACTTTTATTTGAATGGCATTATTTCAGCGCAATCTGAGTTAGATCACAACGATAAAGGACAGACGCTGTTAATGTCTCCAATCTCTTCAACATTGCGAGCGGGTAATGACTCGATGGATCGTGCGGCGTCGATTCACAGTGTGTTTTCCGGAAATAAGGTGGTTCCAAAGCCGGTCTGGCTTTCTGCGTATTGGTCGTATACGAATATTGTCGGCATGTACAATCCGTTTTTCGTAGAAGCAAATATTAATATAGATACGCCCGAATACGAGATTCCGTTGACTGTGTGTCATGAAATCGCTCATGTTAGAGGGATAGCAAGAGAAGATGAAGCGAATATGACGTCATTTATCGCTTGCTTGTACAGTGAAAGAGCAGACTACAGATATGCTGCATATTTGTATGCTTTTGAAAACTTAATCGGTGATCTGCGTCATTACGACTCAGCAAAAAGCGATGATTTGATTGCGCGTCTTCCGGATGCCGTCTTTGCGGATTGGCAGGCCAGTGCTGATTATTGGAGTCAATTTGAGGGCAAAGTCAGCGAATTCTCAAGTCAAGCTAACGATTCGTTTCTTAAAGCCAATCGACAGGAAGATGGCGTTCAAAGTTATATGTTGACCGGTCGTCTATTTTTAGACTATTACTTCCAGTATTTGGCAGATTTTTCATGATTACACTTCGTCTCGTCGGACATCAGGCAATATTCCCGGTTTCGGATGTTTTAAGGCTGTTCTTTGGGCCGATTCGAACGCTTGATTCAGGAGAAATTCAGGCAGATTCAGAAGAAGAGATGGAAATCATTTCTCTGCTTGAAAAAGATGATACATCTGAATCTCGAGAAAAACCGAGCCTTTTGAGTACAATCATTAACGGGAGGTGTATCAGTACCACCGAAATGGATACATTGCCTCTCAATCGGCAAGTCAAGCGGGATTTGTATAACGCATTGAGTCGATTCACAGGACGACAATTTCCATGGGGCTCCTTGACGGGTATTCGTCCGACGCTGGTTGCGCGTGAAGTTGATTCAGAGCGTGAGCTTGAAGCGGTTTACGCTGTTCGATCTGATAAGTCGAAATTAGCAATTAAGACGGCCAGAAGTGAAGATATCGTGATGCGTCAGATTCCGGCAGACTCATTGTCGATATATATTGGCATACCGTTTTGTCCGACGAGATGCTCATATTGCTCTTTTCCCGCATACGATATGTCTTCCGGCACGAATATTTTGCCGGATTATGTTGAAGCCTTGTTGACCGAAATCGAGATGCTACAGCCTTTATTTTCTAACGTAGATTCCATATATTTTGGTGGTGGTACGCCAACAGTACTCGCGGACGAACATTTTGATCATTTCCTCACGCGTGCTGTCTCGCTGCTAAAACCAAATGTACGGACTGAAATAACACTCGAAGCGGGCCGGCCCGATACAATTACGCTGGCCAAGTTAGAATCGGCGAAAAGCAATGGTGTCAATCGAATTTGCATTAATCCACAGACGCTTAACAATCAAACACTTCAAAATATCGGCAGAAGACACACTGTTGAAGATTTCGAAAAGGCATTATCAAGCATAAAACAGATGCGGTTTGATAGCGTTAACGCGGATTTAATCGCCGGCTTACCCGGAGAAAGAAGTTCTGATTTCAAATTGTCTCTGGATGTGCTTTGCGAAAGTAAACCCGATAATATCACTGTTCACTCACTTTACAAGAAGCGCACGGCACGGTTGACCCGAGAGGAAGTCATGCAATCGGTATCAGAGGCAGAGATTGACCTTATGCTCAGATATGCGCATAAGAAGTTGCCTGGAATGGGGTATATACCTTATTACTTGTACAAGCAAAAAGATACGCTTGGCGGCCACGAAAACACGGGCTACTCGCTTCCCGGTAAGGAATGTCGCTATAATGTTGCGATGATGAGTGACGCATATAGCGTTTTAGCTATCGGTGCCGGTGGTGTCTCGAAGAGAGTCTATCATCACAAACGCATGGAGCGTTGTGACTGTCTAAAAAACCCAATTGAATATATTCGTCGAGTCAGAGAAATGGCAGAACGGAAACGCCATTTTTTTGATGTATAATAGGTTTGTTCTATAACAATGACATGTCAGGAGAATCGTACATGAAATGTCCCAGATGTAAGACAGAAAATCAATCTCGAAGTGTTTGCAGTAATTGTGGTCAATTTCTTTACAGTGCTGCTTATCGTAACGGGAAAAGATTAACAGAAAAAGAAGTTCGTGCCAGAGATAGACGCACCGTATTGGGTTTTTTCAAAAAGATTGGAAAAGGTGTGTGGCTGGTTATGGCCATTATCGTGATGTCTTTCTGGCTGTTTATTTTGATGTATATGCTTCTCAACTAGCCATTATTTCTATAACATAACTCGGTAAGCATTACTTATTTTGAATGTCTTGAAAAGAAGAATAAATTTCGTCGTTGCATGATTGGCTATATATGTATATAATATGTCTTGCTGTGTTTTTTCGAGGTGTAGCGCAGTTGGTAGCGCGCCTGCTTTGGGAGCAGGATGTCGGGAGTTCGAGTCTCTTCACCTCGACCAAGAAACGGTGTCATTGCAGGAAGCAATGACACCGTTTTTCTTAACCAACCGGATGATATACTCGTGGTTCAGCGAAGTTGCCTGAAATCTTTAACGGCCTGCTTTCCAATCTTCGTGATGCGCTTGAAATTGATGGAATTGGTTCCACCTTGCCTCGGCCGAAATGTAATGGGGAGGAAGAGGACGTTGGCTTTTCCTTTGACAAATCGAACGGTCAAAAGTACATTGCTGAGGTTGTATTCTTTGGGTATGGTATCAAGATACTTATCGAGGATATCTCGAGACATGAGACGATAAGGCGTATTAGCATCTATAATCTTTTCTTTGAAGATAATGCGAATAACCCACTTAAGCACCTTTGTGACAAAAACACGCGAAAAGCCATCTTGTCGACCTTTCCGGTGCCCGATAATCACATCATATGCTTCGCGCTTATCCCAAAAATCGTTGAATTCCTGCGGCAAAGTCTGGCCGTCGCTATCGGTCTGAAAAATGTAATCGGCACCTTTTTCAAGTGCATATCTGTATGCGTACTGAACGGTCGCACCATGACCGGAGTTCGGTTTGTCAACTCCAATCAGTTGCGGCAGCTCGATCTCAAGTTGACGAAGACACTCAAGCGTCCGATCCTTACTTCCGTCATTGAAAATCACTAGACGAGAAGATGGACCGATTTTAGAAACTACGTTGTGCCACTCTCTTGCTACCGTTCCAATATTGGCTTCCTCGTTGTAAGCGGGCATAACGATGTATAAGATGTCAGTTTCCATGATGTGCTCCTTCAATCGTATTTTGGCGTTGCCAAGATAATATCTGCGACTTGCATAGCACGAGCGACGACTGCATCCATATTGTAATACTTGTATTCAGCCAATCGACCACAAAAAAACAGGTCCGAGTAATTTCCCCCGAGTTCTAGGTAATCATCGTATTTCTGTCTGTTTTCCGGATTATGAATCGGATACATGGGAATCATGTTGCTACCGAAATGATAGGCCATTGGGTACTCTTTAAGTATGGTTGTTTTTCCCGGGACTTCTTGAAGCGTTATGTGCTTGAACTCCGTAATACGCGTATATTCCTCTTCGTTCGGATAATTGATGACCGGAGTACATTGCAGACAATTGACATCATAATCCTCAAAAACGAAATCAGTCGTTCTGTATGGTAAAGCACCCAAAGAATAATCAAACAATTCATCAATTGGTCCGGTGTAACATACCGGACCATTAAAGGGGATACCGTCAAGCAGAACTTTCCCGGATTCCGGATGTAACTGGATACGCCGATTTGATTCTGAATTCAAATTGATTGCAATTTTAGGGTGGTTGAGAATATGCTCAAACAAATCAGTAAATCCCAGTAGCGGCATCATCTGTATCTCGTCCGAAAAATAGCGATCATCGTTGCCGATTACCACCGGCACACGACTTGTAACCGAAGAATCAAGCTCGCTGAAGGGGACTCCCCATTGCTTGGCCGAGTAATTGAGAAAGACTTTTTGGTGAACGAAATTCGCTATGTCACGAATATCAGAATCTTGAGTGTTAAAAAGATCTGAAATTGTGACGCGACAATCCGAGCCGAAAGCCTTTGTCAATTTGGATTTATAGAGAGTGGCTTTGTCTTCCGGAAATAGCTTATCGATAGAGGTGAAATTGAACGGAATAGGAACCAACTGACCGTCAATACGGCCAATGACCCGGTGTGAGTATGGATAAAAACCGGAAAAGCGATTAAGAAATGAGTAAACGGCTTCGTTGTTGGTATGAAAAATGTGTGGACCATATAAATGAACACGAACACCGTTGCATCGCTCATACTCAAACATGTTTCCGCCGATGTGCGGACGCTTTTCGAGAGTGATGACCTCAAAACCCGCATCCGCGAGAATTCGAGCAACGACACTTCCTGCAAATCCGAGACCGATAATCAATGCTTGCTTTTTCATAGAACGCTCCAAATATCAAAAATATCAATTCAATTATACATTTAATCAATATATAAAAAAAGGACAATTATTGTTTTATTCAAGAGTGCGCGTCGTTGCTTGATTTGTATAACGCAATATATGATAAAATGTAGAACAATAGTGACTAATAAGGATGTGTTATGGTTAAACGATCTCATAATCATATGCGTAAAAAACTGCGTCGACAAGCGACCATCATTGTTTCGTTGGGGCTTGTTATTGTGGTTTCATTATTCGTTCTTGTCGGAGTATTGATATTTCAGCTGGTCAGCAATCGCGTCGATTCGACGCGTCAAAGCAACGAACATACTTCGGCACAAGGTCAATCTTCTGAAACCAATCAAGAATTGACGACAGCGGTCTCACAGACGGGTCCAATTATATCTGAATCAACACTTTCCATAGAAACCTCATCGGACAGTGACGGACCTGTTCAAACATCCGAGATGGATACTGTACAACCACCAGAAAATCTGATGCCGACTTTACCGGCAATTATTGACGGCCCGGATTTGAATGGCTACCTTGTGGTCATTGACCCCGGACATCAAATGTACCCTGACTCAAAACAAGAGCCACTGTCACCGACCATGTCCGGCTCAAAGGATCGAGTTTCCGCCGGCACAAAGGGAGTATCAACACAGAGACCAGAGTACGAGGTGAATCTCGAAATCGCATTATTGCTCAAAGTATATTTGGAGGAATTGGGATGTGAGGTTTACTTGACCAGAACAGAAAACGACGTCAATATTTCGAATATCGAACGAGCAGAGTTTGCCGAATCATATAGTCCGGATGCCTATTTGAGACTTCATTGTAACGGTAGCATGGATTCTTCTGTCACAGGAATCAGTGTGTTTGTTGCGGATTTCGGTAAACACAAATCCAGTTTATGCGGCTGGGCGGATACTCTTGGACAGAGCATTGCACAGACGACTGGTTCGAATTATATCGGGTGTCGTGCCAGTAGTCTTTACAGCGGACTCAACTGGGCAACAGACATACCCTCATTTCTATTGGAAATGGGATACATGACCAATAAAAAAGAGGATGAGCTACTCTCAGATCCCGCATATCAGCTGAAAATCTGCGCCGGTATTGCGGATTTTGTAGCAACGATGCCGAAGAATGCAGCCCGTTAATCCAAAGATATTGTGAGGTTGTAAGTTGCAATATTAATCATACGATGAATCGTATTAGACAATCTTTTCCATAATATAGTCATCCATATAATAACCATGACCGATATCAAGGTTTTGACGATCGACAATCACGAAACCTCTATGCTCATAAATCTTTATCGAATTTTCATTGTTTCGGTTAACTGTCAGTCGAATACTCTCTAAGCCGCGCGAGCGCGCTTCATTCTCGATAAATTCAAAAGCATGAGAAGCGAGTCCGAGACCGCGAAAATCAGATTTAACATAAATCTTGCTCAAAAACATCTCGCGTCCACGGATAGCTAGGGAAAAATATCCAGCATGTATACCATTATGGAGTAATAAATAATATGAATAATTGTTTATTCGGATTTGGGCAGATATGGCTCCGGCCGATTGAAACAGAGAAATCATATAATCAGTTTGGTCCTGTCCGATGATATCTGGAAAGTATTCCCTCCATATCTTATCAGCAAGCTGGGCCACAATATTGATATCCGATTCTGATTCAACTCTATTAATATGAAAAGCCATAATATACCTCAAAATTATTAATTTCGGATACATTCTACACCGATAAGCTGAGAATAAATACAGTATATGTACAAATTTGTTAATGTAAATCGTAACATGACGACTTGCACGAACAATCAGTGCGTGATATGATTCAACTCGACATAAGCCCCATTGTGTATGGGGGCGTAATGGTTTCGACGGGGTTGTTGAGACCGAAGAAGCGGGTAGAGGATTCTCGTTGGCCTCTTTAAAAAACGGGAAATGCAAGTAATTGCAGACAAAAATACACAACTCGTAGCTGCTTAAGTCAGCTATGCATCCTTCCGTCCGATCTGCTGGACGGGCCTTGGGTGTCAGATAGCAGACCTTACCTGTTGGCAGGATAAACAGGAAAACGCCGCATGATAAGCTTTGCTCATGCGATGTAAACATGAAGCTACCGGACGCATCGGCCTGTCAGCGGGCTTGACGCACAGGGGAATACTCTAAACACTGACTGCACCCGGAGATGCTTCGGTGGAAATGGTTTCGGACAGGAGTTCGACTCTCCTCGCCTCCACCAA
>DUPM01000073.1 GCA_012838315.1 Clostridiaceae bacterium
CATTATGTTTTCTCTTGCGGATTATGTTTTCGCTGTTGCCGCAAACAGCTATGGCACCCCAACGGTCGCGGTACAGGCGAGCATATCATATTACAAGGCCCCGGGCGGCCCTATCCTTACGGCCGAATCCAAGGAGCTGTCGAACGGGCGAAAAATATGCAGTTATGAGGTGGATCTCAGAGATACTGACGGAACACCGGTCGCAAAATTCACCGGTACGGGCTATCGTAAAAGTTGATTCCTGACTTTCGATATTACTTATTAATAAATTTTTAGCAGATTAATTGCCCGATTCTCGCCTTGACAATGTATAATGCATATATACACGTAGGTATGCATGACGTTGCGCTCGCTTGTGTTGTGGGGATAATCATCATGTCATTTTCTTCCAAACCCTCTAGGAAAGGCAACATCATTCAAAAGCTGCTTGCCGCAGTTTGTGTCATGGTTGTCTTAGTGGCGGGCATCGCATACATACTCAGGACCAAAGATGATTATATTTTGAAGACGAATCGTATGCTTTCGGAGCAATCGCGAGTTGCCGTTTCGTTTATCTCTCTTTCGGATTTCAGAGATATGTTTTCGCAGGACGAAAATATTTCCAATCGTGCTCGGGCGCGTTTGGAATCTGAGCTTTACTACTTTTCTAATTCAATGGATGGTGTTGGATATGCTTATGTAGCGGAGATTGTCGGAGATAATCACACCGTTATGGCTGATTCAATTTCAGACAATAGTTTTGAGGTGATTGGGCGTCCGGACGGATTGGGTACGGCAGATGCGGCGATTATAGATAACATGCAGATGCCGCAATCTCTGATAGAAGGTCCTTTTATTTCGGCAATGTCTGGTAGCGATGCCGTCATACGTGTGACGACCCCAATTGTTGATAATTCCGAATCATCGCATTATTTGGTTTACGAATATGATTCTGAAGCTTATTACAGCGAAATCAATCAGCATGTTTTTCATGCGATTGTGATCGTCGCCTCCGTTTTGATTTTGGTGCTATGCTTGATCTGGTTTATTTTCAAAAATATAGAACTGGCTGAGCGCAATCAAAAAATCAAGGCACGCGAAAAACTCTTCCGAGCCATATTTCGGCGCGCCCCGGTTGGTGTTGCGCTGATGTATGAGAATCGCATCGTCGCGGGTGTCAATCCGGCCTTTGAGAGCATACTGAACCGAACCGAAGCAGAGCTCAAAGAAGTCGCCTGGGAAGATCTGACCTTCGTCGATGATTACGAGGCAGAGAACGAGCTGATTGAAAAATTTCGTTCTCGAGAACTTGACGACTATGAAATCGAAAAGCGTTTTGTTCGACCCGATGGCGACGCCGTTTGGTGCATTGTACGAATCATTCGATTCGAACTTAAGGGTCGAGAGGATATCTCACATTTGTGCATGATACAAAATATCGATCAACGAAAAAAGGCAGAAAAGGCGTTCAAGGAATCCGAACGCAGCAAATCGGTCCTGCTGTCGCACTTGCCCGGCATGGCATACCGTTGCGCGAATGACATAGAGTGGACCATGAATTTCGTATCGGATGGTTGTCGGGAGCTTACGGGGTTTCAGGCGAGTGAGTTGATTGATAATCAATCTGTCGCATTCAATGATTTGATTGCCGTCGAGTATCAAGACAGTATCCGAAAAGAGTGGGAAAGAATACTTCAGATTCGTGCACCGTTTCACGCAGAGTATGAAATAGTCACAAAGCAAGGTGCGCGCAAGTGGGTCTTAGAAATGGGGCAGGGCGTTTATGATGAGTCTGGCAAAGTCATTGCACTTG
This sequence comes from Clostridiaceae bacterium, assembly GCA_012838315.1. Classification (GTDB taxonomy): domain Bacteria; phylum Bacillota; class Clostridia; order Saccharofermentanales; family Saccharofermentanaceae; genus DUPM01. The sequence continues at coordinate 1,793 of DUPM01000073.1, forward strand.
AGGGGATCATCATTGATATGACCGCTAGAAAAAAGCAAGAGGAACGTATCCGCTATCTCAATGACCACGATTTCTTGACCGGTCTATACAACCGCCAGTTCTTCGAAAAAGAAAAAATGCGAATGGACAAACTCAAATATATGCCAATCACCTTTATGTTGTGTGATATCAATGGGTTAAGGCTGATTAACGATGCTTTTGGACAAAACATTGGTGATGCGATCATCATTGAGACCGCGCGTTTTCTTGAGCAATATTGTTCTGAAAACGACGTCATCGCGCGCACCGGAGGGAATGAATTTTCGATGCTTCTTCCCAATACTTCGGCAGAAGATGCTTACTCGCTATGTACAAAGATCCAGAGCAATATTGAAATGAGAAATCAAACGGTCGGTGAGATGGCTATAGATATGAGCGTTTCAATTGGTTACAGTACCAAAGTATCGCATGCGTCCTCTTTCTCTGATGTTGTTCGCGAAGCTACAGAATATATGTACAAGAGAAAACTCTTGAATCGTAAGAGTTCACATAGTGCGATTGTATCATCAATTATGACGACACTTTATGAGCGCAGTCAGGAAACCGAAAATCACGCCATTCGATTAGCTGAGATATCAAAAGCCATCGCGCGTCGCTTTGATTTAAATCAGAGTAACCTTGACGACCTTGAGCTATTTGCAATGTTGCACGATATCGGAAAAGTCGGTATTGATGACCGCATTCTCAACAAGCCGGGAAAACTCGACGACGAGGAGTGGACGATTATGAAAAAACACCCGGAAATCGGCTATCGAATTGCGATGTCGACGCCGGATCTTGAGCGTATCGCAGAATATATCCTGTCGCACCATGAGCGCTGGGACGGTCATGGTTACCCCAGAGGTTTAAAAGGCGAAGAAATTCCGTTGCCGGCAAGAATCCTAGCGGTCGCGGATACTTACGACGCCATGACGGAAGATCGTGTCTATCGAAAAGGGATGAGCCGAGAGATCGCGATTGAAGAAATATTGCGGAATCGCGGAACTCAATTTGATCCGGATGTTGCAGATCTTTTTGTCGAAGCGCTTCAGGAATATGAGCAGTCTCAACGAGAGACGTCTTGAACTTGAGGGCCGGCAACCGGATTCGTCACCATACATATTTTGGTGCGATTACATAGTGATAAACAACCTCCAAAGTGTTAAAATATATTTAGGCTTATTTTGGAGGTCGATATATGATTACACACAGGCGCTTTTCTCATTTTAAGCGGATTATTTTAGTTACTAAGACCGCCTTTGGCATGGGGGTCGCGCTTGCGTTGTGTGTGTCTGTCGGAGGATGCAAGTATCTTTTTGAAAACTACAGAGAACGGTCTCACTCATCAGCTCAATCAATAGAAACAACGTTGGAGTCATTAGTTACGGAGATGACTTCTGAAGGCGAAGCCTCCTCTGCCACCGGGTCAACACAATATCAGACGCCGACGCAGCCTTTGTCCGTTGATGAATCGGGCGGCTTTATTCCTGCTTCGACTACTTCCGAAAGCACTACTGCGACGACGACGGCCAAGCGACTGCCCGATAATCCGGCGAATATGTACTCCAGTTATGCTTTTATGAAGTCATTTGATCCGGCGACCGGCGTCGCTTCTTTTGATTACTTTGATATGTTGAAAGGCCAAGCGGCGATTGACTACCTTGTCACCTATGAGGGTTATACGCCTGAGGATGCAGCAACAGAAGTCAATGATTATGCGGACAGCGAATTTGTTTTGAAGAACGTGAATCCGCAGCTGAGGCATGCCGACATGGAAGCGGTGTCCATTTCCATGATGTATGATGCATCGGGCGTAAAGAGTGTGGACGCCAACACATTCGCTTTGGATTATGCGGAGTTCTTATCGTTATACCAAAGTCATCCGGACGACGTCGTTGAAGGGGATTTCTTTTATTATGTGACTGTTTCAAATGACCGAATTACCGGCGTTGATCAAGTATATTGGCCGTAGGTCATTCTGTTCGGCATGTTGAGATCTTTGGGCTAACTATTGTTAACATTCCTTTAAGGTCGTTAATAAACGGTATCCTGGACCGCTGTTCTATTGCCTATGTGGCATAATGAAAACATCTTGTTTTTCGGAGGCATCAGATGGATATTCATGACAGTAATCGTTTGCGAGCCCAAGAACTTGTGGCACAGATGACGGTAGAGGAAAGAATTGATCAATTGACGTATCACGCACCTGCAATTACACGGCTCAATGTCCCTTCTTACAATTGGTGGAACGAGGCGCTTCACGGTGTTGCTCGAGCGGGTACAGCGACCGTTTTTCCGCAAGCGATTGCTATGGCGGCGATGTTTGACAAAGAATATCTTGAGAAGATTGCAGATGTGATTGCGACGGAGGGTCGTGCTAAGTATAATCAAGCGTCTTCTCACGGAGACCGAGACATATATAAAGGGCTTACTTTTTGGTCGCCGAATGTCAATATTTTTCGCGATCCGAGATGGGGACGCGGTCATGAGACGTATGGTGAGGATCCGTACCTGTCGTCACAGCTTGGTATCTCTTTTATTCGCGGGCTTCAAGGTGCCGGCGAAGTTATGAAGAGCGCGGCCTGTGCGAAGCACTACGCTGTTCACAGTGGTCCCGAAGCCCTGAGGCATGAATTTGATGCTGTTGTCTCTGATAAAGATCTTTGGGAGACTTACTTGCCGGCCTTTGAGGCATGCGTTCGAGAAGCAGATGTTGAGTCGGTGATGGGTGCTTACAATCGTACCAACGGCGAGCCGTGTTGCGGCAGCCACACGCTACTTTCTGAGATTCTGAGAAGTAAATGGGGATTCAAGGGGCACGTTGTGTCGGACTGTTGGGCAATTCGGGATTTTCACGAGCATCACCGCGTGACCAAGACGGCAGTCGAATCCGCTGCCTTGGCATTGGATGCCGGTTGTGATTTAAATTGCGGCAATATGTATCTTCATCTTAAATCTGCATGGATGCAGGGATTAGTTACGGATGAACAGGTGACGGAGTCAGCGATTCGATTGTTTACGACGCGATTCAAGCTTGGTCTTTTCGATCATACCGAATATGATGACATTCCGTATGATGTTGTGGCTTGTCAGGCACATTTGGATATGAGCATTCGGGCTGCCGAAAAGGCAATGGTCCTTCTTAAAAATGATGGAATTCTCCCTCTGGATAAGGACGCTCTGAAGACGGTTGCGGTCATTGGCCCCAATGCAAACAGTCGTCGCGCATTAATCGGCAACTATCACGGCACGTCACCTCGTTACATTACGCCGCTTGAAGGTATAGAGGATTATTTGGGTGACTCGGTTCGAGTGCTTTACTCCGTTGGTTCTGAATTGACGTTTAATCGCAGTGAATTTTTGGCACAGCCCAATGATCGTATTGCTGAAGCGGTTTATACCGCGGAACAAAGTGATGTCGTCGTGTTATTTGTTGGATTAGA
>DUPM01000074.1 GCA_012838315.1 Clostridiaceae bacterium
AACCAACGCCACAACCAACGCCACAACCAACGCCACAACCAACGCCACAGCCAACCCAACAGCCAACCCCACAACCAACGCTACAACCAGCGCCACCGCTACCGCCCACAAGCCATTCTCTATTTCCAGTCGGATATTTTCCCGTCGCAGTGGCTAATACACGCTGGTCAATTTCCAACCCAATAACCCAATTGTTTGCCCCGAGGCATTTTCTATGACACTTTTCACGGAGTTAAGCAAAGAGTCGTAAAAATACCTTGCTTGTTGAAGAAAGCATTTTTCCGTATAATGAGTGATAATCCTTTGGCAAAATATGTTCACGGAGTTAGAAATGAAGCACGATACCGGGCCCTCCTTATCAACAATCAACAGGCATAGTCCCTCGCGTCGCAGAAAGATGCGCATCATTCGCATCTTGCGATTAACGATACTTGCTATGTGTTTACTTGTCTTAACTTCATTCGGGGTTTTGGTTTACCTCCTCTTGAGCCCAGCCAAACCCAATTCGACTTCGCCTTCAGATGTTCTATCTTCCGCGTCTTCATCAAATTCCGCAGAGCAAGGTGCTTCAAATTCATCTTCCGATACTTCCGACACTTCAGGTAGTGGAACCGAATCAACGTTGCCCCTTACACCAATAGATATCACAGAACGACTTCCACACTCTGATTTAATTGAGGCCTATTTCGGACCTTTGCCCGAAGTCGCAGCGGTTATGCCGCTTGAACGACGTGTTGTCCGCGGCATTTACATCGGGGCGGCCGGCAATCTCGATGCCAATATTGATTTGGCTAACTCTTCTGAAATTAATGCTTTTGTTATCGACTTAAAAGAATCTTACGGCATACCATACAATAGCCAAAATCCGCTTGCACTGGAAATCGACCAAGTGCACCCGACCTATGATTTGTCAGCTGTCGTGGAGCAGTGTCACGCCAACGATATTTGGGTCATTGGTCGTATCGTTTGTTTCAAGGACCCGGGCTTAGCCACTGCGCACCCCGAATTTAGCATTCAAGACGCAGACGGCAACGCCTTAAAATTCAAAAACGAGGGCGGATATCCTTTCGTTAGCCCCTACAATTCAGATGCTTGGAATTATTACATTGACCTGGCTTTAGAGGCGGTTGATATGGGCGTCGACGAGATTCAGTTTGATTACATACGCTTCCCAACAGGCGGTACACTAAGCGGTGCATCTTCGTATTTTGGCGCGTCGGAGACCACCCCCTCGAAGGCAGATGCCATCAACCGTTTCTTGCAGACCGCTAGGAGGCGAATTCAAGATGCGCGTGGTATTCCTTTATCCGCCGACGTATTCGGTATCGTCTTATCAAGCAACTTGGACGGTGCAACGCTTGGACAGAACTGGGAAACCATCGGATTGACCGGTATCGACAGTCTATGCCCAATGATTTACCCTTCGCACTATGCGCTGGGAACCATGCTTTACGGAAAGACCTTTGATAAGCCGGATTTATATCCTTATGACATGCTCTATGCCGCATTGAATACCGGCTCGGAGAAAGCATCCGTGGAAGGCTACGCTGTAGTTCGACCCTACCTCCAAGCTTTTACAGCCAGCTACATCGGCGAGGGCAATTACATGACCTATGGCTATACCGAAATCAACCAGCAAATTCAAGCCATCTACGACACGGGTTATGAAGAGTGGATCCTATGGAATCCGAGCGCGAGATATCCGACCGGCGAATACAAGGGCACCACCTGATTATTTATCGAGGCATCGTATAAACCACAAAAATGGGTTCCCGCCGAAACGGGAACCCATTCGTTTATATGTTATATCGAGCAACTCGTACTACATTGCTGCAATTCTCTCTTGGCCGCCCATGTATTTTCTGAGTACTTCCGGTATAAGCACGCTACCATCAGCCTGTTGATATTGCTCAACTATCGCAGGCATGACTCGGCTAGTTGCAAGACCCGAAGCATTAAGCGTATGCATGAACTCCGTGGATTTTCCATCTTTACGACGGAACTTCATATTGGCGCGTCTCGCCTGGTATGCACCGGCATTCGATGCAGAACTGACTTCTTTATAGTCGTTCATTGAGGGAATCCATATCTCGATGTCATAGGTCTTCATCATGGACGCCGAGCAGTCTTGCGCCGCCAGCTTCGTGACTCGGTGGTGCAATCCCAAACCTTTTACAAGATCCGAAGCCTTTCGCACTAATTCCTCAAGCGCCGCATCGGAATCTTCCGGCCGCGTGTACTGAAACATCTCGATTTTATTGAACTGGTGGCCACGAATCATGCCCCGCTCTTCTGCTCGATAAGATCCGGCTTCCTTGCGGTAGCAAGGGGTATACGCAAACATTTTGTGAGGCAACAAAGACTCCTCGATGATCTCATCACGATAAAGGTTGACCAGCGCGGTCTCCGCCGTCGGAAGCATAAAGTGCGAAAAACCATCTTCTGCTTCATCATTTTTAACCTGGTATACCTCATCTTTGAACTTCGGAAACTGACCTGCGGCATATCCGCAAACAGCGCCAAGCATATGCGGCGGCAAAATAAATTCATAGCCGTCCGCTAAATGTGAGTCAATGAAATAGTTCAACAAAGCCCACTCCAGTCGTGCGCCGTCCTTGCGATACATCCAGTATCCGTTCCCGGAGAGCTTTGCGCCCCGGGTATAATCAATCATTTCAAGCTTTTCAACCAAGTCGACATGGTGCATCGGCATAAAGTCAAAGGTTGGCTTCTCACCAAAAACCGAAACGACTTGATTGTTTTCTTTGCCACCCGGAACCACATCATCAGCAGGAATATTCGGCAAACCGGCCAGAAAATCAAATTGATCCCGGTCTATCAATGATAACTGCTCATCGAGAACCTTAATCTGATCGCCCACTGTCTTCATCTCCGCAAGAATTTCCGATACATCTTGGCCTTGCTTCTTGAAAATCGGAACCTGAGCGCTGACTTTGTTACGCCTTGCCTTGAGTGCCTCAACCTCAACGATAATGTCGCGCCTCTGCTTGTCCTTCTCTAAAAAAGCTGAAAGATCGACAATTGTGCCCTTCTGAGCGAGCTTGTCAACGTAGAATTCCGGTCTCCTGCGAATGTCATTAATATCCAGCATAATGCGCCTCCTGATTTAGAAATCCTAATGGGATATTGTAGCACAACTGCGATATTTTTTGAATCAAACGATTGATTGGGCTCTTCACGCGTTTCCGTGAAAAGCGGAAAGTGATGGAGCGCAAAATACAGAAAATTACCTTTCTACAATTCTTCAGTCATTGCGGATATATTCTGGGATACTCACTTTTCCGCACATACCCGCCTGCGCCCGACCGCTT
>DUPM01000075.1 GCA_012838315.1 Clostridiaceae bacterium
CTGGGTCCCAATACCGGCTATGATGCCATCGCTGACGGCAATCACATTGAGCCTCTCGCTCGATATCTCGATGCCTTGCAAAGCCAAAACACAATGCCTCGGATGATTCTATACAGCCTGAATCCCAATGACAACGCTGCGCTCGACACCCTCGCCGGATGTTTCCGCGAAGGCGACGGCGCCTCTTATATTTCTCATGGCGCAGCATGGTGGTTCAACGATCACGAGCAAGGCATGAGAGATCACCTTCTGAGCTTATCGTCCCAGAGTTACCTTCCGGCGTTTATGGGAATGCTTACCGATTCCCGAAGTTTGCTTTCGTACTCTCGCCACGAGTACTTTAGACGCATTTTCTGCGACGTGTTGGGAGGTTGGGTAGATGACGGCCGAATGACAAGTGATCCCGTCATTCTGAAGGACATCGTTGCGCGCGTATGCTATCGCAATAGCGCCTCGCTTTTCGCATCGAAAAACTAGCCCTGCTCATCTACGTCTTGATAATCACAGCGCATCTTTTCCGCAGACTATGGCACTCGATACGTCGGCTTGTAGCCATAGAAACTCGTCGACGGCCGTTGGGCAATCTCGATTTTCTGGAGCACGACACCGGCATCGACATGGATGATTCGCAACTGGTGGCCTCCTGCATCGAGCTCGACTTTTATATCGCTATATCGGCCGTTATCCAAAACATAGCGGCACCAGTTCATGTCATCGGTATCTCCGGCATTAAAGACCTCCGGAAGGGTATCGATGATTTGCGGTTCGTCATCGTCGACTTGAATCGCCAATCGCAAACCTTTGTATTTGTGCGGATTATTGGTCGGTGCGATATACGTACGAACGGTATAACCTCCGGCATGCTGAATCGCAAAATCGTATTCCAGACTCGGTGCATTCTTGGCATCTTCATCCTGATACGTATGCGGCAGCACCTTCATCGATACCCCTGATTTTCCATAGCCGTCTATTCTCGTCCACACCGCTCCTTTTGCATCACGACTTTTCGAAAAACCGTCGGCCGGAATACTGATGATACCGCGGCTCTCCACAAAAGTCCCGGACGGATATGAAGCGCCTGACAGCGCTTCGGTGCGAACCCGAACTTGAATTTGTTGCGCGGCAGAAGTGATGTGAATGGACGCGACGCGCTCTTCCTCAATTATATCTTCCAATGAACACACTTCAAGCATACAAGTATTCGCATCCAGCTGCGTTCTTTGAATCTCAATCCACGGGGCCGTCACTGTGACTTCAAAGTCAATCGGCGTCCGGCCCGTGTTCATCACATAAATTCGACCCGAATGTCCGTCCGCACTCGAAATGCTTGGCATATAAAGGGTGCCATCCTCTGTCGATTCAAGCGTTTCTCCCAGAGCAATAGCCAGGCGTCCCTTTTCGGGCAAATCGATGTATGCCGGGCTGGGATAAGCTGAGCCTTCCTCATTCCATTGGACAAAATGCACGTGCTTCGATGACATCATGTGGCGCCATTTTCCGCCGCTCATCTCCTCGTTATAGCGATGGACCAGATCCTTATCGCGAACAATGCACTCGAAAATCTGTTCGCAAAGCGTATTGGCATAACTCGCGCCGACCGACGAAAAGTATTGGTACAGCCCCATGCGGATCATCATCATTCGCAAATTCGCCGACGCCCACGCCGGAAAGGCAACCAGTCCATAGAATGCATCCTTGATTTCCGGAGAAATCACTCGGATTGTCTTGTCGACCCGATCAATCAAACGCATTACACGATCCATCTCTCGAAAAGCCTCATTGTCCTCAGAGAGGGTGAACGTCTCGGGTGCCGTGGCCTCCGGACGTCGGTCGCCATTCAGACGCGTATACTCATCGAGAATCTTAACAATCTCTGCCTGAATCGCCCCATCCGCATATTCGCCAAACTGCTGTCGGACCCAATCTGCCATAAACGGGTACGTGCGGTTCGGGATACACATTTCGTCATAATCAAACGCCAGCTTCATGAAGTATGATAACGGCAGTTCTACCGGCCTTAAATCTCCGACATTCACCACCCACAAATCCTTGATCCCATATGAATAGGCGGTCGACAATTGCTCCCACGCCTTGGTGATAGGTGTCGAATTCACCCACTCATAGGATATCGGTCCGCCGTGATAGTCAAAATGATAGTAAATCCCCCAGCCGGCCTTGCGATTCTTATTCTCCGAAGAAGGCACCGTGCGCAGATTCCCAAAATTATCGTCAGATAAGAGAAGCATCATATCGTCCAAAAGATCCGTGTCTTTCAGTCCCTGCGTCTCTTTATCCCCGTAATAATAATCTTCAACTTCTTTATAAAGCGCCAAAACCGTCGGCGCGTCTTTCAGCCTGTGCCGCTCCAGAATCTCCTTCTGGTCGATAATCGCATCCTTGAGCAGCTGAATATTATCACCGAGCGTCGCATTCTCGCCGAGAATCTTACTGTCTCGCTCACCGCGCATCCCCATGGTAATCAGCGATTTAAAATCTTTGTTGCGCTTCACCCCATCGTTCCAAAACTCGTAAATGCCCCTTTTGTTCGAGTGGTAACTCCAGTCTTTGCCATATCCGACATCATTACTATCCGTCATCAGATGCGAAAACTCCTCGCCCGCTCGAAAAAGAGGCTCGTGGTGTGATGTCCCCATCACAATACCAAGTTCCGATGCCATCTCAGCCGAGGCTGTCGGAAACGCTTTACCATCTTCACTGAACACACCGGTCCACATGGCCGGCCACAGAAAGTTGCCTCGTAAACGAAGAAGGAGATCAAACACCTTTTCGTAAAAGAGTTCGTTGAACCCGCCGAACGTACTATGCACCCAATTGCCCAGTGACGGCCACTCATCATTCATGAAAAATCCGCGAAGTTTGACTGCCGGCTCTTTTGATATGCACTCCAGCATTTCCCGCGAAAAACAAACTTCGTCCACTCTCTTAATCGGTACATCGGCCCAATAATGCCATGGCGAAATACCTGCAATCTCTGACAATCGGAGCAGTCCGTATTCCGCGCCCAGAAGGTCGCTTCCGGCAATAACGATGATCGTTTGGCGGCCGGTTTCGATGACCTTCGTGATATAACACTCGCTTTTACCGCGAATCGCCGCAAAATCAACTCGTCCGTCTCGGTCCAGTCGATCGATTTCACCGCCTTGGCCGAGAATTCCGGCACAAAGAACAACATCCGCATTCGCACATGCACCGTTATCTATAGACGCCTCACCGGCTACGCGCATCTCCGAAGGGCGAGCGCCGGATCGCTTTCTAATGTCATTAGCAACCATATTCGCTACGCGCGTTAATCCGCGATCTTTTCGATCAACACAAATTACTACTTTTCGTCCTTCTTTTATCAAGCATATATCAGACATCTCTTTGTTCTCCTGCATATAAAGATTCAAGCGCAGTCCGCTTGTCCCGCGTGCTCAAAAGAATACTTATATTCTACGTCAAAACCACGTCTAGTGATATGGAAAGGGGGCGCTCATCTCTGAGAACCCCCTTATCATCACATCATGAGATATTGCAGGAAAGCCTTAGCTCTCAGCGTAAATCTCGTTGTACATGGTTTCCATTGTCTCAGAATCCAGACCCAGGCAGGAAGCGACAAATGCATCCCACTCCGTTGCGATATCCTTCTGTCCGGTGACAAATCCGAGGGTCCAGGAATTGACGTTGTCAATCAAAGGCGTCTTGATCAGGTTGAGCATTTCATTCTGATCTTCGCTGGCCTTCAGGCCGGGACGGATCGGACCAAGCTCACGATACTCGCTCAAGCGTGCATAGTAATCCTGTACCGGAGGAATAAAGTTGTCGCTCATTTCTGCGACCGTACCACCGTACCAGAAGTTACCGCCGGCATATCCCCATTGGAGACGAATATCGACATCTTCTTCAGCGCCGCTGATACCGAGACCGCTGCACTTGAAGCCCGGCAAGAGTTGCTTGACTTGCAATCCGGTATCCGGATCGGTCACAAACTCAAAGGTCTCGCCTTCAACGCCCCATTTAATGAGCGTATAAGCTTCCGGAGAATAGAAGAGCCAATCTACGAAGCGAATCATCTCAATGAAGCCTTCTTCGCCCAACTCATCCAACGCTCTCTTCGAAATCATTACGCCGTTTTCAAGACGTGTGCTCTCAGCGATGAAGTTGTTGTTACCACGAGGATATACGCAAATATATGTGGAGAAGTTGCCCTCGCCCTGAACCTCTTGGAGGCCCTGGTTGAATGTTGCATATTGGCCTCTGTTCACACTGATAATAACGGTCTCTCCGTTATAGAACTTGTTGGTTGCTGTTGTATCGTCCTGTGTGAAGGTTTCCGGATCCAGTATACCTTCCTTCACAAAGCGGTTTGCAACGGTAACGAAGTCTTTGTAATCATCGGTGATCGGAGCGAAATACCATTCGCCGGTCTCGTGATTGAACTTCATGCCATCTTCAACTGCCCAACCGGCCGGTACACCATAAGAAGAGCCGATCAGCTTCAAAATGTTTCCGCCCTTACCTTGTCCGGACTCAACGCCCGCCCACAAGTCAGACCAGATATAATCACTTTCACTGCACATTCCTTCTTGAACCATGTATGCTTTTACGCCGACTAATACGTCGCAAAGGTCATCCCATGTCCAATCCTGCTCCATCGTGGACACATCATAGCCTGCGGCTTTGAAGATGTCGTCGCGGATCAGGATGGTGTAGTCCTGAAGCGGGGCCTCGAGCAAACCGGGCAAACGATAGTACTTACCGTCCGCACGTGTGATCGTGTCCAGCTCAGGCTGCATCTGATAGGTCTCGACAAAGTCCATGTAGTTCGGCATATACTGAGTATAATCCGAGACGGCCACGACAGCACCGCCATCGACGTACTGTCCTTCTTCATATACCTTAGGGATGATATAAGCAGCGTTACCGGCATTGATGTCCAAGCCGATGTTCTGGTTATAGTCACCGCTGTCATAAGAAGTGATATCCAACTTCACGTTAGTTATCTCTTCAATCTTCTTAAAGACACCCTCTGACTCCCATGTCTCGACCATCGGATACCAGCTGGCATCGCTGAAGAACATGGAGTACGTTGTCAATTCATCCGCATGAAAAGTTGTGCCTAAGCCAAACTCATAGGGAAGATCAACAGGCGCTTCGGTCGTTGTTGGTGCTGTCGTTTCACCTTCTTTGGTCGTGGTTGCGATGGATGTTTCATCCGTTTTGCCGCAAGCTGCGATACCGAGAAGCATCATGGCAGCAAGGCAAACACTTAACAATTTCTTTGCCATTACTTTAACCTCCTGAATTTTCTTGCTTTATCTGTATCGGTTCGCATACCCTGGCGATGCGGTGCCGATAACATTCGGTTAGGATGCGGCTTTATTCCTTAACGCCGCCAAGCATCATGCCCTGGACATAATATCTTTGAACAATCGGATAGACACAGATAATCGGTAGAACCATCAACACCATGGCGCAAGACTTCACGTTCGACGCAATCTGCATTTTTTCCGCCGTGACTTCCCCGGGCTCTGCCGACGACGCCCCTGTAATGATGGTCTTAAGGTAATATGCGACCGGCCATTGCGGTTTTCTAAGATATAGGAAAGCGTTGAACCAGTGGTTCCAATAAAGAACCGCGTAAAAGAGCGTCATTGTGGCAACAATCGGCTTAGAAAGCGGTAACACGATGCGAATAAAGATGCCGATCTTAGATAATCCATCGAGTTCACCGGCTTCTTCGAGTTCTTTCGGCGTGTTTGCAAAAAACGACTTCATCAATAACACATAGAACGTACCGATCAGCATCGGCAGGATAAAACCCCACATGGAACCCTTGAGTCCGAGACGCGTAATCCATACATAGTTCGGAATCAGTCCACCACCGAAATACATCGTAAAAATGACAAAAGGGGTCAAGAATTTGTTGGCCTTCAGTGGTTTTGAAAGCGGATAGGCCAAACACGCAGTAAATATGAGGGAGAGAACGGTGCCCAGAAATGCGTAAATAATCGTGTTCTTGTAGTACCCGAGAAAATCGCCTTTGCTGAGCACCGAGATATAAGTCGTAATATTGAAACCTACCGGAATGATGGAAACCTTTTTTTGAATAATGGCCGCTTCGGAAGAGAATGATTGTGCAACCAAATAAAGGAACGGATATAGCGTTGCTGCAGAAATTAAAAGCATCAGTACGTTGTTGAATACCGTAAAAGCGCGATATCCTTTAGATTCCTTCTTGTTCGAACGGCGAATGACAAGATCTTTTGCTGTTTTTAGTTTCTGTCCATCTGCCTGAAGTTCAGGAACCATTGTCTTTCCTATGAATTTTTCCTGATAGCGTCGTGCGCTCTCTCGGCTCTCTGCCGCTTTTTGATGGAGCTCAGATTTTTCGAGTAATTCCTTGTCGGTTATATTCTTCATGTTGTCGCCACCTTTTACCATAGTCCATTACCTACCACTTTCTTCGCCGTGAAGTTCGCGATAGAGAGTAATATCAGATTGATGACGCCTTCGAAAAGTCCGATTGCTGTTGCGTAAGAGTAGTTGCCGCTGCCAAGACCCATTCGGAATACAAACGTCGAAATGATGTCTGCTTTTTCATAAATCATCGGATTATAAATCAAGTAGACTTTTTCAAAAGATGCACCGGATCCAACCAGGCTGCCAAAATCCAAAATCAATAATGTGACGATCGTCGGCATAATCGAAGGGATCGTGACATGAAGGACGCGCCTAAAATGCCCGGCGCCATCCACTTCGGCCGCTTCGTAAAGGTTTGGATTGATGTTGGCCATGGCTGCCAAATATAGAATCGTGCCCCAGCCGAGGCTCTGCCACAGGCCGGAAGTAACGAATATAGTTGTGAACCATTTGCTCTCAGAAAGAAATAGGATGTGCTCCGAGCCCAGGCTCTGTATCAAGTTATTGATTGGTCCGCTGGCCGAGACCAACTCGCGAATCATACCGGCAACTAAAACCACTGAAATAAAGTGGGGCAGATACGAAACGGTCTGGACAAACTTCTTCCAACGAATATTGCGAAGTTCATTGAGTAACAATGCAAACGAGAGGGTTAACGGGAATCGGAACAACAAGTAAGACACATTTAACCACAGCGTATTTTTGAAAACGCGATGAAAACTGGCCTGCTTGATAAATTGTTGAAAATACTTGAGTCCGCTCCACTCATCACCAAAAACACTGCTTCCGGCGCGATAGCGTCTAAAGGCAATAATGTTACCGGCCATCGGAATGTATCGAAAAACAACATAATATATTAGCGGAATCGCCATCATGGCATAAAGCTGCCAATTGAGCTTGATATGCTTCTTGAGCGGGTTCTTACGTCGAACCACAATCTCCTTCGACTTATCCGCAGTGCCGAGCCCCTGCCCCGATTGCACTGTAGACTTATCCTTCAATTCACTCATAACCCCATACCACCGTTCCGACAATAAAGACGTCTGTAATGAAATTCTGTCTTCTCAACCGCTCCCATACTTGCATGCTAGTTGACTATTACAAACAGACTAACACCGTTTCTGTGCTCTGTCAATGCTATCGCAACGGTTTTTTGAGATTTATGTATGCAAGTTGCACAAAAAAAGCACCCGTTTCCGGGTGCTTCAAGATTGTTGATTGTGCTCTTACGAATAGAAGAGGTTTTTCGCGGCTTTCGCATAGCGCTTCCCAAGCGTTTCTTTATCCTGCGGATGCAATTCAAAGGGTGCGCCTAGGTCCTGTGCGGAAACGACCGCACAGTCTTTCACGTTACCCGGAAGCGCTCTTTGAATCCTTTGGATCTCTCCCCACTCCGGAGAAAAGCCATTCAGAGGATCCACATAATCCGCCAATACCGTCGTAATAATCGGCAATCTCTGACCCATCGTCTCACGCCAGACACGCATCATCTCTGTAAACATTTCTGCGTAATGCTGCGCATTACCGGTATTCGACTCTCCTTGATACCAGAGGACGCCCTTGACCTTCACATCTCGTAGCGCCTCGATACAGGCGTGAAAAAGACCGGTCGGAATCTGTTGCGCCAGAAATCCCGGCACATCGCACGGCGCGGTCTCCTTTTCGACATAATGACTCCATGCACCTGTGAGGTCCACTTTATGGTTGCCGTAAGACAAATAGTACGGATGCTCGAAAATAAACGAACCGCGACCGCCTTCGATGACAAGGCGAACCGCAATCAGGTTCTTGCCTTTTCGAAGGATGGATGCATCAAAGGCATATCGCCTCGGTGGGTAGCGATATGCAGTCTCTCCAACCTTAATACCGTTAATATATGTCCGATCAGAATCAATCAACTCACCAACATAAAGCATCGCAGGGCCGGACGGCTCATCTTCAATCTCTATCTCCTTATAAAACCAAACGCTTCCCGAAAAGGATGTCCCCTCTTCCTCGGGATACATCGTCGGAATCTCTATGTTCTC
>DUPM01000076.1 GCA_012838315.1 Clostridiaceae bacterium
CTACTTCCACGCCTGATAGATTCGTGCAATCACCTTTTCAATCGGCGCCTTTTTGATCTCGACATCGCTGATGCCGTTAAATTCTGAGAGGCGTCGCATCAAATCTCGAACCGTGGTCCGTCCTAAATCAACCTCGAATTCATATACTCCGTTTTTTGACGATATTAAGTGAGCGTCGTCGAGCGTCGGAACATCCCCATTATCCATCGTCAGTATCACGCGCGTCAAATCACCCGTAATTTTGCGAAGGCCGTCGAATCCCCCGTCGTAAGCAATCTTGCCGTCCGAGATCATCAACATGCGTTCGGCCATTTCTTCTAAATCATCCATGTCATGACTGGTCACCATGATGGTGACACCGTCCTCGCGGTTAATCTTTTTCAGAAAATCTATCATCTGACGCTTGGCGACCACGTCGAGTCCGAGGGTTGGCTCGTCGAGCAGGAGTAATTCGGGCGAGTGCAAGAGCATCATCCCCAAATCGGCACGCATGCGCTGGCCGAGGCTCATCTCACGCGCAAAGGTTTTGAGGAGCGGGCCTAAATCGAGAAGTTCGGTGACCATGTCCAAGTTCCGTCGGTAAGTCGTCTCATCAATGTTCCAGACCACTTTCTTCCATTCATAGCTCTGGATAATCGGGTGATCCCACCACAGCTCTGTGCGATTCCCGAACAAGACCCCCAGACGATGCATAAGCGTCCGTCTATTTTTCTGAGGCGATAAACCGAACACGCGAATGTCACCGGCATTGGGAATCAACATACCGGACAACAGCTTCATCGTCGTGCTTTTTCCTGCGCCATTCGGGCCGGCATAGGCGACGAATTCGCCCTTTTCGACCTCGAAAGAGACATCCGCCAGCGCTTGAACGACCTTTTTTTCGGGCTTGATTAAATTGCGAATCATCCCCTTGGCACTGTTGTCTCGTTGCCACTGCAAAAAATGCTTATCGACACCCGTAAGACTAACGGCGGAACCCATATGGGAGATAGCGGTTTGATCCTTTTGTAACATAATATTTCATTCCTTTCTTGAACGCGACGGCGGCCACGGCCGCAAGCAACATCGCAAAAATCAGCGGATAGCAAGCGCCGAGCAAGGGCGGCCGCCCGAGCAAGGCCATCGCCGGAAACCAGGCCATCAGGCCCTCAGGAAGTATTGTAATCAGTGATAGTTGAATCGCTCGAGGCATCCCCGACAATGGGAAGGTACTGAGCATCCATGTCCCTTCAATGGCGACCGTCGATATCTCCTCGGCAGCAACCGGCGAATAAAACGCAATCGTCGACACCAGATACGCACGTGCGACAATAATCGTCATCGTTGCGAAAAGGTACGAGCAAAGCGCCAACACCCACATCGGCGTCACTTGAAGAGACAGCCGCTGTAGCGAGATAAACAGAAGCCCCATACCGACAAGAAAATTTCCACCGCCCGTAAATGGTCCGAAGCCACAAGTCATCAATTGCACATGAAGCGGCACCGGTTGGATGAACATGTGCTCCAACTGACCCCGACCGATGACTCGAGAAATATGGATGTTATTGTTGTTGCCAAACATGATAAACAAACCGGTCACCAGCGTAGAGTAAGCCATCATGAAAAGGACTTCATCGGAACTCATGCCGCCGATACCGTCAAATCGAATGGCAATCAAGAAGACGGCTGAGACCGCAGACAGGTTCGAGATCATATCCGCGGACATCGCCGCCAAGGCATACTTGGTATCCCGAACCAGCCAAGCGAGATCGATTTTCGCATAGATGCCGAGTAATTTAAGAAAACGAATCGGAGTCATCTTATCCACCGTAACTCACCATCCCTTCCTGAGATTTTTTGAATGCCAACAGCGCGAGCGGCCACAACACAACATTCCAAACGAGCTGCATAAAAATGGTCGAACGCACGTCGGCCGCTCCGACGAAAATCGAAAGCGGAGACCCGCCTAGTGCGGCGAAGGGCTGAAATCGCATCCATTGATCCAACCCGAAGGGCAGGAGTCGAATCGGAATCACCGTTCCGGAGAACAACGCGATGATCGCCATACGAATCCGATCAATCAGCCACGACATGTTGCGAAGTTTGATCGACAAACAAGCGAAAAAACAATCCACCGCGAATCCCAACGAGATGCAAAGCAAAAGGCTCGGGAAAAACCAGACACTTGCCGGCATCAACGAAATTCCGAAAACCGGAGCAACCAGTGCCATCGGCAGTGAAAACAACAACAGCATCGGCACCCATCGACCCACCGTCAGCGCCGAGAGCTGTCCGAGAACCGAAAGCGGTCTGCCGTAAAGTTTCAAAAGCGTCCCTTCGGACAGCCAACCCGTAGCCGCCGTCTTAACCACCAGCATTTCAGAGAGCAACGCACTCGCATAGGTGTAAGACATCATCTGCGACATGGTCATGCCGACCTCGGCACCCGACGACATCACGACACGCCATAAATAAACCAGTGGAATCAAGGTGAATGCCTTGATGAGAATATCCGGCAACAAGTAAATAATTCCGCCGTTTGTCTTTTCGATAGCGGAAAGCTTGGCCGTGTAATAATACCTGTACATATATCTATCCCTCAAAAATATACTCTATTCGGGCAACAAAAAACCCGAGGCCTATATCGCTCTCGGGCTTCACCGGATATATGCGCCATCAGACGGACTCGTCTAGTGGCTGTGAAGCAGAGAGAGGCGATTCGCATGTGAAAAAGGGCGCAATAACCCTAAAAAGAGCTCGAAACCGGTGCAAATAACCGGCAAAAGGGCGCAAAGACCCCTTGTTGCGGCAGTCCAAAACGCGATGCCCTGAACATGGGAATACAGCGTGTAGACCTTATTGTCATCCGAAATAATCAACAAATTCAACCTCTCACCACCTTTCATATTTGATATTTGTATTATGGCACCGCAAAACGCGAGCTGTCAATGCATGTCGGAGGAATAGGCTCCTGGTTGCGGAGGCAACGGTAATCTCTTTCGGAAGCGACTCTAATTAATGAGATCGAGCGATTCGAAAACCCAAGTCGTCAATGGCGAAATCAGGGTGACTGCGTCGGCGACA
The DNA here is from genome assembly GCA_012838315.1 of Clostridiaceae bacterium. Classification (GTDB taxonomy): domain Bacteria; phylum Bacillota; class Clostridia; order Saccharofermentanales; family Saccharofermentanaceae; genus DUPM01. The sequence continues at coordinate 3,064 of DUPM01000076.1, forward strand.
TGTCGCACCGCAAACACGAGTCGTTTCCGCCCAACTGCCTCCGCGAAAAACTCGGTACGAGCCATAGGTCTGTTCATCATATAAGTCCCAGCACCACTCCCATATGTTGCCGAGCATATCGTATAACCCCCAATTATTGGGTGCCTTTAGTCCAACAGGATGTACCGTTGCATTCGAGTTATCTTCATGCCAAGCAATGTCATCGATCGGACCATATCTATAACCTGTTGATCCGGCCTTGCATGCATATTGCCACTCGGCATCCGTCGGCAATCGGTAACCATTGGCGGAGCGATCCCACATCACTTCGCCGCCATCACCATTTACGATATAGCACGCTTTCAACCCGCAGCTTTCTGATAGCAGATTGCAAAAGGCAATGGCATCGTCCCAAGACACATTCACCATCGGCATGCCGTCGTCAGCCTCATCATAAGGCTTGTTTGAGAGTATCACGTCGTATAAATGCCGCGTCACGGGATGCTTTGCCAGATAGAATGTATCCACCTCAACCATTCTTTGGGTCTCTTCCATATTACCCTTTTGCCCCGGTATACTCATTTTCGAGTCCAAACTAAGCCATTTTTGTCCATCTCGATACGCTCGGATTCTTTCCGTACCGGCAGGGATGGAGACCATAAGTTTTTCGATGTCGTCACGTCGCAAATTCATTGTTTGACCTTTCAGAACCATGGATCATGGTCCATTTATACAATATTCTATTTATCTGGCCACTGAAAATACTTTAGACAATATAAAAGATCAATACGTCAAATTCCAAAGGCAATAGTAATGAGTAAAAAAGCCGCCTCGTCGTCCGAAGCGGCTGATATCGTTCTAAAACAAACAAATTAGGCGAACGTTATACTCTTGAGTGCGACGATGGAGTCGCCAACATAACGAAAATAAAGTGCATGCACGCCGTCCGGAATCGCAATATCCGCCGTATAGGTCTTCCACTCGATATTGTTACCCAACGGAATTTGTCCGATCGGTTCACCGTCCCAAGCCGTCAAGACCTGATACGCGCCGTTTGAATTGCCGCGCACCGTGACCGAGACGCTCTGAATCCCACGACAGTCGAAATACTTAAATCCAGCGGTCGCTCCGTCGCGCATATTATCGATATATCCCTCAACTTCATCACCGTCACAACCCTCTTGGGTGATTTTAGGGAAGCGACAATCGAGCCACGAGCCAGGGTCCCCAGTATACGCTTGATCGGTCGAAGCATATAAATTGCATGCTAAATAGGCGGCATATTCGCCCTCACCTTTGAGCGGTGCCATGTTCATGCCGGAGGTCGTCATCTCCACTTGTGGAATACGCCCATCGGGCAAGACTTGAATCGGCTCGCAGCAAGCTTGGCGACTGTAATTGGTGCCGTTGGTATGACGATGATAAAAGATATACCACTGACCGCGAATCTCAATAATACTGCCGTGGTTGTTGCCACCGTAGTACATCGGTTTTTGCGCGGGCTTGTAGCTATCAATGTTCAAGTCGTTATTGGCCACGATGACACCACCATACTCAAACCCGGATGTCGGTGAATGAGACGTCGCATAACAGAGCTCCGAGTAGCGCATCGACGAATAAATGAAATAGTAAGTCGAACCAATCTTGCGAATCGAAGGCGCTTCGAAAAACGAGTGACCTTCAAAAGACGTGCCTGCGGCGTATGGGGTGCTCGGCACGACGACCTGCGGTTCTTCTACAATGGTCAACATATCCGGGCCCAATACCGTGACCGTCGGGCCGGGCCGGCTGGTGTCCTTAGGCATACAAAAACCGGTGTACATGTATGTGCGATCACCCTCGGTCAACACACCGGGATCAAACTGCGGCAGATCCCCATCGCGCTCGCCGAGAATATTTCCTTCCGAGTCATGGACATATCCGTAAAACGCATATGGACCGGCCGGCGCATCCGCGACCGCCACCGACACAAAGCTAATCTGACTCAAGACATAATACAAGTAATAGCGTCCATCCGGTCCCACCGTCACATCCGGCGCGAAAAGACACATGTCGCCATCTTGATTTCTCGGGTCGTCGGAACGACGGTAAATGACACCTTCATAACGCCAGTCCGACAAATCGTCCTCCGGCGCCGACCAGCACACATAATCATTCAGGCAATAGTTGTAACCGTTGAATCGATCGTGCGAACCGAAAACGTACACCCGCCCGTCATAAAGGCGCGGCTCGCCATCCGGAGTATACTCCCAAGATGGCAAATAGGGGTTCATGGCTTGCTTTTTCATATCGGTCTACCTCTCAATATTATTCGGCTTCCGGCACCCGAATAATATCGGGATCCGTGAAAATATCCGTCTCGTCATGACTCTGAGTCGAGAACTCAGAAATAATCGCTCCTTCCGGTCCGGCTTGAAACCAGTGAAGCATGTTCGGCCTCAAGGTATACTGATCACCGGGTCTCAGAATGATCTCATGCCACACCGTAAAATATGGCTCTCGTTGCTTCGGTGCTATGGCTTTGGGATGGGGTGTTACTTCACCCTCAACATACAGATAGACCTCACCCGATCGACAGCGAAAAGTTTCTTCTTTTCCGGCGCTTCCCTGCATCGGTGGATGGCGATGCTCCGGACAAGTTTGACGCGGAAAAAGAATCATCTCCTTGGCACAGCAATTCTCCGTATTCACATAAACGATAATCTGAAGGCCGATAGATGACCATAAATCCATGCCGTACTCAGCAATCTCGAGTTGGCCCATCTCCTCTTCGGTGACCACAATACGAGCCTGATTCAACATGTCTTTAACTTGACTCGCTATCTGAATCTTTTGTGATGTATCGAGCATGTGTACACGCCTCCGCTATCTACATTCAACTGTACTAATTCTTCTTTTTCGTCGCGTAAATAATGATCGCGACAAGGATGAAAAAAAACAGCAACGGCATCGCCGACTCTGTGGACACTGCCAAAATGAAAGTGATTAGAAACCCCATTAATATGAAAGGCACAAGCAAACACGCTTTCAAGCATGACTTATCCGATGGATTCATTGCTGTGTTCCCTGCGCCTTGCGCATCCTGCCGAGAAATCGGTACAGAATTGTTCTGGGGCCTCGCTGCAGAATGCGGCGCACTGTCGGCAACATGACTCGGATGATCTCTGTCGTGCTTCACTGCAACCGTTTTGAGCCATTGCATATAGGTCTTTCGTATATCGGCCTCAATCTCATCCGGTGCAAATTCACAAGCCTTTTTGAAATACTCCGGTGCTTCATCCGGCTTCATATTCGTCTTCAGATCTCGTGTCATGGATCGAAGTAACCCCCACCAGGCGCGATAATCTTCCGGATACTTCTCGGTCATTGCCTTGAATAACGGTTCAGACGAAATAAATTGACCCTGTTCTAAAAACGAAGTTGCCTTTCTAAAAATATTGTCCTGTTCGATTTGTTTTTCTAATGATTGGCGTTTATCTCTAATCATTGAGGTGCTGTTTTGAAGTGACGCTGCCGCCGCAGACGACAGCGGTTTGAAGACAGGAACGGCATTGACAGCCTGCCCTGTGGGCACTCCATTGTTCGCTGAGTGAAACGGGGTTTTGAGTTCAGCCACGAATTCACTGAGCGGCATATCGGGTGCCGGCGCATCGGTATTGGGCGGAATGGGCGAAACGGCGCCAGGTTCTGAGTGCTCCGGTGAATCCATATTTCGCGGAATGCGTTTTACTGGAGGCTCAACCGACCCGGAGGTGTTGAGCTCAGTGCGCTCCGGTGAAGTTGTATTGCCGGCTATCGGTTTTTGTGAAGGTGCAAGCGGCCTTGAGCCGATGTACTCGATGGGTTTAACCGCAGGTGTTACCGGCTTAATCTCAGGCGTTTCCGTTGCTATTGACTGCTTAATTTGTTCGACAGATGCTCTGTATCCGCCGCTATTGTAAGTGGCTAATTCAGGGTCGGCCATCGGTCGAATATCCATTGATGCCTCGGCAACAACGGCATCACGGGCATCCACCCACGTACTGCATTTTGGACATGAAGCACGCTTCTTTCCTTCGTCAATTTCAACCATTGTTCCACAACCGGGACATTTCGCTGTTAGTGCGCTCATTTTTTCTCCTTTTGGCTATGTGGTAGCTTTGGATGTACGGATATCTTTTCGGCAGAAAAGATATCCGACGGATCGACTGAATCCAATTTGTTATATTTCGAGTGGATACCTATCGAGCTGCAGAGACACACGCATCGAATTCAATAAGAATTCTATGAATCGTGTTGTCTGTCAATTTTGCAAGCGGTTGACTCCTCGCCAAACGCACTTGCAAGAATGTCTTCGTAATCTTTGGCGTGTCTCTTAAACCATGCGTGCGCATAACTGCATGTTGCTGACACTTTATACCCGCGAGCTCTAAATTCTGTCGCGGCAACCTGCATCATCTCTCCGGCAACACCTTGTCCGCGGAGCGATGGGCTCACAAAGGTATGGTCAACCACATGAACACCATCATCGCGTGTCGTATATGTGAGCTCAGCGAGTAGCGTACGATCTTCGGCATTGGCATATATACGGTTATTTTCTATGGTCCAGTCCATTTTTTCCTCCCGAGCTTTTGCTCCTATTATACAACATATAAATCTTTGAAATAACGCGTCAACACAAGAAATACGCGCGGAGAGCGAGATTGTAGAGGTCACGCCTTGTACCAAGAGTACTTAGTCTGTCTTTGATATATCTTTAGCCTCATAAAGCGAAATAAACTGAGCCATTACTTTTTCAGACAAATAATTCAAAATCTGAATCTCATAGGGCTCGTCAGCCATCTGCGATTTGTGAGAAACGGCCTTGTAGACTTTGTCTTCTGCAATAATGTAAAAAGTACGCTCCCCTATCTCCGGCAGATTTGTGTCTTTTGCGACGGGAAGCTTTGAAATCACTTGGTCCGCACTGTATACAAACGCACGCGTTGCCATAGCGAGATCCGGAAATTTCTGTCCCATCCCCAGAACGCCGCCACCGGTTTGATAGTATAAACTGATGGTGCCATCCACAACCAGTGCGACAGAATAAATGATGCCATCCATATTGGTATCAATCAATACCGCATGAACCGCATGCTCTCTCATATATGCCACAAAATCTTGTCGCTTGAGTCCTAACACCTTCCGGCGCAATCCCAAATAAGGATTCTCTTCGGATGGATTTGGTTCGACTTCTCCTTGGAATACAATCTCTTCTTCTTGCACCACTGTAATCTGGCTCCTTAAGTGCTATCAATATGTATCATTCCAGAGCCTATTTTAACACAAAGCCGCCGCTACTCTTCGAATCATATCGATTTAGCATTGTTGAATGCGTTACGGACGTATCAGTCGAGTCTCAAACCGTACCTCACATTCAACGGATTCAATCGAACAGGCAACGCCATCCATATACTCCTGCTGATATTCAAGATATATTTCATCCTTTGGAAGCATTGGGAAAATATGAATCTCTATTCTTGCCGGATAGTGATATCGCCCGAGCGCCACTTCCCATACCGGCCCGCTCCAAAAATCATCGGTGACCACTTTCCCGTTCACCAACAACCTAGCACGATCGCCGCGATATCGAATCCGAAGTCGAATGTCCCTAAGATTTTCAATCTCACCGGATCGAATGGCATCCATTTGGGGCATATCACAATCGATAACATAGATAGCGCCCGGGAGAATCGCCGACAAGATATCTCCCGCGAGTGCGGCCGCTTTTCGCGCCTCACAAGATGCCTTAATTTGTGATGCGTCGCTTTCGATGCGAATACCGAAATAGGGCTTACAAGATCCAAATTGTTTTTCGTAAATGTGAAAAACGCCCTCCTTCCCAACATATTCGACCGCCTCCGGCCGCGTCGAAAAATCCGGAAACACTTTAAATCGAAGCAACTCGTTACTTTCAAAGCAAATACCGGATGCATCTTCGGTCAATGCACCTTCAGTCATAATCAGATATTCTTGGTCAAGCGTTATTTTATAGGCCTGAAGCGACTGTGCTCGAGTAATCGTAATGATATTTGAGATATCAAAATCTCCCTCAAAAGTATAACAAGGGTCGACATCGCTATAAAACACATACTTTGATGCATTAAGGATACAAAGCGGTGTCGCCAATGCGCTCTTGAGCATCGCTGCTCCAATTTTCAAGCCGAACGGAAAGAAGAAATAGTCGCCGTCCTTAATGTCAATGGGTGGGAACTTGATTTCGCCATCGTCGGTTGGTACAACAAGTTGCGCCGAAGGGTGTGAAGCTTGTGCTTGCCGCCGCTGATAATTATTGACGAAGATATAGCCGGATCGACCGTTACTGCGTATCGCGGTGCGAAGATGTTCGGTGTCATCCGGAAAAAGCGGATTGCTCTCGGGAAGATGTGTCTCCATTTCGCAAAGAGCATCTCCAAAATCTTTCAGAAATATAGCTAATCGCTTAATCTCACCATATGCCTCGCCAAGCTGCCCGTATTCGCGTAAAGGTGCGCGGAAATCATACGAGAGCGCAGGCAAATCATTGGCGTCTCCAACCCTTTTGGACTCATGAAGCGTACTGTGGCGTCCCTGAGGATTTGTCCCGCCGCTGTACATGTAGTAGCCCAGAAGATTCGCTCCGCTGCCGAGCTTGACCAGCGACATGGCCCCAATATCCCGACCGCTTGCAACCGGTCTTCTGCGGTGCGTCACTTGCAGGCCGCCGCCGAGTTCTGCTGTCAAATACGGAAATTTCGACGGGTCGAAGGACAACGTTTCGTTAACACCGTAATCCGAACCGATACTGTGATCATTACGCTCATGCGTGAAAATATAATTGCCGCTGGGCTCAATCACCGTGATCCTGGGATCCCAAGGTGCTTCGCAATATCCACCCATCACCGGCAACAGGCCGGCGGTCATCGCGCCACCCCATCCGGTTGCGGTGTAATACGGAACATTAAAACCAATGTCCCGCGCCATGTGAGCGAGTGTACGCATATGCATTTCGCCCGCATCACCGGTCAATCCGCCGCAGTGTCCATACTCATTTTCAATCTGCACACCGATAATCGGACCTCCGTCAGTGCAAAATAGACCCTCGACCTCACGGAATATCGCTTGATAAAATCGTCTCACATGTTCAAAATATTCGGGATCATTGCTCCGAGGCTCAAACGATTTTTCGAGCAACCAATCCGGCAAGCCGCCATGCCGCACTTCAGCATGAGACCACGGACCGATGCGCAAAAAGAAGGTGAGCCCGCAGTCTCGGCAGCATTCGACAAATCGCCGTAAATTTCTGCTACCGTCAAAATCAAAACACCCCTCACGCTCTTCGTGATGGATCCAGATCACGTATGACGAGACGATGTCGACGCCCCCGGAGCGCATCTTGCGCAAGCGATCAAGCCACTCTGACTCAGGCACGCGCGAGTAATGGATCTCGCCCATAACCGGAAACCACGGCTGCCCATCTTGCGTGAGATACCGCGAATTATATCCATAGTCTTTCATAATTATTCCTTTACTCCGGCCCCGGCCAAAGATGACACAAGCACCTTTTGAGTGATTAAGAAAAAGATAATAAAAGGAACAGCAACAATCAGCGCGCCGGCACAGAACAATGTAAACTCGTTCTTTTTGTCGGTTACGAAACTGAATAGCCCAAGCGCCAAAGTCTGATTCTCGTTTGATCGAAGAATTAATTTCGCAAAAATGAATTCCATCCAAGGCCCCGTAAAGCTAACGATTGCCAAAAAAGTAATAATCGGCGACGCCTGTGGCAAGATAATTTTGAAAAACGTTCGCGCATTGCTCGCTCCATCAATTTTCGCGGCTTCATCGTAAGCCCTCGGAATGGAGTCCATATAACTCTTGACCAACCAAGTGTTGTAGGGAATATTACCGGCCAAGTAAATCAAAACCATGCCCCATAAGGTGTCAAGACCTTTAATCCGAAGTAAAATCACATAGATCGCTATCATGCCGATAAACGATGGGAATATTTGAAGAACCAACAACGCAAGCATCATCGTTTTTTTGAACAGAAAGCGAAAGCGCGAAAAGACGTATGCCGCCAACGAGCAAACCAAGACTGTACTGACACTGGTAGACGCGGCGATAATCAAAGTGTTCCTGAACCATCGGATGTAATTCGTCTCGCTAACAAGTCTTTTGAAATGTGCAGTCGTCACCCCACTACCGAATGGGATAATGCTCATCGCGGATATTGAACGCCCGGGCGAAAACGCCGCACTGACTGCATATACCAGAGGATATAAGACAACTAAGCTCACCAATGTAAGAAAGAGAAACACAAAAATCTTGTACGTGCGATTTTTGGCGCGCTGTATTGCGTTTTGGTATTTGAGAGATTTTTTGTTATTCTGCTTCTCGTATATTCTGTCTTTTTCGATTTCTACTGGCGTATCTTTTTGATTCTCATTGACTGAATTCGATTTCTTTGAATTCGATTTTTTCGCTTCTTTGTCGACAACCGATCCCCCATTTGGAAGGTTATCCGCTTGATTCAAATCGTTTGTATCATCGTCAATCGGAGTCTGATCCATTTTCTCTTTCACAGCTCTCCCTCCTTATATGATTTGGTGCGCCTGAAATTGAATATCGCAAACGGCGCCAAGACCACAAATATACACACGGCCAGAACCGCGGCATAATTGTATTTCTGCAAATTAATCGTCAAATTATAAATCCACGTCACCATGATGTCCGTCCCTTTGGCACTGGTCGTCGTCGAATCGGCGACCACCGGATTTCCGCCGGTTAGGAAGAAAATCGCTCCGAAATTATTGATGTTATGCGTAAAAGACATAATGATGAGCGGCATGGTCTGATAAAGAACTGACGGCAATGTGATGGCGCGGAACACTTGCGGGCGACTTGCACCGTCAATGCGGGCCGCCTCAAAGGTTTCCTTCGAAATCGCAGTCATCGATCCCATCGTCAGCAACATGAAGTATGGAAAACCGGCCCAAAGATTTATCAATACGACCGTGAATTTTGCAAGTGTCGCATTGCTGAGCCATGGTATGGTCGTTTGCTGAGTCATCAGCCCCAACTCAATGAGCGTCCGGTTAATCGTGCCGAAACTACCATTGAGCAAATTTTGCCAGACCAGCATCGACACCACGGCAGGAACAGCATACGGCAATATAAAAATTGCTCGAAAAATCGGTGCTATTTTAATTTTGGACTCATGCATGATAACGGCCATAAACATGCCGCCGGCATAGCAGGTCACTGTAGCCGCAGTGGCCCAAAGGAGTGTCCAAATCGCGACGCGACCAAGCGCTCCCGTCCAAGTCGCATTACCACCAAACAATGTCTTGAAATTGTCAAGCCCGACCCAATCCACCGTATTGTTCGGGGGGATATTCCCGGGTACCGAGTAGTTCGTAAATGCTACCGAAGCCGAAAAAATCAGAGGGACCACGACAAAAAACAAAATCAGCATAACCAGTGGTGATAGTCCGGCTATCGGAAAAGCTTTCGCACCGAACTCAGATAGAAAATGTTTGCTTTGGGGAAGCGTATCGGTGACGCAATAATCCTTATAGGTCGACAGCGCACTTCTCACCGACACAACGTACAGAATAAGAAAAACAAACAAGACGGCCAATATCAATATGCCGTCAATCAACATAAACATGGAATTGTCTCTTTCAAATATCGGCAATTCCGGTTTGGGTTCACCTAACGTCACCATATTTCGAAGTAGCTTGAAAAGTAGTGGCGACAAGATGATCATCACAATTTCTATTAACGCAAATATGGCTCCCTTAATATATTGCTTAAGCATAGTGAGGTGCGCGAGCCCCATAAACAGTATCGCAACGACAAAAACGCGCTTACGAGAAGACCCGTCCAGAGCAAGTGTCTTCATCGAGTATTCCCTCCTTCCGTATTCCTTGGCTTTGCACGTTTGCTTCAATCGGAACAGCCGCTGGGGGTGCACGGGACGATCCCGTACACCCCGAGGCTGTTCACGAATTAGTATGGCGGATCAAGTAGCAATTTGAAATCTAACCGGCTACTGAACGGTTGCCATAATTGCATCGTCCAAAGCCTGTAGTTCAGCCTGTACGTCCGCGCCGTCCCAGATATTGCTGCTGGCAGCACCGGCAGCATCCCAGAACGCGCTCATTTGCGGAACAGAAGGCATTGGGAACGCATAGTTTAACTGATCAATGAATCCCAATGAATATGGGCTGTCGACCGCAATATCAATTGAGGGTAATGCACCGGTAATTTCATAACGGAGCTCTTGCATTTCTTTTGAAATCAGGAATTCGGCAAACAGATGCGCCGCATCTGCATTCATTGAATAGGCAGAAACGAACATGCCGCGCGTACCTGAGAACGAGGAAGCAGGAGTAGACTCGCCACTGAGCGCCGGCAAAGTCGTCACGCCGAAGTTCAATCCGGCATCCACGAAGTTACTGACATTCCACGGACCGGAGATATGCATTGCTGCGTTACCGGAGGCAAAAGCACCGTCAGCGGTATCCGTACCCATATCAGCTGCCGGAAGCGGAATCACTTCCTGAAGCCGCTGGAATTCTTGCATGCCTGCAACCGCATCAGGCGTAGCCAAGAAAGACGATGATACATCGGCACCGCTTGGCCCGAATAGACGATTGCCTCCCTTGGTCGTAAACAAAATGGTGTAATACATTGACGTCACATCCATGACAAAACCATACTTGCCCGGATTGGCGGCGTTATAATCTTTGCACCAGGTATAGAGTTCATCCCATGTCTTGGGAAGCTCTTCTTCGGAGATGATGTCTTTATTGTAATAGAGAGCATATGTCTCGGCAGACGTTGGCACACCATACATCTGACCGTCATAGGTCAGAGCAGCAGAAGTTGCAGGAAGTACCGCAGCCGCAACCGCATCGGCATTCTGGGTCGGCAGAATATGACCGCCGGCCACAAGCTCGCCCAACTTATCGTGAGGTGCCGCGAACAAATCCGGACCTACTCCAGCAGGCCCGTCCAGTGCGATTTGGCTGGACGAATCACCGAGCTCGACATTTACGAACTTGATCGTGATGTTTGGATTCTGCTCCGTAAAAGCTTTTCCGGCCTCCTCAATCCACTTGTCCGGTCCGTCGACTGACTCCCAGACGACCAGTTCGACTTTTTTATCGGACTGGGTCGCTTCTGTAGCTGCGCTTGATTGGGTTCCGGAACTTTGCGAATCCGTCGCATCAGTCTCAGTGCCGGTGTCACAAGCGGTGGCAAACACGGCAAACAGCATAATCATGGCTAAACTCAGAGCAATAAATTTCTTTTTCATGATTTGCACCTTCTCTTTCATTGTCTGCCCGCGAACTCTCTTGCCTTCATTATCCTTTAACACTTAGAGGCGGGCGCGTTGACCTTTATTCGAATCACTGCGTTGATTTTTTGAGCGCAATCTGATAATTCAAAATCGTTCTTCGAGTAAATGGCTTACCCGAGATTTTGTCGATCAGACTTTGCCCCGCTATCACCCCCAATTCTTTAACATCAATTTCTAAAGCCGTGATTGGCGGATTGTTGTATTTCAAATGCGCGCTATCGTAAAACGACGCCACACGAATGTCCTCCGGAATCCTTATGTTCATGGCGTTGAGTTTGGAAAGAACTTGACTACAGATAATATCATCACCGCACAAGATACAATCTGCACCCTCTTTCATGATGCCCTCAACACTCTTGTCAATCGCCGTCTTGCTGCCGACGTTTTGAAAAACAATTTCCCGGCAAATACCCTCCGGTCTATTCTCCATGACTTTTGCATAACCTCTGTATCGACTAATATTTACTGCATGTTCATCGCTTCCGATGACCACAGCCATACGTCGATTACCCATTGAAAGCAAAAGCGATGTTAGGTTCTCGCAAGCACTTTCGTGATCCGTGTCGACTTGGACCAAGGACTCATCCGAGCTCGAACCGACAACAAGGAAGGGGATACCTGATCTCTTCAGGTACGCTGCTGCATAATCGTGTACCAACAATCGCGTCAAGATAATGCCATCCACCTTTTTGTTGCGCACCAGATTCTTAAGTGCCGATATATCTTTTTCGACGACCACCGTGACCACAACATCATAGTCATTGGCCGAAGCGGCCTCACAAACACCCAACAAAAACACCTGAAAGAAAGGCTTCTCCGCCAAATCAGAATCTGCAGGCAATACCACTCCAAGATTATAAGTTTTCGACTGCGCCAGACTCCTTGCGATTAAGTTAGGCTTGTATTCCGCCTTCTTGACATACTGTCGCACACGCGCCTTCGTCTGGGCACCGATTCTACCCTTGCCGGAGAGCGCTCGCGATACGGTTGATTTTGACAGCCCTAATTCGCGGGCAATGTCGTCCAAAGAAGTAATGACAATCTCCGATTTTTCTTCCTTCATTCTGCTTTCCCCTCTTGCTGTCGATTTATCCTCACTTAAAACAATCTTCCCCATGGGTAGCGCTCAAATCTGTTTTCATGATTCCTCAAATCATTTGTCTCTCGGAACCACATATTTTTAAAGCCGAACAAGGCCATCACATCCAATCGCTATCCCGTGCGATATAGATAGACATCATCAATCGTGCCCCACGCGCCGCCGTTTCCCTCAACCGTAATGCCGATTGAGAGTTGCCCATCCATCACCTGAATGCCAGAAATTTCAGGATGTTGCCATACCTGCCAACCCGCAAGGCTCGCTCCGGTCTCCATCCGACCGGTTGCACTTTCGGCAAAAATAACAATACGTTCGCCGCTTCGCTCTTCGCTACCCTGAATCGCAACTGTCAACGAATACGTGCCGTCCGGAAGATCTGTAAACGATTGTCTCGCGATAAAGCGCACATCTCCAACCGAATAATAGTGAAGCGAATAATCGCCGGAGAACGCATCCGCCGTCTTCTTCTGCCGGTCCGTACAAGCCGTGCCGTCCGCAGGGTATACAATTTCCCACGCCGACATATCTTCCTCTTCAAAGCTATGATTTATAACATAGTTTCCGGGATTGAGTGTGACAATACACGACACCGGATCTGCCCATCCGCTCGTATTGCCAACGATTACGTGGGTACCCATCGCTTCGATGCCGCCCATCGCTGACAGCGCCTCCAATTTTGACTGATCCTCAACTTGCCACTCAACCGGCTGCGCCTCGCGCGACCCATCGTTATAAATGACCTCTACCGCCTCCGGCCAAACAATCGGATCTCCAATCGTCGCTCCGACCATCACATCTTCAACAGCATCAATCGCTTTGGGTACTGCGTGCCCATGTCGTATATACCCAAACACATAGAGCGAATCAAGCGGCCTTCCATCCGCATCGAAAAGCGCCTGGTTATCTACCGCCGAACCACCAAACCAAACACCGGCATCCCCCGCGTCATACTCACCTGCAAAACTTGTCGCCCAACCGCTTCCATATTGTTCCCAAAGCTCGCGATTTTTCTCAATTTGCGCTGGAGTTCCCACCGCTATCCAAGCCGGCTCCCAATAACAGACACCGATCCCTGCATCTCCCAATTCGGCCACAGCTGATATGACATCGCCCAAGAAGTTTGCCTGCCCCTGCACCGTTGCAGGATAAGCGGCCAGATCCGAGACTTTAGAGATAGTGTTATCATGCCCATCCGAATCGAGAAGTGTATAGGGATATGACGTTTCTATAATCATCACTTTTTTATCGTAGGTCTGCGAAATATCCTTCAACAAAACGATCAGATCTTCGAGTTCTCCATGCCAGAACGGGTAATATGAAGAAGCGAAAACATCGTAATCCACATCATATCGGTTAAGGTTAAACGAATATGCTGCGTATCGATTCTCCGTTTCAGGGTTAGTAAAGTGAACTGCGACCAGAATATCCAAATTGTTTCTCGTTGCCACTTCTCGAACTGCCCGACTACCGGCACTCAGGAGTGCCGCCATATTGGGCCAATCCGTCACGCCTGCGATGCCATTGTTGATTTCGTTGCCGATCTGAACCATTCCGATGTCAGCCCCACCTTCGATGAGTTGCATCAGGCTATCCGTTGTGAAATCGAATAATGACTCACTCTTCTGTGAGATATCCAGTCCGGCCCAAGCCTTAGGCACCATCTGCTTGCTGGGATCTGCCCAGAAATCTGAATAGTGAAAATCTACGAGCAACTTCATATCCTGTGCGGCCGCACGCTTACCGATCTCCATCGCTGTCGCCAAATCATTATTACCGCCACCATAGCCGCGACCCTCGCTGTCAAATGGATCGTTCCAAATACGCACACGCACATAGTTGACACCCGCTTCCTTGAGTGTCACAAATATATCTTGCGGTTGACCGCCATAATCCTTGAAAACAACCCCGCTGCGTTCCAACGCGATGACACTAGATACATCCACACCGCAGACAAAGTCCTCTGCCTTTGCAGGAATTTTCTGTACAAAAATGTCTACAGAAGGCAATTGAACCTCAGAACCCTTGCACCCGGAAAATCCGATTGCAGAGGAACACATAACAAAGACCATCAGTAACGAGAAAAATTTGCCACTCATAAGTCCGCCCTTGCACTCTGAAAACACTGCGAATACAACACGACTAAAATGAAATACGGCCGAAAAACTACTTTGAAAATCAAATAAAAATAACCAATGCGCAACCGTTTGCTCACAATGTCATACTAAACCCGACACCGTAATATGTCAATGCGCACAAACGTATTGATTCAAACACACGCGTTGTTGTTTGATTTTAACAAATTATTGCCATCCGTTGCGCACGGTTGCGCAGATTCGTATATCAGAGAAGCAGAAAATCAACGCCGATTCACGAACTACAGCAACGAACTTGTTTTATGCAAATGTATCGTGCAATATGTGTAAATAATGATTAATTGACCCCAATAGCAAGCAATGATTCCTTTTTTTGAATGATCAAAGAGAAAATATCGCTCAATTATAGAAATGGAGACCCAATATGAGCCCCGATTTCGAAATCTGCAAAAATATACGTGACCAAGAAGATCTAAGGCAAAGCTTTAGTGCCCTGTCAATAGCAACATTCGGGTTGGACTTTGAACCCTGGTATCTCAACGGCTATTGGTCCGATCGCTATGTTCCCTACGCGATGGTCATCGAAGGAAAAGTCGTCTCAAACGTTTCGGCAAATATCATGACTTTCGACATGGACGGCGTTTCAAAAACATTTATTCAAATCGGCACGGTCATGACCGATGAAGCACATCGCGGTCGAGGCTTCTCAAAATTGCTAATGCAAGAGGTCGAAAAGGATTATAAAGATATCGCAGACGGCTTCTATCTTTTCGCCAATGACAGCGTCGTGGATTTTTATCCGAAATTCGGTTTTCGAAGGGCTGACGAGTACACGTTCTCCATTTCTTCGGAAAGCGGTATCCCTGATCGGCCACCCGAAAACCGGACTGTCGAGCCACTCGATATGGGCAACCCCGAACACCTGACTCGCACAATCCGGGCCATCCGAGAATCGATTGTTCAAAGCGCTTTAGACTTGCGCAACAACGAAGGTCTCGTCTTGTTTTACTTGACTCAGTTCATGCGCGAGAACGTATACTACCTATCTTCAGAAGACGCCTATGTGGTCGCTGAGGAAGAAGACACTTTGTTTATTCACCATATTTTTTCGCGAAAACACTGTGATCTCAATGCGATCATCGCCGCCTTTGGATCAAAATTCCAAAGTGTGGAACTGGGATTTGCCCCTCTGGAAAAGGATAGTTTCTGCCGCGCTGTATCAGAAGAAGAAAACACAACGCTTTTTGTCAAAGGGGTCGCCTTCGATCATTTTGACAGACTGCATTTGCGATTTCCGACTCTATCCAGGGCGTAATCCGTTGTGCATGACAAATATCATAAACAGGCTAGTCTGCTCTGACATTTCCATACACCCTCTCCAAAACCGAACCTCAAATCAAAAGCAATAGGATGACCACAATCCACACAATCC
>DUPM01000077.1 GCA_012838315.1 Clostridiaceae bacterium
GCCAAGAACATAGAAGCGGCAGGGCGTGCCGTGTTAGCCTGTGGAGAGATGGCAATAGCCGTCTCGGTGAATCAGGAACCCTCCAAAGCGATTCAGGCGCTTGCCTGAACGCAGTAGGAATCCCCTTCTTTCAGGGAGGGGAGGATGTCAATCATAACAGTATCAACGAATGCAAAGACTTCATTTTTGTCAGATTTTTTCGGGTCGCGGACCCAGAGGGAGATAGGCGATAGCGCCCGTAGGGCAAGACTTAACACACTCATCGCAATGAATGCACAAATTCTGGTCAATAATCGCAAGAGAACCCTTGAGCTTGATGGCAGAACTGGGGCATACGCGGACGCACTTGCCGCAGCCGATACAACCAATATGACAGTTTTTCCGAGTTTGAGCGCCCGGCCACTCGTTACGACAGCGTACTTCTACGGTCGATCTTGTCGGTATCAAAGCAATGAGGCCTTTGGGACAGACCTTGACGCATTGGCCGCAACCGGTGCACTCCATGCGATCAATATGAACGATGCCATTTTCCAGATGCATCGCACCGAAGGCACACGCTGCCATGCAGTCGCCGAATCCCAGACAGCCATAAGTACAAGAACCAAATCCACCCAGAAGGCCATGGGCCGCGTGGCAGGATTGAGTTCCAAGGTATTCGAAGCGCGGCTGGGTTTGATCGCGTGTGCCCTGGCAATGAACGACTGCGACTTTAGGTTCCGGTGCTTTGACTTCCGTACCCAGAATAGAAGCGATTTCGGTCGCGCAAGCCGCGCCGCCGACAGAACACAAAGAGGTGTCAGCACCGGGCTTTAGAAGGTAGTCGGCATATGCGTCACACCCAGCAAAACCGCATCCACCGCAATTGGCACCGGGTAACGCATCCAAGAGTGCCGCGCGCCTTTCGTTGCGAGTAATGCTGAAAAAATGAGATACGACCAATATGAGCATGCCGAGCACCGAAGAGATGCCAAGCATGACGAGCGTGGGCACCAAGATGTTTTTAGTGATCGACAATGCAAATGCGATAGTATTCATGTTCGACTCCTCAGTTTGTTATATCCACTCTCAATAGCCGGTGCGTTAATGCGCATCAACGTTGAAACAGATTCTCAATTAGACCGGCAAATCCTCCAAAAGATACCGCAACCAAAGATGCAGCAATGAGTGTGATGGGTAAGCCTTTAAGTGCATCCGGGACATCGGCTTTTTCAAGACGGGTCCGCACGCCAGAAAAGAGGAACAGCGCAAGGGCGAAGCCGACACCGGCACCGAGAGCGTGCACAATGGATTCAAGGAACGTGTACTCTGCCGTAATGTTAAGTAGAGTCAGACCGAGGACGGCGCAATTGGTTGTGATTAGCGGCAGGTAAATCCCCAATGCTTTGTGCAGCGGCGGAGCAAGTTTACGCATCACCATCTCTATCATTTGAACCAATGAAGCAATGACGAGAATAAAGACCAGCGTCTGAAGAAATCCGATATCAAGAGGAACAAGGATGTAGTATTGAATCGGCCAGGTAATAGCAGTCGAGGCCAACATGACGACAATGACTGCCGCACTCATACTCATGGCGGGCTTGATACTTTTGGACACGCCGAGAAAAGCGCAAATACCTAAGAATTTCGACAATACGAAGTTGTTGACCAGAATGGCGGAAAAGAGAATGATCATCATAGACTGAACCATTTATTTCACCCCGCTTTCTGCTTTGAGATCAGCCATCGGACAAGCGCCGCAGGAACTGCAACCGGCGCCGGAAGGCATGGGCTGATTTTGAGCGTTCGCCTTGTGCTTGCGGTTCTTTTCAATCTGGCGCATCACAATTTGCGACAAGCAGATACAAAGGCCGTAGACGAAAAATCCACCGGGATTCGATGTGAAAAAAGCAATCGGCTCAATGGTCTCACCGAATATTTTCGCGCCGAAAAGTGGAATACCGATATCAAATATGGAGCCGGCACCGATAATTTCTCGGATGGATCCAATCAAGAGCAAGGCCAACATAAAACCGGCACCCATGCTAAGTCCGTCTAGAGCAGCAAAGTGCGCCGGGCGTTTACTGGCAAAAGACTCTGCGCGAGCCAAGACGACGCAGTTCACAACGATGAGCTGGATGTAGATACTAAGGGACTCATTCAAGGCCGGAAGGTAAGCGGAAATGACGAATTCGACAATGGTGACAAATCCCGCAATGATGGTGATAAATGCCGGGATTCTTACGCGCCGGGGAATCATGTTCTTAAGGAGGGAGATGATAAATTCAGAACCGACCAACACGAATATAACAGCCAAACCCATGAAAAAAGACGATTTGGCAGAAACGGTAATCGCGAGTAGCGGGCACGTACCGAGAACCAGGCGAAGCGCGGGATTTTCGAAAAGCACGCCGTCTAGGATGATGCTCATCGGTGCGTTGCGTTTCTTTTTTTCTTCGGAACGCTGATCGGGCGACAGATAGGTCTTGTCGGCCATGTTTTCACTCATTTTCGGCTGCTCCTTTATCGTTAATGAAAATGTAAGCTTTAACGGCTTGGTTAAAGGCTTTGATGGTTGCCTTTGAGGACACGGTGGCTCGGGAGATTACATCTACGTTTTGATCTGCTCCTTTACCGATGGAGGCTTCGGTCAAAGGGGAAAGACTTAAGAATTGAGCGAGAAATCTCTCGCCATCAGATGCGTCGTTGTTGATAAGTTCGTCTAAAGATAAGGCGGTGACTGCACCGTTGACTTTATCCCCGACGTTTGGCGTTTCGCCGGTGGCAGATACGGAAATGCCAATAATCTTGCCATCTTCTGCAAAAGCGGCAGTGACGATGATCTCGCCGCCGTAGCCTTGAGCCGTGGTGGTCACGGCTGTACCAATCAAAGTATCAGATGCGTCATAGACACGCGTCACAGAATCCGGCTCGGCGTCGATTTCTCTAAGTGCGGCAGAGGACTCTCGGTCCAGTTCATATTCTTCAAAACGTACGCCCTCGGTAAAAAGTACGCCCAGCCTCTCGCGCTGTGCCTCTAGGGATTGTTTTTCAATTCGCCCACGAGTCAACTCGTAAGTCGCAGAGAGTAAAAGCGTGCAAACAACGCAAATAACAATCAACTTTACCGCCGGTAAGATGCGTTTAACGGCGCTCATGTGCAAGCCCTCCAAACGGTTTTTTCATGGTGACACGGTCGATGTGCGGGGTCAGAATATTCATTAAGATGATCGCGAAAGATACACCGCCCGGCATGTTCGCATAATAACGGATAAGAAAGGTCAAAATGCCGCAGCCGATGCCGAACAGAACACGACCTTTATTGGTCAAGGGAGAAGTGACATAATCCGTAGCCATAAAGAAAGCACCCAGCACTATGCCGCCGGAGCAAAGCATGTAAAGGGGCTCATAGAAAGCTTCCCCGAGAAGAGACCAGGAAAAGGTATTCGACGAAAGAACGCCATATATCGGCGTGTGCCCGAACAACAAAACGAGCAAAATGAAACTACCGAGATAGGATGCCGGAATCGCCGGAGTAATAACTTTTCGAGCTAAGAGATATGCCGCACCGATTAGCAGAGCCAGTATACTGACTTCGCCGATAGATCCGGCACGCTCGCCGATGAACATAGCGAAAAGAGACGGCAGAGCATCTTTGTTATCGATAATGTGACCGATGCTTCCGGAAGCATGGAGCGTATTCATGGATGCAAGCGGGGTTGCGGAAGAGACCAAATCGGCCCCTCTCAACGAGTCAAAGAAATCGAATGCACCGGAT
Source organism: Clostridiaceae bacterium (assembly GCA_012838315.1). Classification (GTDB taxonomy): domain Bacteria; phylum Bacillota; class Clostridia; order Saccharofermentanales; family Saccharofermentanaceae; genus DUPM01. The sequence goes on from DUPM01000077.1 coordinate 3,755, forward strand.
CGCAAGGTCCAGGTGGACATATACTCCGGAAAAGAAATCACAAGAAAAATTCTCGCGGCAATGGCGGGATTGACGAAATTGTTACCTAGGCCGCCGAAAAATTGTTTTACGACGACAATCGCAAAAAGAGCGGCGAGAACGAGCATATAAAAGGGGAGTGTTGCCGGCATGTTGAGCGCAAGCAAAATGCCGGTCACCAAAGCAGACATATCATATAGAGTGTTATTTCGCTTCATGATTTTTCGGCTCATATATTCAAACAAGAGACACGATGTAGCAGAGACCATCACCATCAGAATCGCTCTCAAGCCAAACATATAGCCCGAATAAATAGTCGCAGGCATAAGAGCAATGACGACGTCACGCATGATAGAGGGTGTGGTGACATCATCACGAACGTGAGGTGAATTAGATACCTGTAATTTCATATATAAAGATACCGTCTCGGAAAACTATGCAACAGCAAAGTTAATTCGATTCTGACGGTGCCTCCTTCCCGCTGGCGATTTTATCGGACTCTTCCAGGAGCTTCTTTTCGTTCGCGCGGCGTGTCAATTCAGCACGAACAAGAACCTTGCCGTTCTTGATGCTTTGAGTCAAAAAGCGCTTGGACGGGCAAGAATATGTACAGCATCCGCACTCAATGCAATCCATGACATGAAAAAATTCGAGTCCTTCAACATCTCGACTTCGCGTCGACACATCGATGCCGGTCGGCATTAAACCCATTGGGCACACAGCGACACAACGTCCGCAACGGATACATGGGGACTCGGCGGGGATTTTTGCTTCATTGCTACCGAAAACCAAAATAGCATTGTTGGCCTTGATGATGCCGCAATCAATACGGTCGAGCGCGACACCCATCATTGCGCCACCCATGATTATTTTTTGAGGTTCTTCACGCGTGCCGCCTGCGGCCTCAATCAAATCTTTGATACGAGCGCCGATCGGCACATTAAAATTACCGGGGGTATTGAGTGCGCTACCGTCAAGCGTAATTCTCCGACGTGTGAGCGGGATGCCGTTGCGCATGTGAAACCCGAGGAACCTCACTGTTGAAACGTTCAAAACCAGAACGCCGACATCGTGGGGCAACTTGCCCGGTGGGACGCGCCGCTTTGTTAGCGAGTAAATGAGCATCTTTTCTGCCCCTTGAGGATAGATCGCCTTGAGGGAACGGACCTCTATGGGTTGCTTGGTGCCGGTCTTGTAAACGCGCTTGGCCAGTTCATGGGTGAAAATGCGATGAACAAGAGGCTTATTGTCCTCAAAGCCGATAATGGCCTTGGGGATATTTAGCCAATGCATAATCTCAAGAATGCCGTCGACAATTTCATCCGGATGCTCGCTCATCTGACGATAGTCTGATGTGATATATGGTTCGCACTCGGCGGCGTTAATCAACAAGATATCGGGGTCCTTGCCTTTGGGCGGGTTAAGCTTAATGTGTGTCGGGAATGCGGCACCGCCCAATCCGACCAGTCCGGAAGCGCGGACCATATCCAGAAAATCTTGCTTGGTCTCGACATGCGGTGGAGAAATCGCCGGGTCGACGCGAAACTTTGCGTCGGATTCAATACGAACGGCCTCAATAGGGTTACCGGTCGGAGAAACGACATAATGAACTTCGCGAACGGTTCCGGAGACACTCGAGTGAATCGGGACAGCCATAGGGTGGTCGGCAGCACCGACTAAGGTGCCGACATAAACATAGTCCCCCGGTTTGACGACAGAGCGACAAGGGGGACCGATGTGTTGGTGCAATAAAATCTCGACTTCCTGAAAATCATTTAGTCGAATTGAAGGCAAAACATCCGTGTTTTTATTGTGTTTCGGGTGAACTCCGCCGCGAAAAGCATGTACGGCCGCCAAAATATCGCCTCCCTGAATCTGTTCTACGGATATTATAAGCAAAATCACATGATTATGAAACCCTAAATAATGAAAATGAAAATCATTTCGAGAAGATATATTAGCATGTTGTTTAAGACCCCCAAAATACGTCAAAACAGTGGAACGATTGTTATTTGTTTCGGAAATGTCTATACTGACCTAAAAAATGGGGTCATATATGTCTTCTCTGGAAAGCAATAATAAAAAGAGTCGGAGCGCGTTGTCGATCGACAACAAGCGAATGATATACGGAGTCATCAAATTGCTGCTCATTTCTGCGTTAACCGTATTTATGATGCAGGAACTTCATCCGTTTATGCAGTTTATCAACGTTGAGTTAGTGAAGCTTGCGCCGTTGGCGTGGCTGAAATTTATGAAGTATCGATTCTTTTTCAATATGCTTCTATATTTTTTGATGTACTTGTTACTTTATTTGTTGCCCGGATTCCGAATAACGGGATCGGTTGTCACCATTGGCATGTTTTTCTTCGGCTGGGCTCAGCACCACGTTGTCATTAATAAAAAGCAGATCATTTTTCCTTGGGATATATACAACTTGCGTTTAGTCGGCGAGATTTCATCCCAGTATAAGGTGATTATTAATGTTCACGTAATCATAAGTTTCTTGATTATGCTTCTCATTCTTTGCTTGATTGTCGTTGGCAGACCACAAAAAATACACCGAAAAATGCGATTAATATTGATTGTGACAGTTGCCTTTCTGAACGCACTATATTTTATGGGATTCGTTCTGAATCCGGCGTTGCAGAAAAAAGCTGAATTTTATTATGCGACGTTTATCAGCATTACGAATAGCACTAACGACGGTGTCTTTTTTAATTTTTTTCATTACATTAATTCTTTAGAAAACATAGTACCCGAGGATTACTCGCAACAAAGAGCGTTGGACATCCTTGAAAGATACAGTCAAGAAGATGCATTACCAGCCATCGTCGATAAGAAGCCGGATGTGATTGTTGTGTTGAATGAATCGTTTACGGATTATGAGGACTATTTGGATTTACCGACAAATGAGGATGTTCTTCCGTTCTATCACAATCTTTCGGGCGCTAATTTGGTCAAGAAAAGTTTGTTTCTTTCTGTTCTCGGGGGGAGTACGGCAAATACCGAAGCAGAGATACTGACCAGCCAAACCATGGCCTTTTATCCGCAAGGTTCATACCCGTTTATTCAATACTTCGATCATCCGATCGATGCTTTGCCGGAGCTCTTAAGGGCCGAAGGCTACAGAACAATGGCAATTCACCCATTTGAGGCATTTGGATGGAAACGACCAACGGTGTATCCTTTTATGGGTATTGATACCTTTCTTACGATAGAAATGTTTGATAATCCGGAGAAGGTTCGAAATTATGCATCGGACCTAGCGGCATACGAGTATTTGACCGCTGTCCATCGTGCGCACAAGAAAAACGATCCCGATGTTCCGATTTTCCAATATCTCGTCACCATGCAGAACCACAGCGGCTACGCAACGGGGCCGGACGCGTTGCCAATTCAAATCGATACAGATAAATATGTAACCGAATTAGTAAACTATCTCAATCTACTCCATATTTCCGACGCGGCATTGAAAGAATTGATTGATTACTACCAGACGTCACCCGACCCGGTTGTTCTGGTGTTTTTCGGAGATCACCAAGCGATATGGGCGGATGAAGGTGAGGCACTACTTAATCAGTTGGCCGCGAACTCTCGGTATGATTTGGAAGTGCATCGTTACGTCACGCCAATAATGGTTTGGGCAAATTTTGATATTTCGGACTCGTATTTGGCGAATATCGATCAAGAGATTATGTCGCCCAATTATATTGCGCCACTTATCGCTGATTTGACGGGTATGGACACACCATACTACAGATTTTTGAGAGATATGTATAGTCATGTGCCGGCGATTAACGCGCGTGGGATAATGGA
>DUPM01000078.1 GCA_012838315.1 Clostridiaceae bacterium
AATATATGCCGCGAACAGTACAATAAGTACCACTTTCACGACGGTCAATACGCTACTTTTACTCTGAATCTCGTTAATCATATTTATTTCCCCTTTTCTCGATACGCAAAAATGCGATTGCCGCGGCGAGATACAAACACGAAAACTTCCGGATCGGCACATATATGTGATGCCGTTTGAGCATGGCAAAGAAGTCAGCGACTATTTAGTCGATTATTCGAAGCTGGACGAGGCAGTTAGCCAGCAGGGCCTTTTGAATCTTTATGATCAAGGTGCATTTTATGAAAAAAACGAGAGCGGTGAATTCGCTCCGAAATACATTTTTACGACAATTTCACAACCGACTCCATCCGATAATTGTCTTCACATTCCGGCGGGCACATTTTTGAGTGTTTGTTTTAATGAAGAGACGGCTCAGGAACAAACCGATAAAATCATAGGATATCTGGCCGAACACGAGATTTCACCCACACACCTCTTGCAAGTGGAGTTAACTCCGAATATCTTCGATCTGTATTCGGCGCAATTTGAAATTCAGTTTCGAATTGACGATTGACTCTCCCCTTAGGGTATGGATTATGCTGTGGTTAGATGAATCTATACACTATGGGAGGTATCGAAATGACTAAGAAACTAACGACAAAAAAAGGCTTTTTCACAATCCTGGTGTGCCTGATGGTATTGATGTTCGGAACATCATGCGCCCGCATTACGGAAGAACAGAAGAACACAGCAAACCGCATAACCGAGAACCTGTTTGAGGGTATCCGGCAAGAGGATTATTCGGTTTTTTCCAAAGACTTCAATTCGGATATGCTGTCCGCAATGGACGAGACTGCATTTAAAGAACTGGCAAAAACAATACGAGAAGAATTCGGAAGCGATTTTGAAATTCAATGGGTCAGTGCCCAAAAGACGACCGTTAAGGGCAAGGCTTTTGGCGTCCACCACTACAAAATTACATCCACACTCACTTCCGAGCCGGCCGATTTTACTCTATTTGCTTCTGAAGACGGTAATCAGACTTTTGTATCGGGCTTCTCTATGGATTCGATCGAGGCAGAGTGAAAATGCAACGCGCTCGGTTCGATTCTTGAATCGGACTGAGCTTATTTTTCCTTCTCGTTGCCCCGCATGATGGCAGCGCGAAACGAAGTGAGTTGCGTCTGTTACACTCAGGATATGTTGTGATATACTCAAGGTGTTTTCTTCCATCGACGGATAAAACGGGTAAGAAGCGTGCGCAAATGATTGCCATGCTTTTGCATTTGAATAAATCAATTCAATCCAATAAGAGGTTCAGATGTTATTTGTCAAAGCACTCCTCATCATCATTTGGGCCATGCTCGTCCCTTATTTGATTGGGCTTCTTTTTCGATCTAAAATTGTCAAAAATGATTCTCAAAATGCCGGACATGCTTTGCTAACCGGCTATTTCATCATGTTTGCTTTTTTCTATTTATTGACCATGCCACTACTTCTCAAATCGGCATCGCTCCATCTTTTGGTTAATATTTTCGCAATTACGTGTTCCGTAGCCTCGTTGGCATCCATTGTCATTTGTCGAAAACACATCAAAAACCACGCCATCTCCGTTCTGGTATTTCTCTCAAAGTCTTCTCCGATATTTTTGCTTGCGCTGATACTCATATTGATACAGGGAAGCGTTCTGACCCTCTATCAGCATATTGATGAGGATGACGCATTTTTTGTTGCGACCGCGACAACGGCCGTTGAGACAGATACCATTGTCGAATATGATCCAAATACCGGCGCCCCGCTGGTCAATTATCATATGAGATACGTCATGTCACCCTTCCCGATATACACCGCTGTTTTCTCGGAGTTGGTCATGATGCATCCGACGATTGTCGCCCACAATGTTTTTCCGGCCATTTTCATTCCTCTATCATATCTAGTTGCATATCTGATTCTCTCCACATTTTTTACTCGGCAACGAGAGCACGCCGATTACGCATTGTTTTTTCTGGCAGCATTGACCATTTTCGGGAACGTATCTGTCTACACATCATCAAGTTTCTTGCTGTTTCGAATATGGCAAGGCAAGGCGATGTTAGCTAACGTTATTTTGCCCGGTCTATTTTTGTATGGAATCCACGCGATGCAGCGTTCTCGAATGAACACAAACTGGATAATTGTCGCCTTTTGCGTTTTGGCCGCCTGTCTTTCATCGTCAATGGCCGTTGCTCTCGCACCCTGCCTGTTGGGTGTGCTTGCCGTGGTATATGCCGTGAGGCAGCGTCGCTTTACTCCCCTCATCATGTCCGGCCTCTGCCTGGTACCTTGTGTCATTTGCGGCGTAATATATCTCACTAGTGTGGTGATTAAGTGATTGGAGGATTCATCTTGTCAGATTTCTTAAAACAATCTTTTCAAGACGCTCTAACATCGTTTAACCGGTATGAGGGAAGCGGCGCTTATTTCACGTTGTTTTTTATTGCGATGATTATTATATTTTTCTATGGACGCGAATCAAAAAAAGCGGGGAGCCGAGACTCTTACGACACGCGCATCATTTTTGCCTTGTATTTTCCGCTTCTGGCATTCCTTATGATCATTAATCCACTCATTGCGGGCCCCATAATGATAGGCATAGATAGTTTTGTCTATTGGCGAGCATTCTGGATTATTCCGATAACAATCATCATCGCCATTGCCATGGCTATATTTGTCATGAAAGTGCCGCGAGGATCTCAGCGCCGCTTGGCAGTCATCGCTTGCGTCGCAGTGATTGCGGTCAGCGGCAGCCTCATCTACAACGCCGAAAATTACAAAAAAGCCGAAAACATTTACAAACTACCGGAAGAGGCCATCGCCATCTGTCTGATGATTCGTGCGGATACTCCAGACTACGCCAGCGTCGCGGTTCCGACAGCGCTTTCCCCCCATATTCGTCAATATGACGCATCAATTTATATGCCCTACGGCCGATCAACCTACGGTTTCCACACCAATGTCGCTCGTAGTCTGCAATCCGGCTCACCGGATTTGGAATCCTTCAAGTCATATTTTGACAAGTATAAAGTGAACTATTTTGTCTTTTACAGCGAAACGCCACACGAAGTCGTCTATCCGGATTGGTGCTCGCCGGTTGGATCTGCGGGGGATTATCATCTTGCGCGAATATCCGGTTCGTAAAGATATTGATGCAATACTCGCAGTGACGCGAATAGATATCGTCGCGACACTTACACACTCAATAAGATGTCGTCGCAATGCTCAGCGTTTCCCACTCCACTAGTCACCCGAAATGCGGAACGGTGAAATCTCACGGTCCAGATGCGAATGATAGAATGGATCGCCATCCGCCAACACGGTCTCCCACTTGGATCGGAAGTGCGCGACCTCTGCTTCGAATCTCACCAGTTTTTCAGGGGTATCTTCATAGCCGCGCGATAACGATTCGTGATGGTAGAGTAGCGCCCCGGGATTATATACATTGAACTTCCCGAGCGCACGAATCTTCAAGCAGAAATCAATATCGTTATAAGCGACAACAAAAGATTCATCCAGACCACCAACCGCGTCGAAAAGGGATTTTTTCACCATAAGGCAGGCGGCCGTCACTGCCGAAACATTCTGTGCGACGATGGCCCGATTCATATATCCGGGAAAATCTCCGGGCTGTCTGCTGAATGAATGCGCTGCAATGCCGCGGAATCCCAGAACGACACCCGCATGCTGGATCGTTCCGTCTGTGTAAAGTAGCTTCGCACCGACACAGCCAACATCTTCACGCACCGCGAATTGAAGCATCTGCTCCACCCAATCCGTCGCTATCACCTCAGTATCGTTGTTGAGCAATAACAGATAATCCCCCGATGCATGCGTCGCACCAAAATTATTGATAGCCGAATAATTGAACGCTCCCGACCACGTCAAGACCTTAATCTTTGGATCTGACTCGAGGGTTTTGTAATAATCAAAAATCGCCTTTGACCGGCTGTTGTTCTCAATAATGATAATCTCATAATTGTGATACGTTGATTGATTGCGAATGGAATCGATGCATTTCTCCAGAACATCTTTTTGCTCATAGTTCGGAATAATGATCGACACCAAAGGCTCCCCGGGAATATCATATTCGACTTTATACGTTCCAATCACTGCATCATAAGATGTCTTTCCCGACAGTCCGATCCGCTTCAGGTGATTATCAATCGCCTTTGCACCGGCAGCGAGCGTGTAGGTCTTGCTCTGCGGATTAAGTGCGGTTGATGCCTCATGACTTCGCCAATGGTATAGGACCGAGGAAATATGTCGGATGAATTGCGCTTTCTCAGAAACGCGAAGAATCAAGTCGTGATCCTGGCTGCCATCATAGCCGGCTCGAAAACCACCGAGTTCATTAATCAAAGCGGTTCTCGCCACGAAGAGATGCGTGATGTAGTTATACGAACGTAAAAGATCCGGACTCCAATCCGGCTTGAAGTGCGCCTGAAAACGACTGGCCCCATCAGCGGTAATCTTGTCTTCATCGGAATAAATCATATCCGTCATCGGGTTCTCATTTATGACTCTTGCCACCTCATAAAGCGCCCAACGCGATAACAAATCGTCATGATCCAAAAGCGCGGTGTATTCTCCGTCCGCCATTTTAAGCGCGGCATTGGAATTTCCGACAATGCCGCGATTTTCATGCAAAAACAGACACTTAATTCGGGAATCATTCTTTTCATATCGGCTGAGAATATCTCGAACTTCCGACTTGGAAGAGCTTCCGTCCGCCAGGCACAACTGCCAATTCGAATAGGTCTGAAGGCGAACGGACTCAATCATCTCAACCAACATTGATCGGTCAGTGTTATACACAGGGACAACAATACTGATTAGTGGACGCGATGACCAGGAATCCGACTCGACTCTCTGTGTCTCAAGTTCATCTGCGCTCGGCTCCCAATTCCGGATGTATCTTTGATAGCCCTCTTCATCGCCCGAAGCAATGATTTCGCCTTCACCAAAGGTGTTAAAGGCATTGGAAAAACACTGTTTCGCCTGACTCTTCTTTCCGGTCAACACCCACTTGACCATACGAAAAAGAATCGTCAGTCGCGGAGTACCACTTGAGCGAGAAAGAATGCCTATTCCGACACGGACGGCCGAAAAGGTGGAAAGTCGCTTATAGGAGAGCCCATCAATCTCGAACGTCACGCCCGTCTTCTCGCCGGGATCCAGACGCATACTATCTGCATCGCCTTTGAACAACACAAACCGTTCTTTAAATGTACGTGTCTCCTCAAGATATCCCAGACGCGAACTCACGGCCTCGGAAGAAAAATGATTGACAGTCGGGTACAGTTTGACAAGAATCCGCGCATCCGCACGACCCGTCCATCGGAATAAATAAAGGCCGCGACGGAATGGGCTCGGAATAATTAACTTGGGGTCATCACTTCGACTCACATAACGTGTCGCGCCCAAATGGACCACCGAATCGTCGACCACTTCAAAACATGTTGGATTCAGATATCGGAGAGGATACAAACGCTCAATGATAAAGCGCTTTAATTGCCCCAGCACCTGTGCCGGCGAAGCTTTGGCGACGGGCTCAATCGAATCCGGCGAACCCTCCTGAGCGTCTTGAACTTCCTGTTCTGTATCCTTGTGCATACACTCCCCAAACCAAAAACTCGAAATGCCATTTATTGGCATGAAATATATTAACATGATACTTGTTTGACATGAGGAGTTCAAGACACCCCTGAAAAAGGCCCTTCACCCATTATTCGTGAAAACTTATTACGGAAGCAGGTGACGAGCCCCAAAAGCAGATTTATTTGCAAACGTTTGAATTAAAAGCGTGCTGACGAGCGGCTTTTTCGAGGAACCCCATTACTTTTTCGGGGCGAAGCATAATAATGAATGCTTTTGTGTCGCCTGTTGCTGATTGTTCGATATTCAGAGTGCCGCCATGCTTCTCGATTATTTTCGCGGCAATCGCCAACCCCAGGCCGCTCCCTTCACTGCTGCTTCGAGAGGCGCTTTGGGAGACGAAAGGCTCAAATATGTGCTCAAGACACTCCGAATCTATCGGATCGCCGTCATCCTCAACGCTAATCCGAATTTCCTCTTTGGCAGACGCAACTGAAATTCGCACTTTAGCAGCATCTCGATTGTGTTTATACGCATTGACGATGAGATTGTTCACGGCACGATCAAACTCAATCGGATCGACCGGACACATCTATTTTCGATTACGCGACTCAACCATCGCCCAAAGCTCGTCCGTATGCTTTTTCGAGAACGATTAATCCCTCTTAATCGGTCGAATCAAGGCAATCGAGACGATCGCCAACACAGCCGCCGCCGATGCTATAACAAACGCCGGGAACATCAGATTGATGTCCGTCGCCGCGACATTCTTGAAGTAACCGGCTACATATGAAGACACCACCGCGCCGACACCAAAACCCAACAAGACGATTCCGTAATTGGTCGCATTATACTTCGCACCGAAAAGATCCGCCGTAAATGCAGGAAACGTGCTCAAAAAGCCGCCGTATGCAAACCCGATACAAGCAATCAATACATAAATGATATAGCCGGTGGCAAGATTAACGCATAGCGCCAGCACCGCGGTCAATCCAAGGAGAAGCATAATCGTCTTTTTGCGACCAAGCTTATCCGACACGGCCCCCCAGAACAAACGCCCGAAAGAATTGAACAGCGTAATCGCAAACACACCGACCGTCGCCGTCTCGGCCAGGCCTTTTGCAACTGCAATCGGTTTAGCAAATCCGATCATCATTAGTCCGCCCATGCAAGCGAGCATCAGCGAAAAAATCAAAAGATAAAGCTGCGGCTTTTTCAAAGCCTGAGACGGGCTGAGCGCAAACGCATCCGAAGACACCTGCTGAGGCGTAAAGCCCTTGGGCGCATAACCTGCCGGTGGGTTCTTAATAAACCATCCACCGACCGAGCAAACCACAATGAAAATAAACGCCAAGATGCGGAACGAAAAAAGCTCGCCTTGCCCGACCACACCCTTGCCGAAGTTCTTAATAATCGCTTCGACAATCGGCGTAAACACGACACCGCCAAAACCCAACGCCGACACAATGACACCGGTGATCATGCCGCGCTTATCGGGAAACCACTTCTGCGCACAAGCAATTGTTGTCGAATAAATAAAACCCATACCAAATCCGCCGAGCACACCATACGTGAGCCACAAGACCCAAGGCATCGCCGCAGTGGCAAAGGAGGCCAGAAAAAATCCGACTGCCAAGATAACGCCACCGATCATAACCGTCACTCTCGGACCGATTTTATCCTGGAGCTTACCGCCAATCGTGCTGCCAATACTCAAGATAGCCAAAAGAATCGAAAAGGTCAGCGCCGCATTCGCGTGATTGCCCGAAAAAAGGCTCTCCGCAATACCCGCCTGAAACACGCTCCAAATGTAAGCGGTTCCGAGACACAACTGAATCATAATCGCAGCGATCACAGGGACAATTCGTTTTTGTTGATGCATTTCTTGTTCTCCTTTGATGTCGAAAAATGTCGTAATCCGGCAAGCTGGCTTCATGGTTGACGACAGCGTAACACATGTTACTTGCAACTTCTACGTTACCCCGTCAACGCGTTGCATAAGTTACATGAATCTTCACGTTTCCAGACCTTGCGCCCTCGAGCCATTCTCAATTTTATATCGATTATTTCTCCGGCACAGAAGACTACCATTATGCTGCGCTATGCTATAAACCCTTAGGCCCTGAGTTTTTTTGCTTTCGTAAGACGTGCCGGACTCAGGCGGTATCCTATTTGCCATGAAGCTAGGATACGTTGGTACAACTTCCAATCCTATAACTCATTTTGGCGACCCCGAACCATTCTCTTGATAATTATTCTCGGAAATAGGTAAGAGCCGATGAATTCATTTTGTTGCAAGAGATAAACAATTAATATATATTTATTACAAACCAAATATATCTAAGACAAAGGAAGTCAAAGCAATGTCAACAAATGTCACCCTAAAAGATTCTACTCTCGCCAATGCTGAATCTACCGTGCCGGGTTGGCGAGTATTTTTGAATGAATACCTCGAGAGAAGACGAGACGACCAAGATCTGTCGGACATGGCAATTCAAGCATATTGGTTCGCGGACTATCTGGCAAAACGTCGCCGCGAAGCTCTGGGTGTCAAGTTCTCTGAGAAATTTTCTAATCTCAAATCGCTCGACAAGCCTATAAATGGTCACAAGGCCTGTGTTACTTCATATCGCGACGGACACTGCACACACGCCATGATTCATACGAATCTCAAGAAGCGCAAGCGTTATTCTTTGGGCAGCGAGTCTCTCACGGTCAAACAAACCCAGCCCTCCATCTTTGTTATTCTGTCAACCAAAGAAAGCAAGGAATCTCAGATTTGTCCGAATTGCGGGTCCGAGAGCCCCACCGCTGAATGCATGAACGGCTGCCCCTACTGCGGCACCAAGTTCAACATTAAACAATATCAAAACAAAATCTCCGGCGAATCACGTGGTATCACCGCTCTCGATTTCCACCGACTCTTGTTTGCAAGTTTGGGTATCACTTCGTTGATTATCATCATCAAGCAACTGATTGACAATACTCATGGCAACGTTGTCTTAAATATACTGATCGGACTGTTTATCGGTTTAATCTTTGGATTATTGCCATACATGGCTGTGCAAATCCCAATGCTTGTTTTTGTCTTCTTCCCGAGAGTCGTGAGAGACAATCGCCTATCGGATTATTGTAAAATACTTCGAAAAAACGATCCCAACATGTCCGCCGGCGAGGTGTCCTCGGACTTTGAATCTCGCGTCCGAGCTTACTTTCTCGCAGGCAAAGACGATAACATCCACTTCGTGTCCAAAGTGGAATCTTCTGAGCAATACGCAGATGTCGCTGACGCAATGATTGTTTCTTACAACAAGCTTCTTACCATGCCTTCCACAGAATATCAGACGATCCGCGCGCATATGACGGTTCAACTTATCCGAGTAAAAGACGGCAAACTCATCAGCGAAAAACTACCATTCACGGCCGATTTTAGCCGAAACAAAGAATCCAAGACCCAGGCGCTTCCGGACAACGAGGTCTTCACCTGTCCTTCTTGTGCCGGCGCCATCTCTATCCTCGAGGGCGGACACTGTCGCTTCTGCGGCAACAATACGGACTTGTCCAAACACGGATTCACATTGCAACTCATGGAGCCGGGCTGGGTAGCGTAGTATTTTTCCCGAATCGACGAACCTGAAGCTTAATGGCAGATTCTGATAATGAATTTTGCGCCACGTTCCAGTCATGAGACTAGGGGATGCAGAAGTTGTATATGGATACGTTTTAGCGCGAATGAGTTATTCCGGCTCAGGTCCCAACTCGCTCTTGAACCATGTCAGCGCCATTTTGGTGTTACGCAAAAACACTTGAATTGCACATACTACCGATGGGTATTCCGGGTAAAATGGCTTCCCTCCATTGGAACATATATACCCTAATATATACCTCTTGGTTTGGTGCGCGGTTGTGACCACAAGATATCTCTTTCCGATTTTCATATCTTCCGGAAGTTTCGTCATCAGCGGTTTGGTCATTTTGATTCTTCGAATATCACTCAAAATAA
>DUPM01000079.1 GCA_012838315.1 Clostridiaceae bacterium
CATACATTTTCCAACCGTCCAACATCTTCATCTGTCGGAAGCGATCGTTGCCTCCCTTCTTTCACACGAAAAGATCGATAATGTGGCTTGGGCAAGCAACTTGAGCTTTCTCACGAAAACCATCAAAATCTTCTCAAGAAACATCAAGCAGCTTTGCTATATGTTTCTATCTTATCGCTGAACGCGGCCGCTTGCATCACCTTTCATCAGTGTTTTCACTTCTTTAACATTCACGCGATTAAAATCTCCGGGAATCGAATGCTTAAGGCAGCTGGCTGAGACCGCGAATTCTAAAGCGTCCTGATCATCTGCCATCCTCTCGCCGCCAAACTTTTCGAGAATCTCCGCGTCTTGCTGTAATAGTAATCCATATATCAATCCAGCCGCAAATGAGTCACCTCCACCCACACGATCGACAATATCTGACATCATGTATCGCTTGCTGATCAAAAACGTCTCTCGATTATTCATACATGCCGACCACGCATTTGTATCAGCGCTTATGCTTTCTCTCAGGGTGATTGCGATTTTCTTAACATTCGGATATTTTGCCAGGACCGCCTCTGACAGCACCTTGTATTTATCTGTCTCAAGTTCTCCGGACGTTACGGAAACCTTTGCGTTTATGCCAAGGGACTTCTGGCAATCCTCTTCATTCGCGATAATGACATCACATAATGACGCAATTTGCGGCATCGCTTCCTCGGCCGTAACGCCGTATTTCCAAAGATTTTTGCGAAAATTCAAGTCACACGATACTGTAATACCCTTGGCCCGAGCCTCGGTCAAGCCTTCGATGCTGAGCTCGAAAGCCGACTTTGAAATCGCCGGTGTTATGCCGGTAATATGGAGCCATTCGATCCCTGAAAGCGCGCGAGCCCAGTCGATGTCGCCAACGACAGCGCTCGCCATCGCTGAGCCTGCGCGATCATAGACGACTTTGCTGGCGCGCTGATTTGCGCCGGTCTCTAGAAAGTAGATGCCCATACGGCCTGCGCCACGTTGAACGCGAGACGTATCCACGCCAAAACGCCTGAGTTCTCCGATACACGCATCTCCAATCGGATTGTCCGGAAGGACTGATAAAAACGAGGCATCCACACCGAACTGCGCGAGGGAGACTGCAACATTGGCTTCGCCGCCGCCAAACGTCGCCTCAATTTTCGAACTTTGAAAGAAACGCTCATGACCGGGTGTCTTCAGTCGCAACATAATTTCTCCGAACGTTAATACTCTCATCTTCACACCCCGGCCTTCCATTCTTTAACCGCCTCTATGGCGGTCCTTGTCAGTTCTTCGATACGTTGAAAATTCCCTGCATTAATGTCTTTACTTGAACACATGTAACTGCCGCCGATGGCGAGGACCGCCGGTTCATCAAGGTATTCCTTGAGATTATTCTCATTTACTCCTCCGGTCGGAATAAATCGAACATCGCCAAACGGTGCCGCCAGAGCGCGAAGTGCTTTAACTCCACCATAGACATTCGCCGGAAAAAACTTCACCACACGGATCCCTTCGGCCAAAGCCGCCATTATTTCCGTCGGTGTGACACAACCCGGAAAAACCGGAATATCATTCGCAACGCAGTATCTGACCGTCGCGACATCCAATCCCGGGGACACAATAAACTTTGCTCCGGCATCGACTGCCGCACAGGCCTGCGCTTCAGAGGTCACGGTTCCCGCCCCTACGCATACCTCGGGGCACCGGCTCGATATTTCTCGAATGGCGCCCAGGGCACAGTCCGTACGAAGCGTCACTTCCATAAGCGGCAATCCGCCTCTTAGAAGCGCCTGTGCGGTCGGTACGGCTAATTCCAATCGCTCCAAGATCACGACCGGAACCACTCGTGCATCTTCTATTAACTGATTGATATTCATAATCGTCCTCCAAAGCGGCGACAAATCCGCGCAAGATGACAGTACCGCTCGGCCACATCTTGTTTTCTAGTATTCTAGCATATATAAACCTTGTTTTCTAGCAATCCATGCGCTACTATTCTTATATAATAACAACACTTCAGCCCGGACGGTCATCATCCTCATCCGCCCTTCGAGGTACACTATGAACATCTTTTGCAACGATAACATTCTTCTCCAAAGTCCTGCAGCACAACGGTTGTACCACGACTTTGCGAGTACCTTGCCCATTGTCGATTATCACTGTCACATCGACGCCAAGGACATTGCCGAAGACATCCGTTTTGACAATATCGCCCAGATCTGGCTTCGCGGCGATCACTATAAATGGCGGCTGATGCGAAGTGCCGGTGTAGATGAGCGACTTATCACCGGGGATGCGTCAGATCGCGAAAAGTTCGATGCTTGGGTCAATACGGTATCTTATGCTGCCGGTCACCCCTTATATCACTGGAGCCACCTGGAGTTACTTCGATACTTCGGCTTCACGGGGGATATTACACCATCCAACGCTGATGCCATATGGGATATCTCTTCGAACATGCTTTCCAAGAGTAACATGAGTGCGCGCGGTCTGATTCTTCAGTCAAATGTCGAGCGCCTGTGCACCACGGACGATCCCGCTGACGCCCTGGAATCGCACACGGCTATTCTGTCGGACACCGATTTCAAAGTCGGCGTTCATCCGACTTTCCGACCCGACCCGGCTGTTGACATCGAGAAATCTTCCTTTCCGGAATACATCCAACGTCTCTC
>DUPM01000080.1 GCA_012838315.1 Clostridiaceae bacterium
CGAAATGGCCAAGCATCCGAGAAGAAGTCATCGAGCATGCTGTCAAAGCCATCAAATGCACCGGCGCGCATGCCATCGTTCTTACGGTTAAACGGTACAAGTCCTGCCATACAAAACAACTCCTTTCAATAAATAATCTTGCTGATTAGCACTCTCTGCGTCCGACTGCTAACATCTATATTATCTCCCCTTTTTGTAAAAAACCTATTGTCTGAACTTGAAAAAATCGCGAAAAAAGTGTTAATCGACAATTAACGAAATTCACCTATCACTTCGTTGCCGCAAATGAAATTCAAATTATTACTCGGATAATTGTCAAATATTGTCGCTCTATATAAAATTTATTGTATTTTTTCTCTCTTCCTGTTATGATAATCACGTTTCATTTTCGTCAGGGACAATATCTATCCGGGGGGGTAAAAGATAACGTCATGACATTGGCATCCGAATTAGCCGAGCAGTTGACCGCCCAGACCGGTCTGAGTTTTGTTGATGCGTCTCATCTTGCGGGTCGTTGCAACGGCTATTTTACTAAGGCAGAAATCCAGTCGCACTTATCACGCGTATCGCTATCGATTTTTGCTTTTGGCATTGATCGTGATTTTTTATTGCGGATGGAAGACTATCTCAATCATCAGGATCACCCCTCATCTCATGCTATTGTTCTTGATGACTCGCAACTTACCATTTTTTTGCCGATTATTCACAACGCGGTTCCGGATTTTCACAACTTATTGTTACGCGTGACCACTTACCTAAAAGATTCCGGAATCCCAGCGGATTTGATTGAGAAGACGCCGGAGGTCGGTACCGATTGGACACATGATTCTGGTACAATCCGCTCTGACTACAATCCCCGGTATCTACTCGGATTTTTTGGCTCGTTTCTGGGCGCAATACCCGGTGCTATGCTTTGGTTTATTTTTTCTATGATCAGCAGTTACGAATATCTCGCAAGATTTCCCGAAAATACTGCAAGACTATCGCCTTGGTTTATATTTTCGGTGATAATCACTTGCGGTTCATATTGGGGTTTTTTGTTGTTATCCGACGCGACTCGAAAAACGGCCCTTTTGATGTCTTTCCCCATAACACTGGCAACTGTGTTTTTTTCAAATCACACGACTTTCGCGTTTATCATTTATTCGGCCCTACCCGGGTCGCACTATTTTGAAGTTATACTCTCTATTCAATCTCCATTGGAAAGCTTTGGTTTGACTACATACTATTGGGTATCATTCATATTGGGTATCGTTTTGGCAGCAATCTCCTACTTTTTTGTGCTTCGTTTTCGAGAAAAGGGCTGGATTAAATCGTAGACTTACCGATTTTTATGACTCCTGAAGAAACGATACGAACTGTTTGCGACTATTATATAGTGTTCGATATCCGAAAATCAGGGCCCCAAAAACAGCCAGACATACTGTGCTGCAAATTGCGATCATGATTGCAATTTGATAAAGTATAGCTGTTGTGGGGTTAGTCCCCGATAGAATCTGCCCGGTCATCATGCCCGGAAGAAAGATAATACCCATACCCATCATGGAATTGATCGTCGGCATCAAAGCCGTTTCCAGGGCTTGGTTCACGTGCGGCAACAATATGCGCTTGGGATCTACACCCAAGTTCAGAAGATTTTCCAATTTATTCCTTTGCGTTGCGATGCTCTCGGTAAATGTTTTCATTCCGAGATTGATTCCGGTCATGGCATTTCCTATGATCATACCGCCCAGAGGAATAGTATATTGCGGGTTAAAAATACTAACGCCAACAATAACACCAACAAACATAGCCAACACAAGCGTTCCCGACGACCATAACGATAGAACAATCGAAATTTTGAACTTCCGATTGAGTTTTCTGTTTTTGCTGACGACTTGATACGATGCAAAAACGAGCATGGCAGATAAATAGATGATTGTGAACGCAGGATGCGGTCTTTCAAAAATGAAGGTCAAAACAAATCCGGCGGCAATCAGTTGAATCGTCATCATCACGCTCGAAAGCAGAAGTTTTTTGGTCTGGTTAAGCTTCATCTTCAAAAAAATGCCCAAGACAACAAACAACAGCAAATAGACAGATAAAAACTGCCAAATTTGAAGTTCTACAATACCATTCATCGCCTCACCTCATTGGTCAAATTCAATTCAAATTCTGCATGCTTTTTTACGAGTTCCGTGTCGTGGCTGACAACCACCAGCGTCGTTCCCGAATTCTTGGCGAACGAGACAATATTCGAAAAGACCGAATCACTTAAATGACGATCTAGGGCCGAAGTTGGCTCATCAAGCAATAAGGTATCAGCGCCAAACGAAAGAAAGATGGCCAAATACACTCTTTGGCGTTCTCCACCGGACAATGTATTGCATGAAGAATCGAGCGCAAACGGCGCCATACACAACGAAAGATATCGGTCAATCAACTCGTCGCTCGGTGTCGGCAAATCGCGGTATTCATAGTACATGTGAAAATTATCTCGAATAGTCGTATCAAACAAGAAGACCGATTGTCCCGTCAATAGTACTTTTCGACGAAGCTCTAGCGGGTCCGATAATCGAGTATCCTCGCCGCGATAAAAGATATGGCCGTATTCCGGTGACAATGTCGCATTGATCAGCCGCAATAACGTCGTTTTTCCCGAGCCGCTATCTCCAGTTAAAAAAGTCACAGCACCCTCCATAATCCGTAGCGGCGGATAATGAAGAATGCCGGCATATGTAAGAGCTTCTGTTTCAATGATGTTCATCAGCTACGTCTCCTTATTCGTTGGGGTGCAATCTCATCATACTTGAAAACATCGCTATATGAAAAGAGCCGGCGAAACGCCGGCCCCAAATTCATAAAAGATTGACATTATGTCTGTCGCATTAAAGCGTCGACAAGGTCTTGTAGGTATCCTTGAGTTGCGGATAAATACGAACAAACAAATCGTAGAACTTTTGATAGTCCTTGCTGGCGGCAGCACCGGGAGGATTCTTACTCTTGGTGTGAATCGCTGCCTCACAAGCTTCTCGAACGCTACCGTAAACTCCGGTACCTGCACCGGCCAGTAATGCAACGCCCAAAGCAGGTCCTTGACTTGAATCGGTGGTCTCGACCTCGCAATTATAGACATCAGCCAGCATTTGACGCCAGAACGGACCTGAACCGCCGCCACATGCGCGCATCGTCTTAACATCAATATCCATACCCTTAATCACTTCAAGGCAATCTTTCAAAGAGTAAGATACACCTTCCATGATGGCACGAATCATGTCCGCTTTACCGTGAACGCCGGAAAGTCCGTAGAACACGCCACGAGCATAAGGATCTAAATGCGGGGTACGCTCACCCATCAAATACGGGAGGAACAACAAGCGGTTGGAACCAATCGGAATCTTCCCTGCCGCTTGATCCATCAGATAATATGGACTGACACCCATCGCCTTTGCCGTCTCCGAAAATGACTCAAGGAAATTATCCCTAAACCACTTAAGCGACAATCCTGCGCCTTGCGTCACGCCCATGACGTGCCATTCACCCGGAACGGCACAACAGAAAGTATGGACGCGTCCCTTAGGATCGATGTGCATCTCTGCAGTATGTGCGTATACAACACCGGAACTGCCAATGGTCGTAAAGGACTGTCCATCAGCAACGACACCGGTACCGACAGCAGCTGCTGCGTTATCTCCTGCACCGCCGACAACCGGCGTGCCGGCTTTTAAACCGGTCAGCTCTGCAATCTCTTGCGTGATCGCACCCGTGACTTCCGGCGACTCATACACCGGTGCCAAAAGTGACTTGTCGATGGAAAGCTTCGTCAACACTTCATCAGACCAAGAGCGCTTGCCGATATCCAAAAGCTGCATGCCCGAAGCATCCGAGGCCTCAGTGGCACGCTCGCCGGTCAGACGCAAACGTATGTAGTCCTTGGGCAATAAAATACTCACGCACTTCTCATAATTCTGCGGTTCATTGTTGCGAACCCAAAGAATCTTAGAAGCCGTAAAACCAGTGAGTGCAGGATTCGCAGTGATCTCAATCAAGCGCTCTGCACCAACAAGATTCGTAATCTGGTCACACTCTGCCGTGGTTCTCTGGTCACACCAGATAATAGCCGGACGAATGACCTTGTCTTGTCGATCTAACATAACCAGACCGTGCATCTGTCCCGAGAGACCGATGCCGCGAACGTCTGAAGTATCAATGCCCGATTCGGCGATAACTTTTTGCAAAGTACCGACAACAGCATCCCACCAGTCAGTGGGATGCTGCTCGGCCCAGCCGTTTTCGGGTTGATACATGGGATACTCTATGGTGGCCTGTGCAATCGTCTTCCCGGCTTCGTCAAAAATGACGGTCTTCGTGCCGGAAGTACCAATGTCAACACCGATCAGATATGCCATGATATTACCTCCGCTGAATGCGTTAATTAATTAACCGAAAAGAATGTCGTTGAGGATGCTCTCAAGACGCTCCTGGCGTCCGCTCTGAGCTTTGACTTCGCCCTTCTCCAGTGCATACTTCTCAAGATCTGCCATTGTCACTTCTCCGGCGACAATCTTTGCACCGATGCCTTCATTAAAGGTGGCATAACGATCGGACACGAAATTGTCGATTCTTCCGTCTTCAATCAGCTTGTAAGCCATCTTCAAACCGAGTGCAAAGCAATCCATACCGGAAATGTAGCTGTAGAAAACGTCTTCCGGCGCGTTCGAAGCGCGACGTGCTTTGGAGTCAAAGTTCAAGCCGCCCTTAGTAAAACCGCCTGCCTTAATGATCTCGTACATCGCCATGGTGCTATCGTAAACATCGGTAGGGAATTGATCCGTGTCCCATCCGAGAAGCGTATCACCGCGGTTTGCATCAACAGAACCAAATGCGCCGTTGATTGTAGCAACACGAAGCTCGTGCTGGAATGTATGCTGTGCCAATGTGGCATGGTTGGCTTCGACGTTCATCTTGAAATCTTTCTCGAGACCATAGGTCTTCAAGAAAGCCATAACGGTCGCAACGTCGAAATCGTACTGATGCTTCATGGGCTCCTTCGGCTTCGGCTCGATATAGAAATCACCAGTGAATCCAATGCTTCTGCCGTAATCGACAGTCATTCTCATCAGGCGAGCCATGTTAGCTTGCTCAAAAGCCATATCCGTGTTCAGAAGTGTCTCGTAGCCTTCACGACCACCCCAGAATACGTAGCCCTCACCGCCCAGACGAACAGTCACTTCAAGAGCCTTCTTAATCTGTGCTGCCGCATATGCGAAAACATCGGCGTTCGGAGAAGTACCGGCACCATTCATGTAACGACGATTGCTGAAAAGATTTGCCGTACCCCAGAGAAGCTTCTTGTTATACTTCTTCATGCCTTCTTCGAGAACATCTGCGATAGCGTCAAGATTCTTATTGGATTCTTCAAGCGTTGCGCCCTCGGGAGCGATGTCTCTGTCATGGAAACAGAAGAAATCGATATCAAGCTTATCCATCAATTCAAAAGAAGCTCTTGCCTTGTTCTTGGCCTGCTCAAGCGGGTCGGTCGCGCCATACTTCTTATCGATTGTTCCGGATCCGAAAATATCGGTGCCCTCAGCAACCATCGTGTGCCAATATGACATCGCAAATCTTAAGTGATCTCTCATGGTCTTGCCGGCAACAACTTCTTCCGGATTATAAAAACGGAAAGAAAGCGGGTTCTTGGACTTGCTGCCCTCATAGCGGATTTTGGGAATGTTCGGATAAAACTCAGTCATGTTCGTTCCTTCCTTTCTTCTCTTCGGCCGCAAGCGGCCCACTTCAAAAAAACAATTTACCTTATATTTCGAGACAATCGCACATTATTGAGATCGATTTCTGGCATCGTCGCAATACTTGATTGTCATTTCGAACTCCTTCCGTGCTCGAGCACGGTGTTCGTCTATTACAGATTACAACCCTTCGATTCGGATGTCAATAACCTGTAGCCGCTTTCAGAAAAGAAATCTTTGTCGGCACGATTATGCACGATCCACAGACACTCGAAGAGCAATCGGTTCGATGCCCGTCAATTGCTTGCTTCGCAAATCCGGTTGAGAAAATCCAACAAAAATATCCCACTCACCACACGCGACGTAACGGTTCCCGTCTTCTCCCACAACAGTGAACCGATCCGACTCGACGAGCATTTCGAAACGGATGGTCTGTCCAGCGTCTGCATGAACACGCTTAAATGCGCAAAGAACAGGATTCGGAGGTGCATCATTAGACTCTTGGGGACGACAATACACTTGGACAACTTCTTCAATGGGTCTTTCACCTTTATTATCCATAACAAGCGAAATGCGCAATGGATCGCTATCCTTAATTTCACGATCAGCATACTCACATCGCAAGCCGGCATGACCGTAAGTTAACCCATAACCAAAAGGATAAAGTGGTAGCTCAGTCATATATCGATATGTTCTTCCCGACATTGAGTAATCCGTAAAGTCCGGCAGCGTGTTATCTTGTCTGTAAAAGGTGACCGGAAGTTTGCCGCTTGGAGCAGACTTCCCGAAAAGAACATTTGCGATTGCACGACCGCCGAGAGCTCCCGGATACCATGCCTGAAGCACCGCGGCACAATGCTTATCCGCATATGACAAATCAATGCTACTTCCAGCCATAAGACATACAATCACCGGCTTGCCTGTAGCCGTCACTTTTTCAATCAATCGATTCTGAACCTCAGGAAGATATAAGCTCTGTTTGTCGCCGGATGCATCGCTATTGCCGGTGTCACCCTCTTCACCTTCCAGCGTCTCATCTAATCCAACAAATAACACGACGACATCACTTTGTTCCGCGGTATAAACCGCTTCAGCAATACGATCATTGGGCTGTGCCAAAAATTCACTGCGATTAAACGTCAATTCAGAACCAACGGAGTAAA
>DUPM01000081.1 GCA_012838315.1 Clostridiaceae bacterium
GTCCAAAGAAACGTCTTCTTGTCGCAACAATACTGATTAAATTCTGTCGAGCCTGATACGCAGACAATGGATCTTGTTGCGAGCCGATAATACTCAGCTTCATCGATTTCTTTCTTCGTAAATTTATGCTCATAAAAAATGTTTCGATAGGCATATTCTTTGTGTTTTTCAATAAACTCCATCACCAACGGATACTCCGGGGTATTAATTGGCATAAGCACAAGTTTGAGTTTATCGTTTATGGAATACTTCCTACACTTCTCAAATAGATCTCGCGCGGCATCTTGAACATTCGCCGGTGCCTTTCTATTGACAGAAATGGCATATCTTAAATATGTCCTCATGGTATTGTCGCTCCTAACGATCTCAGCCAATCATTCTCCATATCTCAATACATGGTGATTCCAATAATTAAAACGAAGCTTAGTGAAGACACTCAAGCGTCATCCATTCGGGTGACGTTTGGCATATTTAGTATTTCTACCAGAACCAATCCGAATCAGATAACCAGATTCAATCAGTTGATCAAGCCATTTGCTCGTAGTGCTTCTGCCAACTTCCCAGACAATTTCAAGTTCTTGTCTGGTGACTGATCCTTTTTTCTGTATAATTTCTGCTGCTGTCTGAGCACGTTGCTCAAGCAAAGACTTCGAGGGGTCACCATGTTCTGCTTCGATTGTGGTTGAAGGAACATTTTCATTTCGATAATTGATATTTGGTAAAACAATCATAAAGCCCGAAGGAGAGGTTTTGAATTCTATCCTTATACCTTTATCCTTATAGATTTCTGTCATTTTAGGAATACCGGAACCAAAAGCTTCAATTAATTCCAGTCGATAAAAAATGTCTGCCAGGTTTTTATTTCTTGGCATTGAAAGGCCTAGCAGAAAAGTATCAATCGTGGTGTTCGGTGGCAAACCACCATACGATGCAATCTCTATTCGATTATCAAAAACTCTGATGTTTGTACTGACATCACGGTCATAATCGCGATGAACAATTGCGTTGATCAGTGCTTCTCGCAAAACATTTTCCGGATAATCTCTGCTATCGACTCGGCGTAGACCGTGTATTTCAGAACGAGTGCGATTATATCGATTTAAGGCATGAAAAGCATCCTCAAGTTGCTTAAGAATCGAGCCTGAAAATCGCTGGCGCTCCGTGAATGTTCCTATCTCAGTTCCTTGAAAACAGGCAAACTGAATACTATGGAAGCACTGGTCAGACAGCAGCATTGCAAGATTTGTGTAGTTCCCATCTGAATCAACCATTTTCATCGTTCTCTTTTGATTTATGCCAAATAGAATATCATGATCAGCAAAAACCCTTGCGCAATAGTCGAATGTTAGAGTTTGGTCAAATGATAGATTGCTTTCATAACGATATCCGTCTGTTTCTCTTATCATTTCTCTGATAGCATCAGCAGATGCAGGTGCCGAAGAACTACCGTGCCGAACATAGACACCTGAAGATGTCATGCCCTTTTTAGTAATGTAGTAGGGTCTTTTTCCACCTTTGCTAACAGTAACATGAACCAGTGATTTATCTTGCTGGGAAGTGAAACTGACATTTGTGATCAGAGTTATATCAGGACTGATTGCATCACGAAGCATATTCGTAACGCGTGCAGAAACTTCATCCGGGTTGTCGACGCCGATAATTGAACCATTGTCATCCATGCCAATGATTAACTCGCCACCATCTGAATTTGCAAATGCAACGATTTCTTTTTTTATGTCTTCTGTGTAGATTCTTTTGAATTCAAGCCTGTTTGACTCAATCATGTCTACTACCTCCAGCAACTTGACATTTTTGTACTCATTCTACCACCTATGTTCCGATTCTACCACCTATGTTCCGATTAGTGGTAGAATAAATGAAAGAAAGAAAATACAAGAATCAACAGAAATAAGAACTCACCCATTCTTTCCCGCGCGCCTATGCACCTAAAAGAAACCGATTTATACAGTAAACAGGGTGATTTGCCGCCAGAATAGTATTAGACACCAGGGTTCGAATCCCCTCGTTTATAGTATTCGCTTTCAGGTTTATCAGACTTTCAAAGTTGAGTCCAATTTGCATTTGAGATGCAAAGAGTTGAGAGCGCCTCTACTTAGTGCGGTTCAAGAAAAAGACCATCGGTGTCCAACCCCTGTGGGTTCGGATTACGATGGTCAATTCATATGGCGGAGAAGGAGGGAGTCGAACCCTCGCGCGGGTTGCCCCACCTAAAGCTTTAGCAAAGCCTCCCCTTCAGCCTCTTGGGTACTTCTCCACGCCAATTGCAGCTGCTATTCGCAACTAATAA